>CAVKBM010000035.1:0-18377 GCA_963654355.1 Bacteroidaceae bacterium | reverse complement strand
TTAGGCTTGTACACAACTTGCCGACCTCCCAACTCATCAAAATCAGCAAGTTGGGCGGAGGGGGGTATTGTTTAGCGGACAGTAATAGATAACTATAGAATGCCCACAACAAAAAACTTTTACGTTTTATCCGTTTCTGTAGTCATTTTTATTATCTTTGCAAACCATTTAAGCAGGCACGAAGCAAACGGATAGAAATACAAGTTTGCCAGTGTGGCTTTAAAGATTATAATAAACTTTAAATATAAAAGAAAATGGCAGAAATGAATTTTGGCGGCGTAATCGAAAACGTAGTTACCCGCGAAGAATTTCCGTTAGACAAAGCGCGTGAGGTCTTGAAAAACGAGACAATCGCAGTTATCGGATATGGAGTTCAAGGTCCTGGTCAATCAATGAACTTGCGCGACAACGGTTTTAACGTGATCGTTGGTCAGCGTCCAGGTAAGACTTTTGAAAAAGCAAAGGCAGACGGATGGGTTCCCGGAGAAACTTTGTTCGGAATCGAAGAGGCTTGCTCAAAGGCTACCATTATCCAATTATTGCTTTCTGACGCAGCACAAATCGAGTGTTGGCCAATGATTAAGAAATACTTGACTCCTGGCAAGACTTTATACTTCTCTCACGGTTTTGCCATCAATTGGAACGACCGTACTGGCATCGTCCCTCCAAAGGATGTTGATGTTATCATGATCGCTCCTAAGGGTTCAGGAACCTCTCTTCGCCGTATGTTCGTTCAAGGTCGTGGTTTGAACTCTTCTTACGCTATCTACCAAGATGCTTCAGGACACGCTTGGGACAAAGTTATCGCTTTGGGTATTGGTGTTGGTTCTGGATACTTGTTTGAGACTACTTTCAAGAAAGAGGCTACATCAGACTTAACTGGAGAACGTGGTTCTTTGATGGGTGCTATCCAAGGATTGCTCTTGGCTCAATACGAGACATTGCGTGAGAACGGACACTCTCCTTCAGAGGCATTCAACGAAACTGTTGAGGAGTTGACTCAATCACTCGGCCCATTGTTCGGAGAGAACGGTATGGACTGGATGTACGCAAACTGTTCTACTACTGCTCAACGTGGTGCTTTGGACTGGATGGGTCCTTTCCACGACGCTATCAAGCCAGTTATGCAGAAACTCTACCACTCAGTAGTTACAGGTGAAGAGGCTCAGCGTTCTATCGACGCTAACTCTAAACCAGACTACCGTGAAGGTTTGGAGAAAGAGTTGGCTGCTCTTCGCGACAGCGAAATGTGGCGCGCAGGTGCAGTTGTTAGAAAATTACGTCCTGAGAACAACAAATTCTAATAGAATCTAATCAGTTCTAAATACGGAGGGGTGGCAATTTCTGTCGCCCCTCTTTTTTGTGTATATCCAAACCCCTTCAAAGCTCCTATTTTCGGAAAAGTGTATTTTTCAATGGTCTAAATCATAGGAAAAGTGTATTTTATAGACCTTAAATTTATAGGAAAAGTGTATTTTTGAATAATGAAAAATATAGGAAAAGTGTGATATGTTATTTAGAAAAATTGAGAATCAGATAATTAGCCATTTAAAATCAGACGACGATAGAATACTCGTTATTGATGGTGCTAGACAGATTGGAAAGTCCTTTATCATCAGAGAAGTAGGAAAGCGACTTTTCAAAAATTTCATTGAAATCAATATGGAAGTCGATAAGGTGAGCAACCGAACTTTTGAGAATGCAAAGACAGTAGACGATTTCTATTTGGCACTCAGTATTGACTATGGACATCTGATGAAAGAGAAAGAGGACACTCTCATCTTCATAGATGAAATTCAAGCATACGATCATCTTCTAACAATGCTCAAGTTTTTGAGAGAAGACAATCAATACACATTTATTGCAAGCGGTTCTCAATTAGGTATTACATTGAAATTGACCTCATCCCTGCCCATCGGCTCTATACGAATACTACACATGTTTCCTATGGATTTCGAGGAATTTCTCATTGCCAACAACGTAGGAAGTCTATTGATTGATACGATGAGGAAAAACTTTGAAAAGAGAGTCTCTATGTCCGAGAACATTCACGTTAAAATCATGGATCTTTTCAAGAAATACCTTTTAGTTGGAGGACTTCCCTACGCTGTAAAGACCTTTGTTGAAAGTAAAAATATCACGACAGTCCGTTCCATTCAAACAGACATACAACAGCTGTATAAAGCCGACGCTGCAAGGTATGAGCAAAACAACACCCGATTGAAGATTCAGCGGATTTATGATATGATTCCATCTAATTTAGAAAACAAGAAGAAACGAATTATAGCCAAAGACATTGAGCAAAAAGAAGGAAAACGGATGAACGACTATGAGGAAGAGTTTGACTACCTCATCTCAGCAGGGATAGCGTTAGAGGTTAAAGCAATCAGCAAGCCATCATTTCCTTTAATTGAGAATAGCGGCAAAAATCTTCTGAAACTTTACATTAATGATGTCGGACTGCTAACGAACACTTTCTTTGGAACACAGATAAAGCCTATAATGGAGGATATCAACAGTATAAACCTCGGCTCAGTATATGAGACTATCGTAGCGCAAGAACTCAAGGCACACGGCTTCAATCTCTACTACTACGACAACAAAAAGAATGGTGAAGTCGACTATCTGATAGACGATAAAGAACATCTCTCCGCCCTCCCTATAGAAGTAAAGTCAGGCAAAGATTACACGGTTCACAGTGCATTAGACCGTTTCTTAGAGAACAAAGACTACAATATTCAACAAGCTTTTGTTTTCTCAAACAATAGAGAAGTGAAGACAAAAAACAGCACCACTTACCTTCCCATCTACTATGTCGCTTTTGTTCAAGCACAATAGAAAAGAAGTCCAACAAGAGTTTCTCTCATTGGGCTTCTCTCATTTTGATCCTACCTAAAAATTCAATGACACCCCTACTCCTTTTCCAGCAACGCCAACCCTGTATTCGAAAGCGACATCATTGTTTAAACAATTTTTTTCATAAACCTTTAATGACTTTCTTCGCACTTTAGCACCATTAATTATCAACGGAATACCAATAACTTCGACAATAGCACCAAATGCAAAAACGGGAATATTACCATTAGCAGCTAAACCTGCGCATCCAATCATATCCCCCACAACAATCATAGCAATTCCTGCACTTAATAATCCATTACCTCTTCTATATGTCTCCAAAGCAGGAGTACAATGTCTTTTCAAATAGTTCGCATATTCGTTAGAAGTTAATTGTTTTCCATTCAAACTTCTATAACCAAGAACATCCCCATTAGTTTTCAAAGTTCTTTCTACTTTTGCTCGCTCACTACCATAGATAGGATCTTGGTCATAATAAACAGTTTTCTCCTCTATTGCTGACGAGGCTTTTGAAGACGATCTATAGCCATAGCTATCTTCCTTTCTTTCTGTCGTTCTTTCAACAGACGACTTTTGTTTCGACTCATTTTGAGTCTTCACGTTTGCCACTTTATTATAATTTTCCTCTTTCGCAACAAGTTTCGCAACTTCCTCTTCTTTTCTTTCCTCGTATATTTCAACTTCGCCATTCTCATACACGACAGTCTGAATCTCCGTTACTGGCATAACATACAACGGACCGTCAAGATTGCTTACCTTCTTATATTTTATTTCAGAAGAAGAAACTTCCAAAATTTTAGCGTCAATCTTCCTTGCATCCTTAGTTACTATCATATCAGATGCATACAAGCTCACGCTTAGAAAATTCACTAACAAAATAATCAAAAATCTTATCTTCATAACCGCAAATATTTTAAAAAATTAACGCCAAGCCTACACCTTTTCTAGTATAGCCTACACGGTATTCGAAGGAAGTGTCATTGCCTCCACATTCTTCATTATAAATATCTATTGAACGTTGTCTTCTTACTGAACCCGAGATCCACAAAGGCAGTCCGACAATAGCACAGACCGATCCAACAATAGAACCTGCACAACCATACGCATACTTCACTAGTTCCCTATTGTAGTTATCATCATCATAACCAACTGGAGTATAACTTGCCAAACATATTACACCTGAAAGCAGAAGACAATCACCCATAATAGTCAAACAACAACCAACAGCAGCTAAATTACTGCCACTTACATACTTATCATACGCAGGTCTACAGCGAGTCCTCAGATACTCAGCATATTGATGATCAGACAATTTTACACCATCCAATTTTCTATACTCAAGAAATCCATCTCGTCTATAATCAGAGAAACCATTTCCAAAGTAACAGCGTGTGTCAGACGGATTTTTATTGGGTTTACTACCAATATTACTTCGGTTATAAATCATACGGCGCAACTCCAACTCATCATGTTGCTTCTGTTGTGGAGTTGGTTGATATTTAACAATACTTTCTTTGGGCTTTCTTTGTTTAATTACAGTCCTCTGCGACTTTTCTTCTTGAAATTTCACTTTAAAAGTCTCTACCTCACCATTATCATAGACAAGAGTTTGAATTTCAGAAATTTTCAAGATATATGTCGGTCCATCAAGATTGCTCACCTTCTTATACTTAATCTCATCCGAAGACACCTCCAAAACCTTTGCGTCAATCTTCTTTGCAGATTTTGTTACTATGATATCAACCGCAAACGCAGATTTAGCGAACAATATGACTAATAGCGTCGCAATTATCCTCAACCTCATAAATTGAATGCTAAAAATTAGTTGCTGAATGTCCACATATCCGCCCCCCCATAAACAAAGGTGTTTTTCTTCTCCGTAGGATAAAGAACATAACCATTCTTTTGTAAGACTCTCGCAGTGTGAACACCATCTACAGAGACTTCATATTTTCCATATTTTTTCTTCTTCAAGTCTCCTTCATAAATATCGTCTATGTAGACGGCGAAGGTAGAGGAAGAATTGTTTACGATTGTTATCTCATAAGTGTCTGCATCTTCATCATCCGTTGATTTTTTACAAGACATAGTTACCATAGAAAGGATTGCCACAATCATTAATAACAATCCAAAAAACTTTCTCTTTCCCATTTTGTTTTTATATTTAAGTAATTAGTTATTCCCCTTAATAATTTCAAATAACATTACAAATATAAAAACAAAATGTTCAATTTTACCCCCCCCAATATGTTTTACAACATATCTTTTCTAATTATCTGATTTTCAAAGAATTATTTTTTTCAACAAAGTACGGTTGCTTTTACAAAATGCATCAATGGTATTTATTCTTCGTCTTCCCACTCCATCTCTATATCGTCTTCTCCAATGATTTCAATTTCATCTTCGGTAAATTCACCCTCTTCTTCAAGATCCATCGGACGGTGCGTCAACGTCATGTGTCGGTCGACATCCTTGCTCAACTCATTCCATATCAAATCTTTGAGTTCCATTAAACCATTTCCCGTAACACTTGAGAAGAATGCAACAGGCACATCGGTAGGCAATGTCTGACGTATCTCTTCTTCCAACTCTTCGTCAATCATATCACACTTTGAAATCGCCAAAATACGTTGTTTTTTCAATAATTCTTCATTGTACTTAGACAGTTCTTTCAGCAAGATTTCATATTCCTTGACAATGTCGTCAGAATCGGCAGGAACAAGGAACAATAGGATTGCATTTCGCTCAATATGGCGCAAGAAACGCAAACCGATTCCTTTACCTTCACTGGCTCCCTCTATAATTCCTGGTATATCCGCCATTGCGAATGATTTCTGATCGCGATAAGCAACGATACCTAAATTGGGCTCCAAGGTTGTAAATGGATAATTGGCAATCTTAGGTTTCGCTGCAGAGACAACAGAAAGCAAAGTCGACTTCCCCGCATTCGGGAATCCTACCAAGCCAACATCAGCCAACACCTTCAATTCCATAATGACAGTCTTCTCAATAGCAGGTTCTCCTGGTTGCGCAAAGCGTGGCGTTTGGTTCGTCGCCGACTTAAAATGCCAGTTTCCTAAACCTCCGCGACCACCTTTCAATAATATCACCTCCTGGCCATCTTCCGTAACATCGCAGATAAATTCACCTGTTTCTGCATCGTAGACAACGGTTCCGCAAGGCACTTCAAGAACTTTATCTGCACCATCCGCACCGAAACTCCTACTTGAGCTTCCGCTACCACCATCGCCCGCCAAAACATGCTTTTCATACTTCAAATGGATGAGCGTCCAATAGTTTTTGTTGCCTCGAAGAATAACGTGTCCACCACGACCGCCATCTCCTCCATCGGGACCGCCCTTCGGTGTGTATTTTTCACGATGCAAGTGAGCAGATCCCGCCCCACCTTTGCCAGAACGGCAATATATCTTCACATAATCAACAAAATTCGTCTCTGCCATAATACCTTATATTTTCACAACCAATTTTTCTTCTTAAATATGAATAATGTCAGCCCTGAGGCAACAATCATCAAGCATATCGAAAACAAATATCCGTAAGACCAGTTTAATTCCGGCATAAACTTAAAGTTCATACCATAGATACTCGCAATCAACGTCGGTGGCAAAAAGATAACTGATACCACCGTGAATATTTTTATAATCTTATTCTGCTCGATATTTACGAGACCTAAGAATGTATCTTGAAGATAGTCCAAACGGTCAAAACCAAACTTCGTATGCTCAATAAGAGAGTTGATATCCTTGATAACCATGCTCAAACGAGGCTTCAAGTCTTTGGGCATCATCGCACTTTTCAAGACGTTGGAGACCACACGCTGTTTGTCAATAATGTTCTCTCTCAGGTGCATCACTCGCTCCTGCATATTCTTGATTTCCAACAACATATCCTCGTCCACATCCTCTGCGATAGTGAGCGTTTTGCTCAATTTTGTAATCTCGCTCGTAACCGCCTCGATCATATCCGCATCATACTCCACCCGAGTCTCCAACAAAGCCACGAATATATGATATCCTGTCGGATAATTTCGAGGATTCGCAAACATTTTCTTGACCGTCTCGTTAAAGGATTTCAGATTTGAATTGTCTCGAACAGAAACCAAAATTCCATTTTTCAAGATAAAAGAGACAGGCTCTTTTTCAAACGTATCCAATAAGAAATTCGAGTTCGCCACCATAGTGTCTTCCGTTTCGATATAACGAGAAGACATCTCAATCTCCTCTATCTCCTCTTCTTCCTGAATATAGATTTTCAGGAACTGCTCCAACTCGGACTCTGTTTCGGGAGCGACATCGTTCAAATCAATCCAGACAAAATTGTTCAAAGGAATCTCTTTCAGAATTTCGATATCCTTTGCAATCTTCAGCCGATTGTTCTCAAAATAGAACAACCGCACCTGTTGAATGTTTTGCTGCATACCTTTAAATTTTTGCTAACTCTTCTTGTACTCGATTCGTTAGTGCCACAAAGTCTGCCACACTTAATTGTTCAGGACGCTTGGTAGCAATCGGCTCCTGCATCAGTACAGAATCTTTAGGCACGGATAGGTTGGCGAGGGTGTTCCGCAACATCTTCCGTCGCTGATTAAAGGTGGTCTTTACTACTTTTATGAATAATTGCTCATCACATTCAAGTTGACTCACCCTATTGCGTCGCATACGGATAACCGCGGACTTCACCTTCGGAGGCGGGTCAAAAACATATTCGTGAACAGTGAACAAATACTCTATGTCATAGAACGCTTGGAGCAACACGCTTAAGATTCCGTATGCTTTGCAGTTAGGCTTGGCGGCGATACGCTCTGCAACTTCTTTTTGGATCATGCCAGAGCAAACTGGTATCCGATCCCGATAATCCAACACACGGAAAAATATCTGGCTTGAAATATTATAAGGATAGTTCCCTATTACGTTAAAAGACTGCCCCTCAAATAGGTGCGTCAAGTCAGATTTCAAGAAATCCTCGGCAAGGATTTTTCCTTCCAATTCAGGATAGTTTTCATTCAGATAGCTGACCGACTCTCGGTCTAATTCCACCACTTTAAGGTTTATGTGTGGATTTTTCAACAAGAATTGTGTCAAAACACCCATGCCTGGACCGATCTCTAACACATTAGTCGGCTCAGACACCTCTAAACTTTCAGCGATGTTTTGGGCAATATTCAGATCTTTCAAAAAATGCTGCCCTAAGAATTTCTTGGGCGTGACTTCCATCTTCCATTGGCTTTATCGTTTTTAACTTTTTGGTTCGAACTCTTGCAATTCCTCTTGTTCATTCGCATTAGCCAACACAAAAATAGAAAAATTTTATCAATCTGCAAAAGCAAAGAAATGTTTACATTTGCAACCTCAAAAGAATCAACAATATGGCAAATGTCAAAGGAAAAGATATTTTACAAATCGTCATCTCATTAGGTTTAGGAATTCTTGTTTTCTATTTCGTTTACAAACAGTTAGACTTGAACGAGATGCGAACTATCTTTCACTCCGCAAAATGGAGATACGTTGTAGTTCCAATCTTACTTTGTTTGCTGAGTAGTTGGGTACGAGCATTGCGTTGGAACATGCTGATTGAACCCGTGGCACAAGCACCTGTCATAAAAAACACTTTTTGCGCAGTGATGTTTGGCTATTTCGTCAACCATATATTTCCACGTGCAGGCGAGGTGGCTCGTTGTGGCGTACTCAAAAAATATGAAAAAATACCAATGAGCGAATTGTTTGGAACCGTCATCACCGAACGTGCCTTTGACATGTTGGTAACCTTACTCATCGTTTTTTTCACGGTCATAGCCGAATTTGAAGTTTTTAGAAGTGTCCTTTCATATGTTCACATTTTAGATAAAATTTCCGAGATTTTCTCCAACCCTATTGTATGGATCATCATTTTGGCATTCGTATTAGGAATCAGCTTCTTCCGAAAGAAAATATCAACATGGAAATTTTTCCAGAAAGGAAAAGAAATGGGGACGGGAGTTTGGAATGGACTGAAATCATTTACAAGAATCAAAAACAAACCTCTCTTCTTATTCTACTCTATTTTTATCTTCGTCATCTACTTTTTTATGCTCTATTGTAGTTTCTGGATGTTCGATTTCACCGAGCAACTCTCCATAGAAGCAGGATTGGCAACCTACGTTTTTGGAGCATTGGGAATGGTGGTTCCCGTACAGGGAGGCATTGGGACCTACGAATTCATGACTATCCAGGCTTTGATGATCTATGGCGTAACAGCCACACAAGCCGGCACTTTTGCCATCCTCGCCCATTTAGTTGAAATCATAGTCAACTGCGTTGTCGGCTTTGGGTGTTCATTGGTTCTTCCTTTTATCAACAAAAAACAGAAAGGAAACGCATAAACACTTCGTTATACATTTCCTTTCTGTTTAAAAACAAAACTTGTTTCTATCCCTATTTCTTACAAAACGGATTATGTTTTTGTTTTGCTCGAAACCTCACATTCTCGTCCCTACATATCAACTGAATCGCCCATTTGCCTGATTCAACAGATGGAGGAATTCCACCACCAGGAAAGAGCCATTGCCCTGCCATATAGAAATGATCTAAATTAGGCAATTTCTGGTCCAACTGTTCAATCACGTTTTTAGGTGTCGGCAAAAAGCCCTCATAAGCGCCTTTCCACGCACCTGTATAGCGAATCGTAGTGCGAGGTGTAGCGACATCCGTAACCTCGACGAGCTCCGAGCTTCCAGGATAATGCTTCTCTAAAAGTCGGCAGGCATCCTTTGCTATCAGCTGCTTTTCTGCCTTATACTCCTCGTCCGTCATATTCTCCCACAACTCATACGGACTCTCATAGCGGAAGACAATCGCAGTTTTATTTTCCGGAGCCATACTCGAATCAAAATCATAATTCAGCACACGGTAACTATGGGAAATTGTTGTGCTACCGATTTTTTCCCCCTGCGCCAAAACCACTTGAATATGATAGTCCGTTACTATTTTCTTGTTGATTCCGAAAGACACCTGTACAATAGAGGAAAAACGATGCCAGTTTTTATAAGCCTGCTCGATTTTCTTCGAGTTGAACTTCCCCTTCAGCATATTATACAAAGTAGAATATCCATCGGCAGCACTGATCACATAGTCTGCCTCCATGACGGTTCCATCTTTGAGCCGCACTCCTTTTGCCCGACCATTTTCAACCAATATCTCCTCCACCTCTTTTTTGAAAAGGAACTGACCACCGAGCAATTCGTATTTCTTTTGCATACGCTCTGCCACCCCTAAAGAGCCCCCCATCGGGTAACCCGCATTTTTTCGCAGATACCAACCCATAATGAGTAAAAAAGCGTAAGCAGAAAAGTTATTCTCGCCATATATCTGCAGCATTCTACTGCGAAGATACGCATTCTTAAAATGCAGAGAATCAATATATTCTTGAAATGTTTTACCCTTATGACGCAAAGCCATATAGAGAGAAGGCCAACAATGATAAAGAGCCTTCACATAATGCCAAGGTTTGCGCAAAGCAGGAGCGATGTCGAACGGACGAAGGTGGGACGCCCAACGAATATCACGACATAGTCGGTTGATTGCGATAAAATCCTCAGGAGCCATCCTCAAGAGGTATCGACGCCACCTTCTTACCTTAGTATAAATGATAAAATCCGCACCATTCTTGTCTACGTTTTTATTATGAATATCCGAATTCAGCACCTTAACGGTATCGTCCAAAATACCTGTTTCCCACATTGTATCGTGGAATGCCCCTTCTTTTGTTCCGACCAACCACTGAATGCTATAATCGAACTTATAACGCTTACGATACCAAGCTGTACATATACCTCCTGGTATGCTATGCTTTTCTATAACAATTGAATCGAATCCGTTTGTCTGCGCATAGATACCAGCAGACATACCGGCAACGCCCCCTCCGATAATCAAGATTTTCTTTTTCCCCGACATTTTTACTTATTTTCTTCAGTCACCACCATTTCAATTTCAACAATCAACAACCCAAAATTAATGTATTTTAACTTATAAACGATGTGTTTTTCAATTTATTTAACAACGATATAAATAAACGCACTTTATAGAACTAATGACAAAATGAATCTACAGAGCGTAAGGAAAGCAGGGGACTATTTCAGACAGACTATGTTTTTTTACGACATTTTGCACAAACTCCCTTCACGACATAATTTATCTCCTCCACTTCAAAATCTTTAGGGATATTCACTAAAGGAACAGTGAGTTTCTTCAAACAGAAAGTCTTCTTGCAAACGACGCAGGTGATATGCACATGATGTTGATGATGTTGATGATGTCTATGTTCGTCTATCTCATCGCAACAATCACATACACAATACTTCACAGAACCCGAACCATCGTCTACCTCATGTAGCAACTCTCTTTCTTTGAAAAGCGTAAGTGTTCGAAACAAGGAAGACTTATCGACAGTAAGGAGCTTAGACTCAAGATCCGCCAATGAGAACGCATAGTCAAACTCAGAAACAGCCTTCCATACTAACTGACGGACGGCCGTATTGCGAATTTTTGCTTTCTCAAAAACTTTGTCGCACGATTCCATAAACGCAAAAAGAAATTTTTCAAAAACTACTACGCAAAAATACCCCTCACAAAAACAACAAGCAAACAAAAATTCTACTAACTTTGCAGAAACAAAAAACGACAAATTTTATTCCAAAAATAAAGTCAATGGACAGTCAACATCCTTTTACAGTCTTTGCCGGATCAAACACAAGATATTTGGCAGAAGAGATTTGTAACCATTTAGGTTGCGAATTGGGTAGAATCAATTTGCAAAAATTTGCAGATGGCGAGTTTGGGGTTTCTTACGAAGAGTCCGTTCGTGGTCGCTATGTGTTCTTAGTGCAGTCGACAGTGCCAACCGCCGACAATTTGATGGAGCTCTTGCTGATGATTGATGCGGCGAAGCGTGCATCAGCCTACAAGATTGTTGCCGTAATCCCTTATTTCGGTTGGGCAAGACAGGATCGTAAAGACAAGCCACGTGTTGCCATCGGTGCCAAGCTGGTTGCTGACATGTTGACCACTGCGGGTATAGACCGCCTCATCACTATGGATCTCCACGCAGACCAAATCCAAGGCTTCTTCGACATACCTGTAGATCATCTCTACGCCTCTACCGTATTTTTACCATACATTCAATCACTCAAGTTGGAGAACCTCGTTATCGCTTCTCCTGATGTCGGTGGTTCAAAACGCGCTAACTCTTATTCCAAATACCTCGGATGCCCAATGGTACTTTGCCACAAAAGCAGAGAAAAAGCCAACGTGGTTAGCGAAATGACTATCATCGGCGATGTAAAAGGGAAAAACGTCGTTATTCTTGACGATATGGTGGACACTGCTGGCACACTCACAAAAGCCGCTGGCTTATTCGCCAACGCTGGCGCAAAATCAGTCCGCGCCGTTGTAACCCACGCCGTTATGTCTGACCCTGCAAGTTCACGCGTAGACGATTCTGCCTTGGAGGAAATTGTATTCACAAATTCTATTCCATTCCACAAGACATGTAAGAAGGCTCACATCCTTTCTGTTGCATCTTTGTTCGCAGACACTATCCAACGTGTCCTCGACAACCGCTCAATCAGCGAAAACTACCTTACTAAATAAATTTTGTTAGGATAAACAAAGGGCTGAAGGCAGCATCTCTGCTTTCAGCCTTTTTTTTCAAATCACCAATCGGACTAAAAAACACATCTCACATTCCATGTTCGCTCTGCTTTTAATCGACCACCCCCTTTGGAACCACATTTTGCGTCCTGTCGTCTTAGATGAAAAAGGTAAATCATACCCTATTTCCTACTTTCCGACAAAGACAAACTCAACCCAAGAGGAGATGACAGAATTTCAGTGGAAAGCAGTCGAGGCATACGAAAGCATGACAGAACCATACATTCTCAAACTGTTCGTGCGAGATAAATTAACTATCACCGAATTTCAAAAAAAATTTGCACCGAACTTTCCTAACTACGAACTAATCACCCAAACAGTTGAACGAGCCAATTTCAAATTAGCCGACCTCGCTCGCCAATACGGAATACCCATTTTTCACAAAGACAAATCATTCTCTACAATATATGAATCGGACAGAGTGTACTCCAATTCAGACTTTGATAAGACCACCACTCGATTTTTAATGAAAGATGGAGAGCTCCATTATTCTTTACTTTTGAATGAGAAAGACGGATTAAAGTTCTTCCGTCAGAAATATCAACCTAAAGACTTAGTTGTCTTATCAAAAGAACCCGCTTGCTACATTCTTCACAACCGACTTTACATCTTTTCTCAAAATAGTTTCAAACGAGTCTCAACATTCTTAAGCAAAGATAACGTCGAAGTGCCATCTAAAAATTTGAAATCCTATTTAGACACATTCATCAAAAAAGCTTTAGAACAAGAAGACCACGTCATCATAGAGGGCTTTCCATTAAAGGAATCGCATAACGAGCCACATCCTATCTTAACCCTTGTCGAGAGTTTAGACCGCACCCCCTCGCTTCGTTTAAACTTCCAATATGGAGACTTTTGTATTGAAATAGATGCAAAGAAAAAAAGATTAGTCAATATCTCGAAAGAAAATAATTCATACAAGATAACGATAGAAAATCGCAATAGAGATTCTGAACAGAGATACATAGATTTAATAAAAAAATTAGGCTTATATGAAATAAACAAATACTTCTTTTTAGATTCAAGCAAAACCAAGGAGGTATCTATTGTCAACTTTTTGATATGCAACAAAGGGGCTTTGAAAGAGTTTGAAATTCGGCAAGAATTGAGCGAATACACTTTCATATTAGAGCCTGTATCATACCATGCAGAGATTGCAGAGATGGACATGGATTGGTTTGAGTTGCAAGGAGAAGTATGCGTCGGAGACATACACATTCCATTCATCAAACTGCGCAATCACATCGTGTCGGGAGAACGTATCTACAAAATAGAAGACGGGAGAAGCATCATTCTCCCCGACGAGATCTTCTCAAAATATTCGGACTTAATGCAAAGGACGACCAAAGACGACTCTCTAAAGATACGCAGGTCGCTGTTGGGACTGATGAGCGACTGCTTTTCAAAAAGCAAAGCCATCCGTCTTACTTTGGAAGAACCAGAAATCGTACCAGAGGACATCAACGCCACATTACGCGAATATCAAACTATAGGATACTCGTGGTTGGTAAAACTCTACCAAATGAACTACGGAGGTTGTTTGGCAGACGATATGGGATTAGGTAAAACACTGCAATTTCTGTCGTTTTTGCGCCGAATCTATCCTCAAAAGAAGATTCAAAAGGAAGTCTACAAGCAACCACAATGGATATACGAAAGCAGCGAACCTACTTTTTTTGATCAACCCATAGCAGATTCTTTACAAACACAACCATCCGAGGTAAAAACAGAATCAGATAACGAAGAAACCAAAGCTCCCACACTCATAGTCATGCCTTCGTCTTTGATTTTCAATTGGGTCAATGAAAAGAAGAAATTTTCACCACCATTAACTCATTATGTGCATACAGGAGACCGACGCATACAATCTTCGCAAATAGGCAAAATTTTCGCTCATTACAACCTTATTTTCACCACTTACGGCATTCTCAGAAAAGACATTAACTTTTTGAAAGAGTGTAAATTTGATTGTGCCATCTTTGATGAAAGCCAGAATCTGAAAAATCCGTCTTCTCTCACCTACAAAGCCGCTGTGCAACTTAATGCCCAACACGTTTTCTGCATCACAGGCACACCAATAGAAAACGGAATGACAGACTTATGGACACAAATGAACCTTTGCAACCGTGATATTTTAGGTACGCTACACTATTTCCACAACTACTTTGAACAACCTATACAGAAAGAGAAAGACGCACAACGAGAAAGTCTGCTGAGAGCAATCATCAAGCCGTTTCTGCTAAGAAGGACAAAAAAAGAGGTGGCTAAAGAACTGCCAGACAAATACACAATGGAAGTGTTCTGCGAGATGAGTGAAGAGCACAAATCCTACTACGATACACAGAAAAACGCTGTCCGCAACACATTGATGGATGGGATTCTTCGCTTCGGCAAGCCACAAACAATGACCATGGCTCTTTCCTCTTTGACGATGCTGCGACAATTGGCAAACCGAGTATCACTCGTTGATGAACAATCGGACATTCCATCCAACAAAGTTGATGAAATCGTGCGACGTTTGAAAAGTTTGAAAGAAGAAGGACATAAAGTGTTGGTGTTTTCAAGCTTCGTTCGGTTTTTGGAAATAATAGAGAAGGCATTGAATGAAGAGGGATTCCGCTACTCAAAAGTCACGGGGTCAACACAAGACCGTGAAATACAAGTCAACCAGTTTCAAAACGATCCCGAAACATTTTGTTTCCTCATTTCATTAAAAGCAGGAGGTGTCGGCCTCAATCTCACCGCAGCCGATTATGTTTTTTTAATCGACCCTTGGTGGAATCCTGCAGCAGAGCAACAAGCAGAAGATCGCGCCTACCGCATTGGACAAATGCGCAACGTGTTTGTTTATCGTTTCATTATGAAAGGCACCATCGAAGAAAAAGTATTGTTGCTACAAGAGAAAAAGAGAAACATCGCAGACACGTTCATCGGTCAGAACAACCCGTTCGACACATTGAATATAGACGATTGGAAAGCGTTGTTGCAATAAACGTTATGTATAGAAGTCACATTGAGAACCACATTTTATGCTCTAAGCGGAAAAAACAATTCAACATTGTAACGAGACAAGGATAATACTATGATAATTCAAAAAAAAGAAGTACCTTTGCACCGCTTTTTTAGAAAATTTGTTCAAAAGAAAGTGTGATGGGAAATTAAGCCATTACGAACGTATTGTAAAACTTAATTTTGAGTAACACAAAATGAAGACTTATGATTTGAGCGGTTCATTAAGAGCCCAAGAGAACCTCGGAAAGAAAGGTGTTAAAGCAATCAGAGCAAACGGCGAAATTCCTGCAATTTTGTACGGATCAAAATCTGAGAACATCAATTTTCAAGTTTCAGCAGCAGACGTGCGCAAGTTGATCTATTCACCAGAGATTTTCTTGGTAAATTTGACCATTGATGGGAAGACTTACAAGGCGATCTTGAAAGAGATTCAGTTCCACCCTGTAAAGGATTCAATCCTCCACATTGATTTCTTGGAGGTTTACGAGGACAAAGACATCGTAATGGAAGTTCCTATCAAGTTGGAAGGACTTGCAGAAGGTGTACGTTTAGGAGGTAAGTTGAGCCAAGACATGCGTAAATTGAAAGTTAAGGGTAACTACAAAGACATCCCTGAAATTTTGAAAGTAAATGTCGAGAAACTCGGTTTGGGCAAGACTATCCAAGTTGGTGCTCTTTCATTCGACAAATTGGCAATCTTGTCAAGCCAAGTTAATGTTGTCGCATCTGTTAAAGCTACCCGCGCAGCACGTAATGCGGCCAACTAATGTGATTTAAAGCATCATTTATGAAATACTTGATTGTGGGTTTGGGAAACATTGGAGACGAATATGCCAATACCCGACACAATATAGGATTTAGAGTGTTGGACGCTTTTGCAAAAGCGTCCAACCTTGTTTTTGACGACCATACTCGCTATGGTGCGACAGCGACAGGGCGCGTGAAAAACGCAGAATTACTGCTTCTTAAACCTTCAACCTATATGAACGCCAGTGGCGACGCAGTTCGCTATTGGATGAATAAAGAAAAAATTCCTGTAGAAAACGTCCTCATTATCGTGGACGACCTCTCCATCCCTTTTGGCGCGCTCCGTCTGAAAGGTAATGGAAGCGCAGGCGGTCATAATGGACTCAAAAGTATTGAGGCAAAAATCGGCTCGCAAAATTACGCTCGCCTCCGCTTCGGAATCGGCAACGATTTTCCAAAGGGTGGTCAAATTGATTATGTATTAGGGGAATGGAACGAGGAGGAAGCAAAGAAATTAGAAGAAAGAGTGCCGATAGCCGAAGAAATCATCAAAAACTTTTGTCTTTCAGGCTTGCAAGACACAATGAACCGCTTCAACAATAAATAATAAAACAAGGAAAAAACAATACATACGATGGCTGATAAGAAAGTACGCGTGCGTTTCGCACCTAGTCCGACAGGTCCGCTCCATATCGGAGGCGTAAGAACCTGCCTTTATAACTACCTTTTCGCAAAAAAGAATGGTGGAGATCTTCTTCTCAGAATTGAAGACACAGATTCTCAACGTTTTGTGCCTGGTGCCGAAGATTATATCATCGAAGCATTCAAATGGTTGGGAATCACATTTGACGAAGGCGTTGGTGTCGGTGGCGAAAACGGTCCTTACCGCCAAAGTGAACGCAGAGAAATATACAAAGTCTATGTGAAACAACTCTTGGCGGACAACCTCGCCTACTACGCTTTCGATACTCCTGAAGAATTAGATGCAAAACGTAAGGAAATTCCTAATTTTCAGTACGATTCACACACTCGTATGAATTGCATCAACTCCCTCACTCTCTCAAAAGAAGAAGTTGAAAAAAGAATCGCAAACGGAGAAAAATACGTTGTCCGCATCAAAATAGAACCCAACGAAGACATTGAAGTAGACGATATGGTTCGTGGAAAAGTCGTCATCAACTCCAACATTTTAGACGATAAAGTACTTTACAAGGCAGCGGATGAACTTCCAACCTATCACTTGGCGAATATTGTGGACGACCACCTGATGGGAATCACACATGTAATCCGTGGAGAAGAGTGGTTGCCTTCAGCTCCTTTGCATGTTCTCTTGTATCGTTTCTTAGGTTGGTCCGACACAATGCCTCGTTTCGCACACCTTCCTCTTCTTCTCAAACCAGAAGGAAACGGAAAGTTGAGCAAACGCGACGGAGACAGATTAGGATTCCCCGTTTTCCCATTGCAATGGACTGACCCTCACACAGGTGCTATTTCGTCGGGATACAGAGAATCTGGCTACCTACCTGAAGCGGTGGTCAATTTTTTGGCTCTCCTCGGTTGGAATCCTGGAACTGACCAAGAATTGTTCTCTATGAACGAGCTAATCCAACTTTTCTCTATCGATCGTGTCAGCAAGTCTGGTGCTAGGTTCAACTACGAAAAAGGAATTTGGTTTAACCATGAATACTTGATTAAAAAGTCGGACGAGGAAGTCGCCAATATGTTCGTACCCATCCTCAAGGAGAAAGGTTATGAATGTGATTTCAAGAAACTGACCTACATCGTCTCTCTCGTCAAAGAAAGAATCAGTTTTCCTAAAGACTTATGGGAACAGACGAACTTCTTCTTCGAAGCTCCAACTTCTTACGATGAGAAATCTCTTAAAAAACGTTGGAAAACCGAAAGCCCTCAGTATCTCACAGAGTTAGTGGAAGTATTGAAAGGTATTGAAGATTTTTCAAAAACCGAAGAAAATGAGAAATTAGTACTTGACTGGGTTGCACAAAAAGGATACAACTTAGGAACAATGATGAATTCATTCCGTATCACCTTAGTGGG
>CAVKBM010000034.1:0-20390 GCA_963654355.1 Bacteroidaceae bacterium | reverse complement strand
CGTGTTTCATATTTGGAGAAATACTATGAATTTGACGTAGACAATGATGTTAGTCCAGGTCGTTTTTCACGTGACTTAACTTCAAATGTAAAATTGAAGTTTGGGAAAAACAAGAAATCAGATGATGGCGAAACATTTGTTTGTAATGCTGCATGTGGAACACCAGGAGCATGGTTTCATCCAGGTTCAGCCGTAGTAGATGAGGAATGTGGTACTATAAATTCAGCCAATCCATTCTCAACTGAAGGATGGATGACGGTGTCAATCCCATTGACCTCTGGGAATGGCGGAAATTTTGCATACGCCATCAGTGACTATGGATTTCCATGTACATACCAAATGGCAAAACACTGTGGTCCATTGAACAAAACCGACTTTTGCAACTTTTACATTGAGGTCGAAGAATCTGGCTCTCTTCAGAAGAAAGCAGGAGAAGGGAACCTTATGTTCCTTGCTGTAGACAATTTCCGCATTGTTCCAGAAGATAATGGAGGAACCCGTTTCAGCAAGAATGATGGTGCCATAGAGTCTTCTAAATACCCTTACTAACATTTTCATACAATTATAAAAAGAAGCGTAATCGCAACAAGGCGACTACGCTTCTTTCATTTATGTCTTAGCAAAAATCTATACTCGCATACTGCGCAAAGCATTCAACACAGCCAACACCAACACACCGACATCGCTGAAGACTGCAAGTCCCATGCCTGCCAGTCCAAAGGCAGCAAGGAGAAGCACCGCCACCTTGACACCAATTGAAAAGACGACATTTTCACGGGCAATACGCAATGTTTTTTTTGCAATCTTGATACCCAAAGCGATTTTTGAAGGCTTATCGTCCATCAAAACCACATCCGCCGCTTCAATAGCGGCATCCGAACCTAAGCCACCCATGGCGATACCCACATCCGCACGAGCCAACACTGGCGCATCATTAATACCATCCCCCACAAAGGCAAGAGTTTTACCCAGTTCCTTCTCTTTTTGCAGACGTTCCACTTGTGCCACCTTATCCGCAGGCAACAATTCCGCATGATATTCATCCACGCCAACCGTCTCGGCAACATACTTACCTACCGAAGCATGATCGCCTGTCAACATGACCGTCTTGCGTACGCCATTTGCCTTCAAAGAAGCAATTGCCTCCTTAGAATCCTCTTTGATGCAATCAGAGATGACAATATGACCGACATAAACACCATCCACGGCGACATGCACCGTTGTACCTTGCGTTGTATGGCTACACGCATGCCATTTCGCACCGATTTTATCCATCAGTTTACCATTACCCACATAGACAGTCTTACCATTCACAACGGCTTTCATTCCATGACCTGCGATTTCCTCTTCCTCCTCGATTTTGCAATCATCGCACTCGTTGGGATAAGCCTGCTTCAACGATACAGCAATCGGATGGGTAGAATGCCGTTCGACATGGACAGCCAAATGAAGTAGCTCTTTCTCATCAAAATCCGTTGGATGAACCATAGAGACTGAGAAAACACCTTTCGTCAAAGTTCCTGTCTTGTCGAACACTGCAATATCCAACTTTGCCAATGCTTCCAAGTAGTTTGAACCTTTCACCAAAATACCTTTTCGAGATGCGCCACCAATTCCGCCAAAGAAAGTTAGCGGAACAGAAATCACCAATGCACACGGACAAGAAACAACTAAGAACGTTAACGCACGATAAAGCCAGACAGCCAAACTTGCAAGGTAGGCACCATCGGCGAAGAACGGCGGTATGAATGCCAATGCCAAAGCACAAAAAAAGACAATCGGAGTGTAAACCTTTGCAAAACGCGTAATGAAGTTCTCACTCTTCGATTTGTTTTCAGCTGCATTTTCAACTAAATCAATGATTTTGGAAGCAGTTGACTCACCAAAGTTCTTCAACACCTTCACACGAAGCACTCCTGAAAGGTTGACACAACCAGAAATCACCTCATCTTTCATCTGTACCTTTCGAGGAACGCTCTCGCCCGTCAATGCAACCGTGTCCATACTTGACTCGCCTTGAAGGACGACACCATCCAAAGGGACACGTTCACCTGGGCGGATTACGACAACCTCATTTATCCTTACCTCGGAAGGGTTGACCGTCTCCTCTTTTCCCTCTCTCTCGACATGCGCTACATCAGGACGTATGTCCATTAAAGTCGCAATAGACTTCTTACTTCTGCCTTCTGCAATCGTTTCAAAAAGTTCACCCACTTGGAAGAAAAGCATTACAAAAACAGCCTCTGGGAATTGCGTCTCCGCATCAGGTAAGAATCCAATGGACAAAGCACCTAAAGTAGCGATAGACATCAAAAAATCTTCGTCTAAAAAATCACCCTCCAATATTTTCTCAACCGACTCTTTCAGTGTCTCAAAACCAACTATCAAATACGGAACTATATAAATTATCAGTAATTGCCAAGTAGAAAGTTGGAACGTCTTCTCGACGAAGACTGCAACACATAGAAGAACAGCAGCAACAACAATTTTGATGATGGTCGTTCGTGCCTCGGTTTCGTCTTCTGTTCCATGATGTCCATGACTGTGAGAGCAACTATGTTCATGATGATGGCAACCACAAGAATGAGAATGCTGATGGTTGTGTCCCACATGAGAATGAGAACAACCATAATGATTTTCTTTTTCTTCTATATCCATAGTTCATAACTTTTATCCTTATTCACAACACAAAATTAAGGACATGGCACTGCAACTCGGTTGCAAAAGAAGTGATGAACGATAAAATCACAGCATAAAAAAAGGCTGGCATAATAGCCAGCCCCCCAACAAATAGGTTTTGTACATTTCTAATTGTACAATTGCTTCACAGAAATAGTCAAGTTAGGTAAATTCTATATCTAATTAATTAGATTTCAAATGATTAGATTTTTCTGATTGCCACACAAGCATCGTGACCACCAAAGCCTAAAGAACTGGACAAAGCCAAGGTCAAATCTGCCTTGACAGCCTTGTTAGGCGTATAGTTCAAGTCGCACTCAGGGTCAACCTCTTTGTAGCCGATAGTTGGCGTTACGATGCTGTTTTGAAGAGACAACGTAGAAACGATAACCTCCATAGCACCAGCAGCACCCAAAGTATGACCTGTCATAGACTTAGAAGAGCTTATGTGCAATTTCTTGGCGTTCTCCTCACCGAAAGCCAACTTGATGGCTTTCGTTTCAGACTTATCGTTCAGCGGAGTACCCGTACCATGAGCGTTCACATAAACGACATCCTTCGCAGCATCGTAACCAGCCTCATTGAGAGACTGTTTGATAGCACGAGAGGCGCAAGAGCCGTCTGGCTTAGGTGCAGTGTAATGGTGAGCATCACAAGTGTTGCCGTAACCACAGATTTCACCGTAGATTTTAGCACCACGAGCAACCGCATGGTTGTATTCCTCCAAAATGACGATACCAGAACCTTCACCGATTACGAAACCAGCGCGACGAGCATCAAAAGGCAAAGAAGCGGCCAAAGGATCGGTTGACTTTGACAATGCCTTACAGTTGGTGAAACCACCGACAGCCAAAGGATTGATAGTAGCCTCAGCACCACCCGCGATGACAGCGTCTGCATAGCCATACTTGATACAACGATAAGCCTCACCGATAGCGTGAGTACTCGTAGCACAAGCCGTTACGACTGGCAAGCACGGACCTTCTGCATGATGAGCGATAGCCACGTTACCTGCGGCGATATTCGAAATCATCATAGGAATGAACAAAGGAGAGATACGGTTAGGACCTTCCTCAATCATCTTCGTACACTCGTTAATGAACGTTTGCATACCACCAATACCAGAACCCACATAAACGCCGAGACGCTCAGGAGCGATCTTACCTTCAAGGTCGCTGTCCTTCATAGCCTGGGTGGCCGCAGCCAAAGCGAACTGGCAGTAGCGGTCAGAGCGGCGCGCCATTCCCTTGTCTATGCCGAAATCCTCCGTGTTGAAGTTTTTCACCTCAGCGGCGATTTTCACTGGCATACCCGTTGTGTCGTAGGCAGTGATAGGACCTATACCACAAACACCATTCACCAAATTATTCCAAAAAGTCTTGATATCGTTTCCGATTGGGGAAACGATACCCATACCTGTAATAACAACTCTATTCATATTAAGCAATACGATTAGGTGCAGCTTTCATAATACTTTCAGCCTCAGACATCATAGTCTCAATGATTTCGCGAGCAGGCGCTTGTTTCTTCACCATACCAGCGATTTCGCCCGACATGAAAGAACCCTCCTCAATATTACCATCAAGAACAGCCTTACGCAAAGAGCCTGTACCAAAAGCCATAATTTGCTCGCTTGTTACGTTAGGATCCTTCTCCATCTTGTCGAAAGTACGAGAGAAAGGAGTCTTGAGAGAACGAACAGGATGTCCTAAAGTCTTACCCGTAACGATAGTCTCAGCGTCGCTAGCAGCGATAATCTTCTTCTTGTAGTTCTCGTGAGCGCGACACTCGTCTGCCACCAAGAAGCAAGTACCACATTGTACACCCTCGGCACCGAACATGAAGGCAGCAGCAACGCCACGACCGTCAGCGATACCACCAGCAGCCAAAACAGGAATCTTCACTGCGTCTACCACCTGAGGAACGAGAGCCATTGTGTTGATTTCTCCAACGTGACCACCCGACTCAGCACCCTCGGCAACAACAGCGTCAACTCCCATACGCTCAAAACGAATAGCAAAAGCTGTGGAAGCGACAACAGGGATGACGATGATACCAGCTGCTTTCCAATCAGGAACGAAAGGAGCAGGATTACCAGCGCCCGTAGTTACGACAGCAACTTTCTCTTCAGCGACCACCTTAGCGACCTCGGCAGCAAAAGGGCTTTGCAACATTATATTAACGCCAAACGGCTTTTTAGTCAATTGTTTGCATTTGCGAATCTCTTCGCGAACAATATCAGCATTCGCATTCATAGCCGAAATGATACCTAAACCTCCAGCCTCGGAAACAGCAGAAGCCAATTTAGCATCTGAAATCCAAGCCATTCCACCTTGGAAGATAGGATACTTGATACCGATCAAGTCGCAAATTCTACTTTTAATCATAACAAACTTATTTTTTATTAACTCTTTTCTAATAAACACCTAAAGCGTCATTGGACATCACCAACGAATAAGACATGCACCAGAAGTGAAACCAGCGCCGAAAGCACTCAACACCAAATAGTCCCCCTCTTTGAAAGTACCCTTTCTATTCAACTCATCAAGGAGTAAAGGAATACTTGCCGCAGAAGTATTGCCATGGTTGGCGATATTATGAGGAAACTTCTCCTCTTCGAGGTTGAACTCGTTGCGAATAGCATCCAAGATACGAACATTGGCTTGGTGTAAAAGATAATAATTGATATCCTCCAATTTCTTTCCTCCCCTTTCAACGACTGTTTTTATGTCGTCTGCAGAGTTAAGCACCGCCAACTTAAAGACATCGCGTCCGCGCATCTCCAAATAAGGATAAACCTCTTGATCTTTTCGGAAAGGAGTGCCAGGATAGCTTCTCTTACAGTAGAGAGCATCTGTATATTTGGTACTCAATTCAATCTGACAATCCTCGCCTCCCTCACCTACTACGGCAGCACCTGCAGCATCACCAAAGAGGACGCAGGTTTCACGACGACTCCAATCAATAAAATAAGACAATTGCTCAGCGCAAACAATCAAAACATGCTTCGCCTTACCCGCCTTTATAAGACCTTCTGCGAGATCCAAAGCATATATAAAGCCTGTACACGCCGCATTTAAATCTACAGTAGGGCAACCAGCCTCTATTTCCTTGTTGATAAGAGCGGCCATTGAAGGGGTTATGGTATCTCCGACCATGTTATGACAAAGGATATAGTCAATGTCGAAGCCTGTCAAACCAGCATTTTCCAAACTATTCTTAGCAGCGGCCACTGCCAAATCCGTGATGGATTCCGAAGAAAGAACTCTACGGCTTTGTATACCCGTACGAGTACGAATCCACTCATCACTAGTGTCCATCATCTTGCTCAAGTCGTCGTTAGTAACGACTTTTTGTGGCACTGCGCTTCCTGTTCCTAATATTTTCATTACTACATTAATTTATCTCTACGCTTCACTTGCCGCATGCCATTCTTAATAGATAAGAAAGAATACAACAAAACAAAAACCGAATACACGACCTTATGTTCTGCAAAATTACCAACTCCAACCTTATAGACGAAAAAAAAGTGCTATTTTGCGAACGATTTGGGGCAAATTTTAGCATTTTGGGGCGAAATTACATAATCATTGGTAAAACAAAAAACAGATATAGGTTGATTTTCAACTAATTTACAATTAATTTTGTGAATATTAAAAATACACACATGGAGAATACTCTTCCAAAATTCATGACGGAAAAGCGAGACATAGTTCGTTTTCTCGTATTTGTAATTTTTTGGGTTGCCGTCTTTATGTTCGTTTACCGTCCTAACGTAACCTTAAGGGGCTTTGAGCATTTAGGGTCGGAGCAAGGCACATTCTACCTTTTAATTATGGTAACAACAGGCTATATCGTATTGGCTTGCAGTAGGGTAGCGTTTTATCATATCAACAAAAAAAGAGGGATACCTTATAAATACATATATTTATGGATAGCGGCGGAGTTGTTGTTGATACCGTCTGCCTTGTCCATCTTCTCGTATTACTTAGGACAACCCAACCCACGTCCCTTCCTCACGGTTATTCTGCCGAGGGTTATGATTTCCGTCGACTCTATTCTGATTATTCCATATATTATTTGTTGGCTTTATTTCGCCTTGGAGGAAAAGAAACATCAGCTGAAAGAGATGAAAGACAACCGACAGATTATAATGAATCGAGAAGCGATCAATTTCAATGATGAGAAGGGCGTTTTTAGACTTTCTGTGAGGTTAGAAGACCTTCTATATATACAATCGGCGGACAACTACGTTTTCATCTTCTATCTCAACGGGAAAAAAGAGATAGTGAAATTTATGCTACGCAACACGCTCAAATACATAGAAGAGAACTTCTCTGAAATGCAATTGTCGCGTTGCCATCGTTTCTATGTTGTCAACTTGAAAAAGGTGCGTGTGATGAGGAAAGGGAAGGACGGCTTGATTCTTGAATTGGACACCATACAGCCCACAGAAATACCTGTATCAAAAACCTATTCGGCAAAAATTGCAGAATTATTTTCGCAGATATGATTTAGGACTCCACTAAGACTTTTTGATATTAACAGAACGAGTCGCCTTTTGAGAAGAGCGACTCGTTTTTGTTAAGCATTACATGAATTATTTATCCAAGATAGATCTTAGTGAGTCAAGATTTTCCATTGCTTCTTTGTATTCGCGAATAGACTTCTCCTTGTCCTTCAAGTCAGATTCCAGCTGGTCTAACTTTTCTTGCATAGATCCCCTGATCTTAGCAGAAAGTTCGTCTTTGCGAACGGAGAAAACCTTGACAAAATCATCCTTTGAATTGACCAAGGCTTGATGAACCGCATCACTGAAATCCGAAATGGCAGAGCGAAGAGCGGAAGATGCACGGTTGATGGCATTCTCAGAACGACTGAGAAGGGTGTTGACAGCCTCCGCCTCAGACATTTGCCCTAAGTAGGTGCTATAAGAGCCTCTTTGTGCGACAGCCTCAACTTGAGTGATTGCCTTGTTGACAGCGTCACGAACATTGACCGTACCACTGTTGTCCATCGAAGCGACGACTTCGGAGAGGACACGGCGCAACTCATCGGCTTGGAAGACACCCTCTGTATCGTTGCGTTCAGCCTCGGCGATACGATTGGCGATGGTCTTCTTAATCAAATTGTCGGTCAGGTCTTTCAGCTTGCGTTGCCACACACGAACGATGTTGTCGGCAGCATCTTGTACACCACGAGTAACATTGTCGACCAGACGGTTGGAGTCTATTTCACGGCAAGTACAAGAGACATCGTGATTAAAACCTATCCAAGTACCTTCGCGTGAAGAGTCGACCGATATGGTGATGGTCGGCACACGGCTATCTGGCGTTTTGAAGGAGTTCCAGCACTCTTTCAAGGCTTGCTCCGTCAAGTCATTGCAACGTTTAGAGATAGAGTCAAAATCCTTCGTGAAACTGTTGATGAAGTTGAGTGTGGAAGTCTTGATGGCATTGATCTGCGAGATATCCGCACTCTCGAGCATATTCACCTTTTCGGAGAAGAGTTTTTGACTCTCGTCTAATGGAGCGGTGAGTTCACCACTAACATGAGAAAAATACTCGCTGACTTTGCGAGCGATAATTTGCGAACGATTCTGCATGAAAACACCGTCCAAATAGTCTTGACGGATGCATTCAATCTGCGAAAGTTCCATAAAAGTATCCTTCGCCAACTCGTCCGTCTCGAAGTCGCTCGGGAAAAAACGGCGCATCTGCTTGACCACTTGTTGCTCAGTTTCGTCCCATTCAGAAGGCGATTTTTGAGCAATGGAGAAGCCGATACCCGAACTTTGAGCGAAGATAGGAGTCTCACCTGTATAGTTAGAAGAAGCCATGTTGCGGTTAAACTGTTTCTCCAATGATTCGATAGTAGCGGAGATACACATACCGAGGTTGTCTTTGAACTTCTTGCCCTGATCTTGCAAAGCAGAATCAAATTTGCTGGCAATCAATACGACCTTGCTAATTCCTTGTGAACCAATACGATTGACAAGGAAATCAACATCCGTGCTATCGAAGAAACGAGAGGCGAAACTTAGCAAAAATACACCGTGGCACCCCCGAAGGAACTCGCGTGTACGTTGCTCACGAGAGACGATTGGGTCGTTCACACCCGGAGTGTCAACTATACGAAGGTCTCGCAAACGCTCGTCTTTCATTCTGATAGTCAAGCATTTGACGATGGAAGTATATTGACCATTCGCTCCAACATAGTTTTCCAACACATTTTGGAGGTCCTTGATGCCGTTGAAAGGCTGAGATTCTAAGAGAGAATCCACTTGCACTTTGCGACGCACATCGCCAGTGCAGTTGGAGACCAGCTCGTAGGCACCAGAGATTTCGTCTGGAATATTGGCGATTTTAGCCACTTCCTCGTCGGACAGATTGGCGTATTCCTTTTTAGAAGCACGGCAGTCGTTCACGATTTGGTGGAACAACTTGGCTTTTCCCTCAAAGAAGCCCCACTCCTCGATGTTGTAGTATTCGGTGATGAACTCGTTGGTTCCTCCATATTCAAGGACAGTGAGACCAGCCGTCATCGGGGTGGAAGCACGAGGCAACACGTTTTCGCCGTCGAAGAAGAGGGAGTTGAGGAAAGAAGACTTACCCGCCTTCACCTGACCTACGACACCTATTTTCAGCACTTTACCCTCACGTTCGAGTTGCTCGCCCGTAGCAGAGACCTTGCTGAACTCCTCCTTCAGTTTTCGGAACTGCTCTTTCACCTCCGCATTCGCAGAGCCTTGCGCATTGTCAATCACCGTGATTGCCTCGCCCAAGATTTGTTGATAGTTGTTGGATGATATTGGCATAATCGCGATGGTTTATTGACCGATGGTTGGGAGGGAGTTAACGTATTGGCGACGAGCGGAAAGAGCTTGTGAGCAACAGTTGAGAAACAAGTTGACAATATCCTTCTTTTTATTTTCCAACTCTTTCTTGTAAGCTTTAAGGGATTTGAGATGCTCTTGGTAGGCATTGTATTCGGATTCTAAAGATTCACGATCTTGTGAGTCTGATTCATTAAAAGTTTTTTGAGCATACCCTAAAACATTTTCAAGATGTTCCATCACATCTTTTCTGGCCTCTGCTTTGTAATAGTTGCAATCAGGAAGATTATGACAAACAGAATTATACCAATCTACCGCACTAGAGTTTTGGTTCACCAAATAATCTGTATCTGAAAAAATACCAGATTTATCGTTCCATTCATATTCTCTTTCCAACGCCTCTCTCCAACCTTTATATGCATCCAAAAGTTGATTCTGACATTTATCAAGTGTATCACACAATTCGTCATAAGAATCAATCACCAATGTAGACATATCGCTCATCAAATTACTGAAATTCCACTCTCTTCCATCATAAGCTTCTGACTTCTTATCTGCCAATTTCTTCCTTTCTGCATCCAAATCATTGATTCCATCAGTTGCATTTTCAATTTGTTCTGAAAATTTGGAACCAATCCAAGAACCCATATAATTGACATCTTGAAGTACAGAATTAGCATGGCTACGGATTTTAGTGAAAAGACTATCCATAGAGTTGCTATTGATGGAACTCATATTCTGCGTGTCGGACGAATATGCAATTATATCAAGCGGCTGTACATTCAGACTTTTCTGGCATGTAGTAACAGCTGTCTTCATAATCTTCGCAACATCGCTCGCTGATTTTTTATCCATCTTATTAAAAAGGATGACCAGTGGAAAGTTTTCATCCTTATCTTTCAAAATATTGTTCAAGAATGCAATATCATTGTTGGAAATGGCACCGGCCTCAATATCGATTGTCCAAATAATCGCATCCGCCTCCTTCAAAGCTGTGGTAGCATTATCACTATCAGAGATAGCATTTTCATAATTGACACTCTTCGAGTTGTTGTAACCTGGAGTATCAACGAAAGTTATGTGCTTCAGATAATTTTTACCTGACGGAACAGGGATATCCAAGAATATAGAATTCAACACCGAAGAAACGTAAACATTTGATCTGTCTGAGTGCTTGATCGCTCCTAACACTTCTTTATCCAACTTAACGAGACAATTGCGAACATTCAAACCCGTAACGACAAAATCACGAACTTCATCCGTAGGACATATATATGTATTGATCATAGAGACAGGCTCGATACCTGTTGGTAAGACATCCTCCAAATTCAAAATACTATTCACAAATGAAGATTTACCCGCACTATAGCCACCTGCGACAGCCACTTTGACAGAACCATCTTTCAAGCCCTCATCAATGAAACCATAAGCCGTCTTTGCAGCAGTAAAGCAATTCTCTCTTAGTTCCTCAACACTATCACTCTCCCACTGCCATTTTCCATTCTCTCTATCAAATTTCGTCCCGAATTCATTATACGCTTCAATGAACGGTTCGAAGTAACTTGCCAGATCCAGCCCATTCTGCGCCCTCAGAATATGCGCCACGAGATCCATCGCTTTCAGTGGGTCTTCGTATTTGTTGCCCTCGTAGACGGTGGATTTTCCACTCTGCAAAGCACGATTCTTAATTTTATCAAAAGCCATTTTTATGCAACTTTAAATTGATTTATCATTTTTTTGAGTTTCTCTACAACACCAGACAAAAGTGAGATCTTTTGATTGCGTGCCTCTTTCGATTGCTGTTCTTCTTGCAAGATAGCATTGATGTTGTCTTGGTATTTCTTGTTCTCGTCGTCGATGAGAGATTTAGCTTGTTGGTCAATCTCCGCACGCTGGTCGGTGATGGCTTTCTCTATGTTGCCACGCAATGAGTTAACCACCTTACCTACCAACTCGGTAGAAAATTTCACACGAATCTTAGCTTTCTGCTCCTCCTCGTTAGGTCCGAAAAGCATGCTAACCCAATCGCCAATGAGAGCAGGTAAAATCGTGGTGAACAACGTGGCAAGTGGACCGAGAACAGTACCCAACAGACGTGGCAAGAAAGAAAGAATAGCCGACAAACCAACACCCACCACAGGGGCAACAGACTCTCCGATAACTTCGCCGAAAGTCTCTACCGTTGTCGATTGTTCCATCTCAAAAATGTCTTTCGTAGAAGCCGAGAAATCGTTCACTGCCGAACCTATCACCTCAGAATATTCGCCAATCTCGCGTTGCAAAGAGTTCGCCACAACAGGACGGATAGTAGACATCAACTGAGCATTCAAACCTGCCGTATCTTTCGGATTGCTAAAGATATAGTCCACAAAGTCCTCCTCATTGTCGCGCAATGCATCTTCCACATCATTCAACACATCCTGCACAGAACCAGCAAGCGGTTGCGCTTCATGCGAACGTTCTTGCAACGCTGCAATAGCCGCCTCGTGTTCCTCTTTCAATTTGGTTTGCTTCTCTAAACAGTCGCTGTCGCTTGTGCTGAGCAAGGTGATTTGCGACTGAAGGTCAGTGATATAGCCTGCAATCATGTCAAACACAGGTTTGCCGAAACGACGCTCCACCAAAGAATCAGCCTCCAAGCTATTCAAGATGTCCAACACGCTGTCTACTTCCTCGTTTACGGCAGACGAAGTCACCACCTGCACGTTTTTTCCCGAGTGGGCACGAGCAATGATTTCGACCGTGCTTCGTATCTTTTCCACTTCGGAAGCCGATTTCTTGTCGCATTTAGAGAGAATGACGGAGATGTTCGCACCATACTTTTTCACCTCGTCGATGAAATTGATGGTAGAGTTGCGAAGCGTTCCGCTCTCAGCCTCGTTCACCAATATGAAGTGAGTGCCATCTTCCACATAGTGAAGGATCGCATTATTGTGAGCCTCAACGCCAGAGTCTATTCCAGGCATGTCGACAATCACGATGTGGCGGTCGTTCAGACTCTTGACCACAGGATTGTTGATGAAGACCTTCACCAAGTTTTGCGGAGTAAGGTTGAGATTGGAAATATCGGACAGTGCCTTAGTGGATTTCAGTTGGTTGTCTTTCCAAACCTCTATCTTCTCATTGTCCGAATAATAGAGTTCGTAAGCGACTGCTGTCTCTGGAGTGATGTTCGTCGGCAACAGCTCGTCCACACAGAGGAACGCGTTGATCAGCGAACTCTTGCCTGCGCTGAAATCACCCACGAACGGCACTTTCACAAAAGAGTTTTTCTGCAAAGCGTTGACGAGCGTCTGCTTGTCTTGCTCCGCCTTCCGCCTTGACTCCGCATTGAAATACCCATTGGCGATGTCATACGCATCGTTCACCAATGAAATAAATTGTTCTGATTTCGTCATTATATTTATATTTATTAATTAGAATTAGTATAGATAATTAATTCTCACATCATTAACACGAGAAGCGACAAAGAAACAGAACGTGTCATTACACAGTCCTTATAACTTTATAATTCAACCTTATACAAATATAGACAGAACAAATCATTTTACCCCCCCATTTTATGTTTTACAACATAAAAGCAATAACACATTGACAATCAGTCAAATACAAGAGGAATGAATTACATTTTATGCCTTTTTATAATTTTTTACAAAATACATTGATAAATAAAAATCACTTTCTTACTCTTCCTATATCAGAACACCATTTTTACCACGAGGGCGATAGGTCCAAGGAAGCGTAACAACATACTGCGAAGGAGCCATGGCAAGAATATCCGCCTCAAGGAGTACCTCATCCATATCCATATATTTTTCAAATATGGCATGTACACCCCAATAGAGAGACTTTGCAGTTAATGCAATTACTTTGAAATCGTTTCCATTATGAAGTCCAATATGAAGAAGCGTTGAATCATCCATAATCTCCCTTCTGATATATATCATCCCTTGAGTATCATTTTTATAGGTTTTCAGTATATCAAATAATGGAAAGCGACTTTACTAAAATATCTCTCATAAGCATTAAAATTTAACAACTCAAAATTTACGTTTCTTTCCCTTTTTCTTTCCAAAGCTCTGATTTCGCTTTCTCTTCTCAGCCTCAACAGCAGAATCCTCTTCCAATCTGTTTCTGATGGCATTGGCGATTTTTGCCTTGCGAAGGTTTTGTTCCTCAGCCTTCAGATTGTCGACTTCGTTTTTCTTCTTTTGAAGGGAAGATTTCAAATCGTCCAAAGAGAAAAGCACATTCTCGTCACCTGCTTTGTCTAAGAGCATGGAGAGAATCGCACCTTTGATTTCACGTCCAGAGAAGCCTTCAATAAGATCGGATGCCTCCAAAAGCTCGTCGTGAGTGAAACGGTGTTCCAATGGCAATTTTGAAGGGAGCATCTTGTTGATGATGGTGGCACGAGCCTCACGGTCGGGCAAGTCAAAACGAATGTGAGCGAGGATGCGCGACTCAAACGCTGGGTCATAGTTCGTTACGAGATTAGTGGCAAAAATCACCACACCCTCAAACTCCTCCAAGAGAATCAGCATCTGACTGCGCAACGAATTGACCGACTGTTCTGAACCTTGCGTCACATTATGGATACGCTTCCCGAGGAACGAATCTGCCTCATCGAAAAAAAGTACAGAATCCATCAGCTTGGCTGTTTCAAACGCTTTCATCAAGTTTTTAGGAGACTCACCCATGAACTTCGACTCAATATCCGCATAGTTGACGCAGAGGATCTTTTTGCCCAATCGATCGGCAATGGCGTGCGCCGACATCGTCTTTCCAGTACCTGGAAGGCCGAAGAAATTGAGGATGCTCTTCGGCTTCGGATCCACCTCTGAAAAGCCCCACGTATCGTAAACCAGATTGCGATGTTGGATGCTGTTCAGACTGTTGTATATAGCCTGACGAGTGGTATCGGGCAGGATAATCTGATCAAACGTGTAGCGAGGTGTCTGCGGAATAAAGACCGTCGTTGACTCTCCTTGAGACTGAGAAGACGCTTCCTCTTGCTGACTGTTACTCTCGACTTTCTGATAAACAATATCCAACGCAACAGTAAGATTGTCCGACTCAAACTTGAAGTTACGACTAACATAATCTTTCACTATATTCTGAACCTCTAAGCTATCCTTTATTTCTAAATCGGCATTACTAGTAAGAGAAAACGCTTTATCCTTTCGTCCCATCACCGTCCAAACAGCCGTCACGCCCAACGTTGGATAATTCTTTCTTAATGTTGGAAGGTAACTTTTGAACTCTTTCTCAAATTTCTCAAGATACTCCAACTGAACACTATTTATTTCATCTGTCTTATAAATCATAATTCGTTTATTTTTCAATTATTTAATAATAAAATTCTCACACATAATATTCTTGACCTTTTCTTATAGAAGAACTTACACCTTCTTTTGACTCTATGCTCAAATTTTCCAAATGTTTGTTTTGTTTTCCGTAAATTCCTACATCTACTTTATTCTTCTTTGCCTCTTCAATCCGAATTTTGAACGCTTCTGGAACCTTCTCTTTGACAGTCTCCTTGAGAGAGTCTTCGGTAATCTTATCGTATAGCGTAACAGCACCTGCGAAAAGCCAAATCACAGCTGGCACTAACCATAACGGAAACATACACTTCTATTTTTAACTCAACACAACAATCTCATTATCACCAATCACCTTGAGGAGTTCCGCATCCAACGAATCTGCGTAAATATAAACGCCATGAGAGATAGATTCTCTTTTCTCATCGTAAACAGCGCAGAAAATAGACACTTTATCGGACTTTTCTTCAACAGACGTTGGCAAACCTTGTATGTTTTGCGACTTAAAATAAGTCTTTACAAGTTCTGATATTTTTGAACCCTTAGCGACAAACGGGACATCACATTTGGAGTCTAACTCCAAAGATTCGAACCATTCAACGACTGTGGAAAGCGTCAATTCACCCTCTACATTCTTCACCCCATAACTATTAAGTTGCTCAACGATTTGTTTCCGCTGTTTATTCCGGCAAACCAACCATATAGCAACGCCGACGACAGCAACTACAATCAATATCCATACTACAGTATTCATGGTCACTCAATTTTAATTCAGGACTACGATTTCATTATTACCCATCACGCCACGTGTTGTTTCATCATAATCTTTTGCATCAACCCTCTCAAGATTGGTAATGACTTCTCTCTGTTCATCGTAAACACCTTTGAAAAGTCCTACATTCTTAACAGGGGCATTTTTCAGCTCCTCATTGAAGACTTTTGCATCTGCGATGAAAGGCACATCCTTTTTAGGATCCAACAAGAGTTTTTTGAACCAATTCACAACATCTGTTGCAAAATTCAACACTCTATCAATCACCTTTACAATAAAGTTCTTAATGTAGGCGAATGCAGATTTAATCAATTCTATCAGTTCCATAATATTTTTATTTATTTTGTTTAACACTAATATTACTTTAAAATCACCAAATCCTCATTTCCGAATAACTGAAGCACTTCGGCGGTTACTGCACTTGCCTTGATGGTGATGAATTGATTTTTTTGAGTCTCAATTAATTCACCGTTCTTTCCGTAGGCAAGACTGATGATTACGCAATCGCTCTCCGTTTTCTTCCAAGCATAGACCTCGTCTGCACACTCGACAATGTTCTCTGTCGCTATAGACAATAATTTTTCTTTGTCAAGCAACTCCAACTCCGTAAAGGTGAAATTTTCAGACGGTGTTTTTTCAATATTTTCTTTAAACTCATTCCATGCCGTTTGGGCATCCTGTTTGATTTCCGCACTATTGGATTTTAACTCCGCCATAACCGCAGGAATCACCTCTGCAGAAAGAGATGTTACAAACTCTTTCACATACTTCAAAAAAGCTGTTTGTCCTTCCATTTTAAATGTTTTTCGTTTCCAATTAAGTTATTTATCTCACTGTCCTTTCGTTTGGACAAGACAGAGATAGGACTAAAAATCGGGGAAGGAAAGAAAACAAAAGACACAATTGAAAAAATTTACAGATATTTCACCTTTGTTGTAATATCACACAAAACAGTTACAAAATCCATATCACAAACAAAAAAAACGGCAAATACTTTTGAGTATCTGTCGTTTGAGAAAATATCAGTTAAATCTACTCCACCTTCCACTCCTCAATCGTTCTCGTCTCCGACGAAAATAAACTATTTCAGTTTTGTCACATAGACAAAACCATTATTAATGATATCTGAAAAAGTCTGAATCCCTATCGAGTACTTCATAGCGTTAATTTTTGCGTTGGGCAAAGATAGTAAAAAGGGGGGAAATAATTCTGTGAGATATAACAAAGGCGCATTACCTAAATAAGAGAATGCGCCTTTGATTTTTCATAAGTTAAAGTTCAGATGTATGAATAAAACTAACCGAACATTATGCTACTTTGTGTAATAGGTTTTAAGTAAAAATTCGTCTGTACTTTGCATCTCACTCTTATCACAAGAGTTTCTCTTTTAAATTCTACTTCTGTTTTTTTTAAATCCAACTTTTTTATCGTTCGTTAACGACACTACAAAGTTGCGAATTTCACCGCCAACCTACTATGATTAAATCGGCAAACGACAGTAAATATTGTGCAAAAGCAAGATTATTTTACCGAACTTGGCAAAAATCCATAAAATTCTTTGAATTTACGGGTGAAATAAGCAGGATCGGAAAATCCAACGGAGTAAGCCACTTCCGAAACATTTTGATTTCTATCTTCCTCTTTCAACAAAAGTAATGCCCTGTTAAGTCTAAACTCGTTCAAGACCTCCACAGGTGCCTTACCAAGCAACGTTTTAGTGCGTCGAGAGAGCGTTGATTGACTCATACCCATTGAAGAGGCTATCATCTGAATGGATAGCGCACTATCAGCATATCTTTCTGCCATCTCCGCCATCAGTCTCTCTACAAACGGATTAAGTTTTTCTTCAACTTTCAGCTGACGATTTTCTTCTATTTCAGGTTTCGGATTTTCAATTTTATCCGATTCCATCGGAGTTTCCTGTGTTTCTTGTTGCTGAAGTCGTTCATAAAACTCTTTTAACAGACGTTGTTGCTGATTTTGTCTTATTCGCAAAATATTATTCACCTTCATCAGCAGTTCGCCTCGACTGAACGGTTTCGCAATATAGTCGATTGCTCCACTAAGCAAGCCCAACAAACGATCGGACTGTTCATTCTTCGCTGACAAGAAGAGGAATGGCACTGAACTCATCCGTTCATCTTGCGAAAGCCTGCGACTCAATTCGATTCCGTTCATTTCAGGCATCTCCACATCACTCAATACGACATCCACCTCATGTTCCGATAGCACTTCAAGAGCCTCTTCGCCATTGCGAGCTGTAAGGACATCCATATAAGGACGCATAATATCCGCCACGTTTTGCAGGATTAACTCATCATCATCCACCACAATGACCGTATTGCCACTCAATATTTCCTTGTCGACAGAGTCCTCCATCTGCTTCTTCTCCGTCTCCCTACCTTCCCAATACGATTGGCTGCATTTTTTCTCAGACATAGGCAACGAGACAGTGATAACCGTACCTTTGTTCAACTCACTCTGCACATCAAACGAACCTCCATTGCGCTCAATATAGTCCATGCTGATGCGGAAGCCCAAACCAGTTCCCTTTTCCTCGTTCGTTCCTACAGACGAGTCGCAATAGCCCTGCGCACGAAGAGCAGTCAATGACGTTTCATCCATACCGACGCCATTGTCAATCACCTGCACAACAATAAAATTCTCTTTTTCATACGCTTTCACTTCTATTTTTCCCCCATCGTGAGTGAATTTAATAGCGTTATTGATGAAATTACGGAAAATCGTACTCATCATACGGCCATCACCCCAAACGCAATAATCCACACGTAAATCTTTTACCAATGAAATATGCTTCTGCGACACCATCGTTGAAAACAGTGAGAATATATTGGCTATACACGACTGTATATCAACATCAGATGGATTAAAGTCTATTCTTTCCCGTTTTGAACGCGACCATTCCAACAAACGCACCATTTCCTCTTGCAATGACTGAGAAGCAGACAAAACCTTCGAGATAACACCTCGTTTCTCCTCTGTCGGCATAGTAGACTCCTTGCGCAGCCACCCTTCCAACGCACCTACAATGGCGAACATAGGATTCTTCAAATCATGCGCAATAACAGACAAAACTCTGTCTTTATCAGCCAAAGCCAACTTCAATTCACCATTTTGATGCTCAATAAGTTCATTCTTGCAATCCAACTCCTTCGTCCGCTCATCCACCAATCGCTTCAACTCTGTTTGCCGGGCTTTCATCGTTTTCATCCTTAAATAATAAAAACTACCAGTAAAAAGAGCCATGATAGCAATATACAACACAATCGCCCACCAACGTTTCCACCACGGAGACATAACCGTAATCGGAAGGTTCAGTGTCCGCTCATCCCCTCCGTTCCGCAGAACCTTCACATTCAGCTCAAACTCACCGCTTGGCAAATATGAATATTTGATGATTCGGTCGTCTGGCAAAGGTGTCCAAGTATCTGACAAGCCTTTCAACATATAATACAACTCAACATCTATCTCTCCAAAGTCTACCATATCCACGAAGACTTCTATGGCGGAGAGATCATACGGAACTTTTACACTTCGCCCACGATTTTTAGGACACGCATTCACATACTCAAGACTTTTCTCCACGTCCAAATCACCCACTTTGATGTTTGCAAACTCCAAATAATTTACAGTTTGGTTATCAACTGGCACCTCATTTTGCAAGATAAATCCAGTTTTTGTACCCCATAACACACGACCATCTCTCAGCAGATACGAACTATGGCGATGGAAATTTCCAAAAGTTCTCTTTCGTTGATTATACGATTTGAAAGTTTTCTGACGACAATTGAAAGAGACCAATCCTGCGTCTCCACAAGCTCGAAGATTCCCATTCGCATCCTTACAAACAGAGAAATAACTGCCTTTAGGAATAAAGTTTATCGTGTCAATTTTTTCTCCATCTGCCGAAATAGACAAAATCCCGAGGTTTGTCGCAGCATACACACAACCATTCTCTCCTAACTCCAAATCATTTACAACCAATGGATTATCACTATTTTCTCGTGAAAAATCTGGCAATAAAGGCTTCCTTTGCTCCCCCTTCACACGCCAAATGGAACGAGAAGTGGCAATCCAACGTGTTTCATCAATACCTTCTATAATCTTTTGCGGCCACATATCAAACTCATTCTCAGAGAACTGCAGAACATATCTGTTCCATTTTCCATTTGTATCTCGTTGATAAACGCCATCTCCACCAGTGCAAACCCAAATTTCATCATTCTGCATCACCGCAACATGCAAGAAGCAACTCAAATTCGAGTTTAACCCATAAAATCGTTCCTGACGAAATCTCTTCGACTGAGGATTATACTCCATTACACCTCCCCCCCACGAAGAGAGCCAAAAATGACCATCCGAAGTCCGTTGAACAGACAGTACATTTTTGTTCTTCAGCCCATTACCTTCTCCTAAGTACTGATATTCCGAGAAATCAGGAGATAAAAGGTAAACTCCACCACCATCACTCGTCAAATAGACATTTCCATCCTCATCCTCGCAAAAATCTGAAATATCTCGTTTAGGAAATTGAAAATCTGCCGACAATTGCACACTGCTATTCTTATAAGGTGTCATACTCCAGAGTCCCGCACTTTGTGAACCCAACCATATTGTTCCGTCCTTTGCTTGCATAATACAATAGAGTTTTTGCATCATCTCAGCGTCGTTATTTGAAGGTATGACACGCTCGTAGAGAGCATGCTCAGAAGGTTTTCTTTCAGAATACCACAATCCATAACCATCCGTAGTGTACCAA
>CAVKBM010000033.1:0-20558 GCA_963654355.1 Bacteroidaceae bacterium | reverse complement strand
GTGCAGGTACAGACTCAAAGACCATCACACCAACTGTCAAAGGAGAGTACGAATACAAGGTTCGTGTTACCGACACATACAAGTGTGCCGACAGTGCCACAATCACCCTTACCGTCGACACTTTGCCTGTGTTCATCCTTTCGGGAGACATCGCAGAGTGTAATGGAAACACAGTAACAATCAGTGCTTCCAATAAGAGTTTGGAGTATGATTGGACAAATAGTGGAAACTACAATCCTAACATCAGTAACAGATATACTGTTACAAACGCATTGACCATAGAGGTTAAGGCTAAAGACGGAAACGGATGTTTGTCTGCCCCTGTAAGTCATAGCATAAAGGTTTTGAGCAATCCAGAAATCTCTGTTGTCGCTACAACTCCATGCTACAACAAACAAGCTACATTGACCGTTACGGATAATGTTTCAGAAGGTGTCAACACCTATTCTTGGAACAAATCATCTATCACGGAAATTAGCAACGGAGTCTTTACCACAGACAATTTGAAAGATGCAAATACTTATACAGTAACAGCGACGAAGTTATATGCTAACCACGACAACAAGTCTTGTGTTGCAAAAGGCACAGTCGATGTCAATGTTAATGCATTACCAATCATCACAGTCGACGCCGACGGAGCATATTGCAACGGAACGGAAAACATCTCTATCACCGCAAACGGAGATCTAGCATACAAGTGGTCTACGGAGGAAATCACAGAGCCAACCGCCAACCTGACAGAGGCTAACACCTACAGCATAGCAGGTCCATTGACAGCGGAAATGAACATCTATGTATGGGGGCAAGACGCAAACGGATGTAAGGCTTCCGCCGAAACGAACATTCAAGTCAACGACAATCCTAAGTTCCACATCAGTGGCGACACCGTTGTATGTTTAGGCGGTTCAACCAAAGTCAAGGCAATTGCTGAAAATGGAGGTATGGACTTCATTTGGACAGTCGATGGGAATAGCACCACAAGCGATGAATACACATTCAACAATGTTACGAAAGATGTGAAAGTAAACGTTGTGGCAAAGAATGTAAACGGATGTACGACGTCCTATGAGTTCACTGTGAAGGCTGTCAACGCACCTGCCATCACCGCTGACAACTTCGACAAGACCATCTGTAAAGGTTCTGTGGCGCAACTTGAGATCAACGACATCCAGACAGCCGATAACGGCAACGCTGCGACCATCGCATGGAAGGATGCTGCAGGAAGAACTATCGCTGGAGAAAACACAACGAAATACACCACTCCTGCAGTCAACAGTTCAAATACGAAATACACTGTTGAAGCAAGTTATGCATACTCGCAATATGAGACGGAGACTGTGACATGTCCGACAACAGCCACATTCACCATCAATGTCAACGACCTCCCTTACATCACAATCACCGGAGACGAATCTGTTTGTGAAGGAGAAAATGCGACATTGACCGCTTCTGCGACAGGAACGGGTACAAAACTCTCATACCAATGGTTCGTAAAAACCCCTACTATAATCAATTTCTTGTCCAATAACGCCACATCAACAAGAAATCCTATCAACGAAACAGGAGCCTACGATGAAGCAACAAGAACAGTCACCTACTATGTGATAGTATCGGACGAGCATCTTGGCAGCGCAACATGCGAAGACACAGCATGGCAAAATGTCAAGGTAAAAGAGCTTCCAACATTCGGTTTGTCTACAGCAGACAACAAGACGACAGTTTGTCAAGGAGATGCCGTTACAATCAACGCGGACAAGCCATCCCTCCTTTACGATTGGAATGGTGCAGGCTACCAAAACACGACGACATACGATTTGAATGTCAATGCAGAAACACATCTCACAGTAAAAGCGATGGATCAAGCCACATCGTGTGAAGGTTCTACGACTATCGACTTATACACGAAGCCATACCCTATCATTGAGTTTGAGAGCGTGCCAACCGTTTGTGCAAACCAAGAAAACAAGACAATCAACATCAGTTCTTCTAAGAAAGATCAGTACGATTGGAAATGGCAGCTCAACAATAAGAACGGAGAGGTTAAATCAACTACAAGTTCTTGTGAGACAGGACTCTTGAAAGACAACCAGGACTTCTACATAACCGCGACACTCAACGAGTGTACATCCGACTCAACAATCACAATCCAAGTGAATCAGTTGCCAGAAATCAACATTGAAGAAGGTTCTAACATCTCCGTATGTTCTGGATCTGACTTGGTTTTGCATGCAGAAGGAGGTATAGCATACGTATGGAAAGAATACGATGCCACCCAATACAAAGCGACTTCAGAACTTCAGAGCACCAATATCATCAACCCAGAGAAAATCAAGGTTTGGGGTAAAGACAATAACGGATGCGAGAATTCCGCAGAAATTGAGATCTCGGTTAATCCGTTGCCAGAGTTCACTGTCAACTACAACACTGGATACTGTGTGGGATCGCAAGCTATTCTCGAAGCAACAAGCAATGAAGGTCTCTCGTATGTATGGGCAAACAAGAAGGATTTCAGTTCCGAGAGCATTGTTTCTCGAGCACAAGTTTTCCGCCCTATAATAACGCAAGACACTGTTTTCTATGTCAAGGGAACAAACAACAACGGTTGTACAGCCGAAGGCTACAAGACCGTAACTCTGAAAGCGTTCCAATATCCTGACATTGAATTGAATGCTCCTGCCGCAGTCTGCAAGGGTTCGGAAGCGACATTAGAAGTTGTAAACAAAGGTGTTGCCTCAACCTACGCTTGGTCGGGCATAGACAAGACAGACGCAAAGATAACGGTCAACGTAGCCAAGAACACGAAATTCACTGTAACAGCGACCTCTGAAGAGGGAGGATGTAAGACATTGAAAGACGCGGTTGTCGGTGTATTGCAGTTGCCAACAATCATAGCAGAAGACGCAAAAGTTTGTGAAGGCAACAACGGAACCATCGGAGCGAGAAGCAATTCCGCCATCACAGAATGGTATTGGATGGATGCAAGCGAGACAACCATTCTCCAACAAAAGGATGCTAATGGAAACAAGTACACCACGACGGAAGCAAGCGGTATCACAAGCGAGACCCACTACGTTGCAAAGGGTATAGATGCTCAGGGTTGCGAGGGTTCTGTAATCGTTAAGATTTCCAACTACGAGAATCCAAAATTCACCATTGCGACAAACTCACCTGTCTGCAACGGCAGCGACATCAAACTCACCGCAAGCAACCGCACTTTGTCATACGATTGGAATGATGGAGACGGCTACAAGAGCGATTGGAGTTTCTCCGAGACTGCAGACGCAACGAAGACATACGCTCGCGAGGTTATCGGTAAGTCGGCAGAAGGATGTACGACAAAAATCAGCGTACCTGCCATCACGATTCAAAACTTGCCTGTCTTCGAGTTGGATATGAAGAACGACCTTGGTGCGACAAGCGAGTATGTATGTTTAGGTGGAGATATGACGATCACGTCAAACGTTGCAAACTACATCTACGCTTGGTCTACAACAGATAAGACATACGCTGAGACGAGCAACAAAATGACATTTGAGAATGTTCAAGGGCAAACATTCGTCTCAGTAACCGCCAAAGAGGCCTTGAAGGGCGATGAGTATTGTACGACAACCATTGAAAAGACCATTAAAGTATGGTCATTGCCAGACATCAAGATTGAAAGCGACAAGAGCGAAATCTGTTTGGATAGCACAGTTACGCTGACTGCCAAGGGAGGTGTTTCAGGCAAATACGTTTGGTTGACTCCAGCGGGCGAAAAGACAGACAATGTCAAGGTGACACCTTCCGTCAAGTTTGCGGCTGACGAGGCGGGACGTAGTCTGACCTACGAGGTACAAGGAACAGACGCTAACGGATGTGTCAATACGGCGACAACAGACTTGATGGTCTACAATCGTCCTACCCTTACCATTCCTGCTGTTGAGCCTGTATGTAGAGGAACAGAAGCTTCCATCCAAGCCAACGGATCTGCAAACAGTTACACTTGGTATGTGAAAGGCAGCGAAAAGGTAATCGGAACATCAGACCTCATCACGCCAAAAGTAACTCCTGCAAGCGAAGAGAACTCTGTAACCTACACCGTTCGTGCTGAAGATATGAATACTTGTGTAAACTTCGGAGAAGTAACCGTCAAAGTGAAAGAATTCCCTACTTTGACCTATAAGACAACATCTCCTACAGGGAAAGACAGTATTTGTAAGGGACTTCCACAAAGCATTAAGATCCAAATGGAAGGCGCAGACACATGGGAATGGACAGACGAGGTCAACACCAACTCATTCCGCGAATTCACAAGTCTCAACGCACAGAAAAGAATCACTGTCAAAGGAACGACCGCAGGATGTACGACCGACACGACAATTGAGATTGGCATCTGGACATTGCCAGACTTCTCTCTCGACGGAGTGTCAAACATCTGTAACAACAGCAGTTTGACTATCACCGCCAAAGCTATCAGTGATAAAGACCAATACACATACGAGTGGATTGGAAAGAACCACACTGGCGATAGTTACACAGAAACAGTGAAGACGGCTAACACTTTCACCTACACCGTAAAGGCAACAGACGCTAACAAATGTTATGCGACACAAAGCCACACCGTCAAAGTAAACGCATTGCCTACCGTTGCCATCACAGACAGAAAGCCAATCGTTTGTGAAGGCGACGCTACGACTGCCGAAGCGACAGGTGCTATTGACTATGCATGGTACACCGCAGATAACATCAACGGACCTTGGACAGCCAACGGAACAGGCGATGTAACAAACCTCACGGTGAACGCACCACTCTACCTCCGTGTTATCGGAACAGACATCAATGGCTGTGAGAACCGCGACTCTATCTTAGTCTCTACGAAACCTTACCCAGTCATCACGATTGAAGAGGCACCTGCAGCCGTCTGCTACGATGGAAACGCGACCATCAAAGTTTCAGGCGCAGACACCTACACTTGGGACAAGGACGATGAAACTGTTACCATTGAAACATCAACATCAGGTAGCAAACACATCAGTGCCATTACAGAGAAGTTGACAGGAGACAGAGCATTCAAGGTTACAGGTACGACAAATGGTTGCGCGACCGACAAGACAATCAACGTGAGCGTATGGTCATTACCATCTATCTCCATCTCAACTGTTAAATCAAACAATGAGATTTGCGAGAAAGAGTCTATCCTTCTCAACGCAGCAGGAGGAGAGTCGGGCAAGTATGTCTGGAACATATCAGGGAACACGACTGTCATCGGAACAGAAGACAGCTATACAGCATCACCAACAACAGTTGGAACGACGACCTACCAAGTACACGGAGAGGACATCCACGGATGTAAAAATCAATCTGAGTTCGACGTTGTCGTCAATGAGTTGCCAGACATTGAAATTGAAGGTGTGGATGCTGTATGTATGAAGGAGCAAGTAACCCTCACGGCAATCAGTTCTGTTGGAATCAGAAACTACAACTGGAGTTCTGGAGAAACTGACCAAACCATCACTGCAACCATCAACAATGGCAAGACATTCCAAGTTGAGGTAGAAGACTACAACGGATGTAAGAACAACGCGAAGAAAGCAGTTGCCGCAAAATCAATTCCATCATTGGCTGCCACACTTCCCAAATACATCTGTAACGGAGACGAAACAGAAGTCGTTCTTTCTGGCGCAGAAAAATACTACACGACAGAAGATGAATTGATTCAAAACGGAAAGATGACAATCAGCCCTTCTAAAGACACGACGTTCACAATCGTAGCTTACGTCGGTGAATGTTCTCAAACGAAAGACATCTCACTCCAAGTGTTTGAGAATCCGACTGTATGGATTTCATCTTCGGCAGATGCAATATGTAAGGGTGCTTCAGCCACATTGACTGCCAATGGAGCAACCCAATACGAGTGGGTCGGCGAATCCATTACCAACACGAAACGTACCGTTTCACCACTTGAGACAACTCAGTACACTGTCTACGGTACTGACGACAATGGCTGTCATGGCACAAGCGAGCCATACACCCTCAAAGTCAACACCGCACCTGAGTTTACCGTAGAAGCGACTTCAGACTATGTGTGTGAAGGCTCGTACGACACATTGTTCGTTAAATACGACAAAAATGTTGATGGACATGCGACTTCATTCACATGGACGAATACAGGAGAGTTGAAAGATTCTATCTATCCTGCCATCTACGAGACTGCCAACTATATGGTTATCGGTCGAAACGACTACGGATGTGAGACTACACGTATGAAGTTGATTACTAAGAAGGATTATCCTACCCTCTCTTTTGAGTCATCTAACGACATCATCTGCGAGGGAACAGATGTAACGATTACAGCAATCTCTAACGCAACCGATTACAAGTGGCAAGACGGAACAATCGGTAATGAGTATGAGATTACAAACATTGACGCAGGTAAGACTCTGACTGCATACGCTACGCTCAACGGATGTACGACAACAGACCAATTCGTTGTCAACGTAAATCCTAAGCCATACGTTTGGATTACAGGATCTCGCGATACTTGTACCTATAGCGAAATTACCCTCTCTGCCAAAGGAGCTTCCACATACAAGTGGAGCAATGGTAAGAGTGGCGAGAATATCAGCATATTCTACAAGAATGAACCTGGCACTTACCAATACTCAGTAGTCGGTACGGATGTCAACGGATGTTCGTTCGAGACAGAGCCATACGAGGTTACCGTCCATGGTGCACCTAAAGTCATCATCACAGGTAGTGCAGAGGTATGTAACGGAACATCCGCACAACTCACCGCTTCCGGAGCCAACACCTACGTTTGGACAACAGGCTACAATAGTAACGATGCCACAATCTACCCTACCATTACGAAAAGAACATTCTTCAATGTGATAGGTAAGGACATCTACGGATGTGAAGGTAGTGCCAACAAGTGGGTTAACGTCATCGAATACCCTACACTCGCATACGAAGCACCTGCACAAGTATGTAAGGGAGAGCCTGCCAAGTTCACCATCACAGGAGCATCTAAATACTTCTACAATGGCGACACTATCGAAGGCAAGACATTCACTTATACAGATGTTCCTGAGAACACGACAACCTACACAGTTGTCGGAGACAAGAGCGGATGTCAGTCAAGCATTCGATTTATGATTGACGTTCTTCAACATCCAACGGTTTGGATTTCTGGTACAAACACCATCTGTAAAGAATCCTCTACATTGTTGACCGCCTCAGGAGCTCTAACCTATGTTTGGACATCCGATAAAACCGGCAAGACCGCCATCTCAACGGCTGAATCATACAACGCCCACCCAACCGAGATGACCACCTACACCGTAGTCGGAACCGACGCCAACAAGTGTAGCAGCACGCAGACCTACACCGTCAATGTAGACTCATTACCTAAGTTTGAGATTGAGGGTCCAACACAAGCTTGTGAGGGCAACACCATCACTCTCGCGATTAAGAACGGAGATGCACTCAAATATAGTTGGAGCAACGGAGCGAGCGGAGAGACTGTTACACCTATCATCAACAAGTCTACCGTCTTTACAGTAGAAGCGACAGGTTCAAACAACTGTACGGCTAAAAAGACTCACACAGTAAGGAGTTACGCTTACCCTACATTGTCCTACTCAGCACCTGCACAAGCATGTGCCAAGACACCGGTACAGATTATTGTAACAGGAGCAGACTCTTACAACTGGGCAAACGACCCTAAGAACCACACAGGAAGAATGACCGACTACCCTGAAGGCACGACCGTCTACAACGTAGAAGGTGTTTCTAACAACTGTGCGACAAATCTGTCAATCTCCGTGGATGTCCTTCAGAATCCAACCGTTTCTTACCAAGGAAACACGAGCATCTGTCGAGGAACGAAGATGGAACTCGTAGCATACGGGGCTAAAGAATACCAATGGAGTACAGGATTGAAGAGCGATACCCTCACAACTTATCCTTCTGTAAGTCGTGATTACACATTAACAGGTAAGGACGAGTTCGGATGTTCTACAACCATCACTATTCCTGTGGCAGTACATCAGAAGCCAAGCTTCCAAGTCTTCGGAGAAGACAGTATCTGTCGTGGTTACACAGCCGAATTCTACGCTTCTGGAGATGCTCAGACATATTATTGGGGATTTGGAACCAATGTTACGGATGACGCCCGCAGTATGAATGACGAGATTGTAACTGAAACCATAGAAAAGAGCATTCCGATTTATGTTATGGCCGTCGACTCCAACAACTGTTCTACGATTGTTCAGAAACGTATCACTTTGAAACAGAGTCCTTCTGTACTCCATACAGGTAAAGACGTTATCTGTTTAGGCGAGACGGCAGAGCTTGTCGGACACGGAGCAAACTCATACTATTGGACTTACAATGTCAGTGCAAAGAGTGATACTGCATACGGAGACACCTTGCGATTCAAGCCAATCGGAAACACCCGTGTGACACTCGTTGGTTTGTTAGGATCTTGTGAGACTTCGACAGACATTCAGGTTACCGCCAACGCTTCGCCAAGCGTGGCTATCCGCGGTGATAGTGCGGTATGTAAGGGCGACAACGCTGTTCTCACCGCCTTCGGTGCACAAGACTATGAGTGGAGCAACGGCATAATCGGAAGCTCCACCGTCTTAGAGGCGTTGGAGAAATCGACTACCATCAGCGTGAAAGGAACTTCATCCAATGGTTGTAGCTCAACCGCGGAAGTTGAAGTAGCCGTCAACAACCGTCCTGAAGTTTGGTTGAAATTGGCCGACATCACTGGTTGTCCTGGCACACCAACCACGATCAGCATGATCGCAGGTGGCGCACAAAACTTCCAATGGAGTTCGGAGCCTGTAAACCAAGAGATTGCAGGAAATACTGTCAACGAACTCTCTGCAACAATTGATGAGTTAACCCATGTGATTGTAACAGGTTACGATGTGTCAGGCTGTTACACGACAGCAGACCTCTACGTCGACACGTTGACCCACAAGCCAATACAATTCAGTGTAGAGCCATCCGTCATCTTAGAGGAGAACCCAATCATCACGATGAAAGGTATTTATCCTGACAATGCAGAGTGGACTTGGGATGCAGGAGACGGAATCGGAGAAGGAATTGAAGGAATAGAGGCAACTTACAACTACCCTAACCCAGGCACACGCGATTCATTCATCGTTACAGCAAACGTAATAGACGAGTTAGGTTGTGAGTACTCTGTAGACTCAACCATCTATGTATGGAAGATGTTCTGGATGCCAACCGCATTCACACCAAACGAAGATGGTATCAACGATGTCTTCCGCTTAAAGGGAACCCAATTCCTCACGAAAGTAAAATTCACCATCTACAACAGAATCGGAACTATCGTCTTCCAAACAGAAGACATTGATGGTTACTGGGATGGTAAATACAATAATGAGAAATGTCCAGAAGGCATTTACGGATACACCGTTGAATGGGAGTCGAATGGATTCCACGGAATTGACAAAAGCGGAACGAAAAAGGGCTACATACAGCTGATACGATAAAAAAAAACTAAATTAACAAGCATAGAAGTCCGATGACATTAAATTTGTCATCGGACTTAATTACAAAAATCTCAAAGATGCCATAAAACGAACAAATGAAGATTTCCTTCAACTTCTAGTTGAAGCCAATAAAGTTGCATTACAAAAAAGAAGTCCAACTTTTGCCTTGGGAGACAAATATTTAGAATCGTTTCCCGTTGATACACATGTAACACAATTGTATAAATTACTATACACGTTCAAACATCAGCCTTTTGATTCCAAAACAGATTAGCTGGACATAAAATCAACTGATGCAGACTACAGGCACGAAGAATCTTTTCTCTTAACTTTGTATGGTAAGTTGATGTTAAAAACGAGTCTGATATTACGACACCAATCAAACAACCATCTTTTGCCATATCAATCATTGCAGACAAAAACATTGAATACATATTGTGTACCCCTACATCAAAAAGACCTTTTAACCAACTTTTTATTATCTTTAATGTAAGAGACCTCATGGCAATTATAGGGTGGATTTGCAATCATATAATCATACTTCAAAGTATGTATCGAGTGTTCTTTGTAATAGCGATAGAACTCAATGAAATTTTGTTTTTTAAAATTTGACATTCTATAATCACCATAATCTACGACATCAAAAGACTCTATCTTCTTCCCCTTTTCATAAAAAGTCTTCAAAAGCTCTTCCCTTCCAACAGCAGGATCCAAAACCCATTCTCCCAATGGATTAATTTTTAACATTTCATAGGTAAGATATTGAGAGATAAAATAAGGAGTTGAATAATATCCCAACTCCCTTTTATCTATTCCATTAACTATAATCTGTTTTCTTCCTCTTCCCAACTTACTTTACTCTTAAAAAAACAATCTCTCCGAAATTAAAGATTTTCCATTGTAAAAATCTTTAATTTTGAAGAACATTTTGAACTATGTCCTTATGGAACTTCAAGACAAAATATTTCAAAAAATCAGAAAAGCAATAGACAGGTTCGGTCTCATTGAGGAAGGCGACGAAATCCTTATCGGATTATCTGGAGGCAAGGATTCACTCGCTTTGGTAGAGTTTCTCGCTCGCAAACGCAGAGCGCACCACCCAAACTTCACCATCATAGCTGCTCATATCTCTATGGGGAATATCCCCTACCAGGCAGACATTGACTATCTACGAAACTACTGTCAATCGTTTGATGTAGAATTCATTCACGACATTACATCTTTTGATCCTTCTACCGACACAAGAAACACGCCTTGCTTTCTCTGCTCGTGGACTCGAAGGAAACGTATGTTTAGATTAGCTAAAGAACTGAAATGCAACAAAATAGCACTTGGACATCATTTAGACGATATGCTACATACACTACTGATGAACCTCACTTTTCAAGGATCATTCAGCACAATGCCTCCTCTTCTGCAAATGAATAAATTTGACATGAAAATCATCCGCCCTCTCTGTCTCGTCGAAGAAAAAGACATTATTGAGTTCGCTAAAATACGAGGATTCAAAAAGCAGAAAGAAAACTGTCCTTACGAAACCGACTCACAACGCACCACTGTCAACGAGGTACTTCAGAAAATGACAGAACTCAACCCCAACGCAAAAAGCAGCCTACTCCGCGCCATGATGAACGTTCAAGAAGACTATCTGCCAAAAGAGATTACAAAAAGATAAGCCATCTGCCCAAAGACTAATCCATTCGTTTCGATACATATATCAACGAGCGAAACATTTCCATTTCATTTTTAAGATAAATCATTTTCTCATTAAGGGAATATTTCCGAAATTTGCACGAATTATAAATAACTTGTATATGCACGCTTATAAGCCTTTTCACTTAGTGCTTGAAGATGGCACTGTATTCAAAGGGAAATCATTTGGTTATGAAAAGTCGGTGGCAGGAGAAGTAGTTTTCAGCACCGCTATGGTTGGCTACCCAGAGAGTTTGACAGATCCTTCATACGCAGGACAAATTCTCGCTATTACCTTCCCATTGGTCGGCAACTATGGCGTTCCTTCTGACGAGATGGATGAAAATGGTATTTCTAAATTTTTAGAATCGGAGAAAATTCAAGTTGAAGGCTTGATTATTTCCGATTTTTCTTTTGAATACAGCCATTGGAACGCAGTAAAGAGTTTAGGCGACTGGTTGAAAGAACATAAAATTCCTGGCATCTATGGCATAGACACCCGAGAACTGACGAAATTAGTCCGCGAAAAAGGTGCAATGAAGGGGAAATTAGTGTTTCCAGACAAGGAAGACATTCCTTTCGTAGACCCTAACATCGTCAACCAAGTTGCTCGTGTAAGCTGCAAAGAAGTTATCACCTATGGAAAAGGGAAAGAGAAAATTGTTCTCGTTGACTGCGGCGTGAAAAACAACATCATCCGTTGCCTGCTTAAGAGAGATGTCACTGTTATCCGCGTGCCTTGGGACTATGATTTCAACACTTTGGAATACGATGGTCTTTTCATTTCCAATGGTCCAGGAAATCCAGAATTCTGCGGTATAACGGTCAACCATATCCGCGAGGCTATGAAGAAAGAAAAGCCTATATTCGGAATCTGTATGGGTAACCAACTGCTTTCTATCGCAGGTGGTGCTAAGACATACAAACTGAAATACGGACACCGTAGCCACAACCAACCAGTAAGCATGCTCGGAAGCACCCGCGCTTTCATCACCACGCAAAACCACGGTTTCGCTGTTGATAACACTACCTTAGGAAGCGATTGGGAACCTCTCTTTATCAATATGAACGATGGCACGAATGAAGGCATCCGCCATAAGAGTAAACCTTTCTTCTCTGCCCAGTTCCACCCTGAAGCATGCTCGGGCCCAACCGACACAGATTTCTTGTTCGACGCTTTCGTGAATATGGTTCGTGACAAGAGCATCCGTACATTCAACCCTTCCGACCTCGGAGTCTATACGTGTCCTAAAAAATATAACAAGGTTCTTCTCTTAGGTTCGGGCGCATTGAAGATTGGAGAAGCAGGAGAATTCGACTATTCTGGATCCCAAGCCCTAAAAGCCTTGAAGGAAGAAGGTGTCAAAACTGTCCTCATCAACCCTAATATCGCAACAGTACAGACATCTGAAGGCGTGGCAGACAAAGTTTACTTTCTCCCTGTCACCCCAGAGTTCGTTGAACGTGTCATTGAGAAAGAAAGACCAGACGGCATCTTCCTCTCTTTCGGTGGACAGACGGCGTTGAACTGCGGTGTCGCTCTTTATAAGAGCGGTGTTCTCGAAAAATATAATATTCAAGTACTTGGCACGCCAGTACAGGCCATCATCGATACAGAAGACCGTGAAATTTTCAATCAAAAGCTTCATGAAATTGATGTTAAATACATTAAGAGCGAAGCAGTTACAGATATAGACCATGCCTTGAAAGCGGCCAACGATTTGGGTTATCCTGTCATCGTTCGTGCAGCATACGCATTAGGCGGATTAGGTTCTGGATTCTGCAACAATGACGACGAGCTTAAGGTGTTGGTAGAGAAGGCATTTTCCTACTCTCCTCAAGTTTTGGTTGAAAAATCACTCAAAGGTTGGAAAGAAATAGAATATGAGGTAGTACGCGACCGCTACGACAACTGTATCACCGTTTGTAACATGGAGAATTTTGATCCATTAGGAATTCACACGGGTGAGTCTATCGTTGTCGCACCTTCACAAACACTATCCAACCGAGACTATTACAAACTTCGCGAGTTGGCGATACGCATTATACGCCACATCGGAATCGTTGGCGAATGCAACGTGCAATACGCATACGACCCTGAATCTGAGGACTACCGCGTAATTGAGGTGAACGCGCGTTTGAGTCGTTCTTCCGCCCTAGCTTCAAAAGCGACTGGTTATCCATTGGCATTCATCGCCGCAAAATTAGGTATGGGTTACGCACTTCCCGAGTTGAAAAACAACGTAACCAAAGAGACATCCGCATTCTTCGAACCTGCGCTTGACTACATCGTTTGCAAGATACCTCGTTGGGATTTAGGTAAATTCCAAGGTGTCTCACATCTTCTCGGATCAAGCATGAAGAGTGTCGGCGAAATCATGGCTATCGGCAGGAATTTTGAAGAAGCCATTCAAAAAGGTTTGAGAATGATTGGTCAAGGAATGCACGGATTTGTTGCCAACAAAGCAATCCACGCCGATAACCTTGACGAGGCTCTCTCTAAACCAACAGACAAACGTATCTTCTACATTGCACAGGCATTGCACGAGGGATACACTATCCAAAGAATCCACGACCTCACGAAAATTGACCTTTGGTTCTTGCAGAAATTGCAATACATCGTCAACACAGAGGGCGAACTCTCAAAATATAACGCACTCACTGAGTTGCCAGACGAACTTTTGAGATACGCTAAGCAAATCGGATTCTCCGATTTCCAAATTGCTCGTCTTGTCACAAAGTGTAGCAATAACGATATCGACAACGAAGTATTGAACGTTCGCAAATACAGAAAATCAAGAAACATCGTTCCTGTTGTAAAACAAATCGACACGTTGGCTGCCGAATATCCTGCGCAAACCAACTATCTGTACATCACCTATAACGGTGTTGGAAATGATGTCAAATACTTAGGAGACCACCGTTCATGCGTTGTTCTTGGTTCTGGAGCCTACCGTATCGGTTCTTCTGTAGAATTTGACTGGTGTGGCGTCAATGCCTTAAACACAATCCGCAAAGAGGGGTATCGCTCCGTCATGATCAACTACAACCCAGAGACTGTCTCGACGGACTACGATATGTGCGACAGACTCTACTTTGACGAGCTCACCTACGAGCGCGTAATGGATATTCTCGACTTAGAGAACCCAATGGGTGTGATTGTTTCAACAGGTGGTCAAATTCCAAACAATCTTGCAGTCAAGTTGTCTAACAGTGGAGTCAGAATTTTAGGAACGCAAGCTGAAGACATTGACAACGCAGAAGACCGCCACAAGTTCTCTCAAATGTTGGATGACCTCCACATTGACCAGCCAAGATGGCAAGAGTTAACCACTATGGATGATGTCAACAGTTTCGTAGACCGTATCGGCTACCCTGTTTTGGTTCGTCCATCCTACGTTCTTTCTGGCGCCGCAATGAACGTCTGCTACAACCAATCGCAATTGGAGAATTTCCTACAGTTGGCCGCCAACGTCTCTAAAAAACACCCTGTCGTCATTTCCGAGTTTATGGAGCGATGCAAAGAGATTGAGATAGATGCTGTTGCGAAAAACGGTGAGATTATGGTTTACGCCATTTCAGAACACGTTGAATACGCTGGTGTCCACTCTGGAGACGCAACAACGCAGTTCCCTCCACAAAAAATCTATGTGGAGACCGTTCGCCGTATCAAGCATATCGCACGAGAAATTGCCAAAGCACTTCATATCTCTGGACCATTCAACATTCAGTTCTTGGCTAAAAACAATGAGATCAAGGTCATTGAGTGCAATCTCCGTTCTTCTCGTAGTTTTCCATTCGTATCTAAAGTGTTGAAAATCAATTTCATCGAGTTGGCTACGAAGATTATGTTAGGATTAGAAGTCAAGAAACCAGAGAAATCGGCGTTCGACTTAGACTATGTTGGTATCAAATCCTCTCAATTCTCATACCAGCGTTTACAGCAAGCCGATCCTGTTCATGGCGTAGACATGGCATCAACAGGTGAGGTTGGATGTATCGGAGACGACTTCTCCGAAGCATTATTGAAATCGTTACTCTCTGTCGGATATAGGATTCCGAAGAAGAACATTATGATTTCATCTGGAGCGACAAAAGAGAAGGTCGATTTGTTAGATGCATGCAAGATGTTGCAAGACAATGGATATAAGATTTACGCAACAGCAGGAACACACCGTTTCTTGGATGAGAACGGCATAAATTCTGTTCAAGTAGGATGGCCTGATGATGACCACAACGTGTTGAATGTTATGCAGATGATTTCCGAAAAACAATTTGATTTGGTAATCAACATACCTAAAGACAGCACGCATAGAGAGTTGTCTAACGGTTATGCCATTCGCCGTGGAGCCATCGACTTTAACATTCCGTTAATAACAAACGCTCGTCTCGCCAGTGCCTTCATTCGCGCATGCTGTGAGAAGAAAGTTGAAGATATCAAAATAAAGAGTTGGGACGAGTATTAATAAAATGTTTGATGGAGAACAATGACAGAAAAAATAAAACTTTGGGTTGAAAATCTGTCTACTATAGGCTTTATCCCGTTGATTGCAACAATGTCAACGGGATTTTCCAAACGCCAGTTTATTGCCCTGTATATCGCAGCAGGGCTTTATATTTTGGATTTCATTGTCAACCAAAGATGGAAAAATCTTCAATGGGACAAAAGGAACTGGACATTCGTCAGTTTCATCTTCTTCTTTTTTGTCATCAACATTTTCGCTTTCGCAGATAAGCACACAAACAAACAATTGGTAGACATAGCCGAAACATACCTGCCAATGCTGATATATGGGGCTATCGGTATTGTAGGAATATTCGGAAAAATCAGAGTAAAATACATTGCTTGGACGATGTCCCTTGTAAGCATTTATATCATTGTCTACAGCAACCATGTTTGGCAAGAACTTTATGCAAACCAAGAAGTTGAATTCTGGAAACAGTTTGAGATTTACTATTACTACCGAACACAGGAGTTTGGTGCCCACATGATTGTCAATGTTTACCGTAACACCGCCGTCATAATGGGTTTATACTCCCTCCACAACGAAAAAATGTGTCGGTTGGAAAAAATACTAACCACTACTTTAATTGTGCTTCTTTGCCTTGCAATTGCAGCATCAGATGGTAGAGTTGGATTAATCACATTGATTGTTATTCTCTTCAGTTTTCTGTTGCGTTATGCGTCACAAAAAATTGGGAAAAAGTTGAGTATCATCGCAATGACTGTTTTTGCTATGTTTGCAGGAATCTTAGTATTGAATAAGGATAAATTTCAAGACTCTACAAACATAGAACATAACCCTCGCTATGATTTATGGCATGTGGCGTGCAAAACGATTGCCGAGAAACCTCTTTTCGGACATGGAGTCTTCTCATACAAGGAAGACTTCTCTGAAAATGCGATAAAAGACGAAGGAATTCAAAAAAACTACTTAGAAGAATTTTACGCCACATATTCAGACCACGATATTACGCACATGCATCCCCACAATGAGTTTCTGAAAACAGGAATGCAAATTGGTCTTGTCGGTCTATTTCTTTTCCTACTTAATTTCGCACTGCCATTTTTTACCCGATGGGGAGAAAATCAGATTTTTATCAATTTATTTGTTTTCTGTTTTTCTCTACAGATGCTTTTTGACGTGTTTCACACTGGCTTTCAACCACGATTATACTGTTTAATATATCTAATGTTATTCAGTGCTACCAAACAGGCTTATATGCGAAAATAACGAAGCCATTTTTGATATTCATCTTGCGCAGTCAGACAAGTATCTGTAAGGAATCCATTGATATTGCCCCAATTCTGCAAGCCACGATAGTAGAAATAGCGTAGGTCCTCTGTGATGATGAACGGCACAATATCGGCACGCAAACATTGCCAGAACATCAATAATCTACCCACCCTTCCATTACCATCTTGGAATGGGTGAATACGTTCAAAGCGCACATGAAAGTCTAACACATCCTCAAATAACGGTGTTTCCAGTGCATTGTACCAAGACAGTAGACTTTTAATTTCAAAATGTACATTCTCAGGAAGCGTTGTCTCTTCTCCCCCTACCTCATTCGGCAATTTTTTGTAATCTCCAACTACAAACCAAGATTTTGTGCTGTCTGATGTCCCTGTCTTTAGCATTCTATGAAGTTTCTTAACATGACTCTCAGACAGTGTCTCGGAAGCATATCTGATAACATAGTCAACGCAGCGAAAATGATTAACCGTTTCGATAATATCGTTGATACTGGTAGAATCTTGTGTTGCGCCTAAGGTGTTTGTTTCAAAGATGAAGCGAGTTTGTTCCTTAGATAAACGGCTTCCCTCTATGTGATTTGAGTTATAAGTCAGCTCAACCTGTGTACGATGATAGATACTGCCTTTGAGGCGAGATTCCATCTGCTCACGCAAGATTTGCAGAAGTTTATGATTCATACACTTGTGAATATCAGAAAAGTAATTTACAATAATATATTAGAAAAAAAGAGGGGCGACCAAAGCCGTCCCTCTTGTATAGAAGAATCTTAAATTAGAATCCTTATTATTTCTTGATGACAGTCTTAACAACAACCTTACCATTTACATTAGCCTTAACCAAGTAAAGTCCTGCAGGAAGAGCAGAAACATTGATTTGGCTAACATTAGCAGTTGCTACAACATTACCTGTCAAGTTAAGAACTTCAACCTTTGTTGCGTTCAAAACATTGATAACGTCAGTTGCAGGATTAGGGTAAACAACTACGCCTAAACTATTTGCCTCAGCAACAACTTCCTCATTTCCTACGTTTGATTCAGCTGACAAAACAAGATTATCAACATAGTATTCAAAATCACCATGTTTGAAAGAAAGAGAAACGGTAGTTGCACCAGTAGGAACATCAATAACAGACTTCTTATTTTCCCAATCATAGTTCAAAGAATCGTTAGGGAACATTTCTACCGTTGTAGCTGCTGCATCGTTGAAAGTCATATATGCAGTAACTGCTTTCTCCTCACGAGTTGCAGCTGCAAATGCCTCCTCCTGAGTCTTAGCATAAACCCACTTAACCATAGCACTAGTGTAAATCTTACTAGCGTTTGCAGGCAAAGCGATATCGTTGCAGAAGATAGTCTTTGGTTTTTCTGAACTACCATTTACAGTTTTCAATGTTGCAACATCTAATGTCAAGCTGTTCTCAGAATCAAAGAAAATAGCATCAGTTCCATCATCCTGCCATACACGACCAGCTTTTATTGCGCCATCTGAAGTGTATGCATAACCACCAGAAAAAGCTGTTGCTGCTTTATTCTTGAAAGCACCTGGATTAGAGAAATCCATTCGGTCATCTCCTACGAGTTGGAAATCCTCAGCATAGAAAGGTCTCTCAGAACCAGACTCTTCAAACCAAAGGTTCTTTATATATCCAGGAACGAAAGTCTCTTCAACCGAACCCTCACGAATAAAACTGAAAATCATCACACCCACTTCACTGAAAGTATTAGGGTTAGCATAGATTTCGCGTCTCGCTGTGAAATACTTATTACCTTCAAGTGTCGCTCCAGAGCCATCAAGAGCCCACTTAGCGTCAACACAAACCTTAGCCTCTGCTTTGTCGTTTGAGATAGAAGGGCTAGTTTCATCCATCAAACTTGGACTAAACATACCGATTTGAATATTTGGCTTCTTTCCACTGAACAAACCCCAAGTATCTTCTTCATCATTAGCGAACTCTGAGCTTAATGCATACTCAATACCCATGATCCACTGAGTCTTTACATTTGGCATAGAAGTAGCCTTAGTCAAATCAAAACGTACCTCCTTGTAAGTAGCAGCGTGATTATAAGCAGCAGTCTTTTCTCCATCTGGGCCAGTCACACCATACGAGAAATAGTCGTAAGCTGTAACGTCTGACTCATACTTCATTTCAAGTACTCCATTCTGCAACTCTCCATCCTTGATAACATAGTAAGGAGCAGCAGAAAGGCTACCTACTGCAGTAAGACCTGCAATCGCGAGTAAACCTAATTTCTTCATAAAATTTTACTTTTTGTTATTAAATATTCTTCCTCTAAACTAGCATTCTCTATTGCTTTCTCTTTTTCTTCGCTTCATTCATCACCACTCCTCGCACATAGATCATTGCAAATAAAGTTCTTTTTTCGCACACGAAGAAATTTTTCAACCTTTTTTATTTAATTTTTATTAACCATTTTCACGCTTGATAAATCGAGCAAGCCCATAAACATATCTCCTGAAGCCTGGTCTATAGCCTAAAACATGGTAGAACCAACCTAAGGTTTTTCCCGACATCCTCACCATAAACCCTACATAAACCATGGCAAAAAGAGTTCCGATTCCGATGATATGAGTCAGCCATCTGCCAAAGAAAACAAAGCAGAGAATGATACCAATGGCAACCAACGAGATATCAACGAAAATCTTCACTTTAGGAAACTCCTTACCAATTTTACGACTGATAGCCACTGGCAACCCCTCTCCTGGCATTGTTACAGACCCACATCTCACCTCCATGGCAATTCCGTATGCCAAAATCGTACATCCTAAGACTTGTGCAATAATCTCCTGCCAAAGATTTAAATCTACCATCCACGAAGTGAGCCACATATTGAGGTCGATAAGAGACCCAAAAACGAAACCCACCAAAAGCTGGAATAATTGTACTAATTCGAAATCCTTCCGTAAAACTATAATCTGACCGACAACTAGGAGACAGTTCATCAACCATGTGTACTGACCTATCGTCCACTGAGGGACGAATCCATCATTTCCTGCATCTTGCATAACATACGGAATCACAGAAATGACACTAGATCCCAACATTGAACGGACACAAACTGCCACACCAACTGTCATAACATACAAAGAAATTAGCAACCAGATATGCTGCCAAACGAAAGACACCACTCTATCTTTCCTGCTTAAATTTTCGTTCGTCATTATACATCTTTTTTTACATAGACAAAATTACAATTTTTTGTGTTTCGTTTTTCTCCGCAAAGTCATTCTATGCCTTTGTAATAATGTTTTTTAACACGCAAAGTGGCGTGTTAAAAAATTTATTGACGAAGAGCGGCGTATAAAAAACCGTGCTACTCTCACGAGCAGCACGGAACACAAAAATTAAAAATTTTAAAATTATGAAATATCCGTTTATTCTTTTTAATCATGAACCAAGACCTTTATCGTCTTTCCTAAGATCCTTACAATGTAGACACCGGCACGACTGACAGGAAGTTCCAAATAGTCGTCCGCATAGAACTGTTTTGTGCCTTCGTATACACCCTGACCAATCACATTGTAGGCGCGACAAGGTGCATGAACATCCTTGAAGATAATCTTCATCTTATCACCATAG
>CAVKBM010000032.1:0-21194 GCA_963654355.1 Bacteroidaceae bacterium | reverse complement strand
GTACTAAGCGATTATGACAAGGAAATAACCTATGTTGAAGAAGACACCTACAAGGAAACATGGTACGATGGGAAGTCTTATGAGTTGACAATAAAAGGAACTCAAATCTTTTACGAAGGCGACACAACAAAATTTGTGTTAAGTGGAGATGTCCTAAGAGAATATATCTCTGATTCAGAGTATTTTGAGTATGTAAGAACTGACAAAACAAGTACCTCTCGTACTGTTGAAGAAGGAGATTCTTTCTATTACCTAAATAGAGTAAGGGGTACTATAGGAAACATCCGCGTAACTTCTGCAACTGGATTAAAAGGAAACCGAGTAGTTGAATTTACTATCACAAACTTAGTTACCAATTTAAGCTTGAAAGAATCGTTCACTTTGGGAGAAGACAGTGACCATAGTTCATTTTTGATGTATGATGGAAATTTGTCAACGGCAATGCAATCTAAAGCTGTAAGTAATTCAGAGAAAGTGATTCTTTGTTTATCATCAAATGCAGAGGGGTATACTCTGATTTCAGCAACGTTAGCAAATGCATTGAAAACAACAGGGAATGCAACAGAGACGATATTTTTCCAGAAATAGTTATTTTAAATAATATTTATAGCAAACAGAGAGATATAGTTTATCTAATCTCTCTGTTTTTTTACAAACGATTTTTGTCCAAACGACAAAGAATAAAGCAGAGAATTACACAAAAAGATAATCCTTAAAAATCTGAAATCATCTCGCCACTTTCCACTCCCCAATGTTCCCTTTCTCTCCATCAAACACCACTCCGACTCTTACGATCAGTTGGTTGCTCATTGCAAAACGCTCCGCATAGCCATTGGTTTCAATCTGTTGCAAGGCAGCATCTGCTGTACCTCCTAACTTCAACTCTATTAGATAAAGTACGTCTTTGGTTTTTAGGACCATAATCGCAATCGCCTTCTCTTTCGAATGCTCAGTACGTTCAGCAAAATAGGCAATATCAACATCTAATTGTTGCAATAATTCCGTTTTCGAGATACCACAGACATCAGCATAATCTATCATCATGCTAATATCCGTCAGATTATTCAGTTTACTGAAGATACTCCAAACCTTCGCGGGCGAGCGAGGAAAAGGCAAGTACTTAACCAATGCGCCAATCGGTACACATACTCCGTCTTGTCGACATATACACTTCCACTCCTTCGAATCTTCTCGAAAGTCTGAACTCCTAATGGATATTTTGAGATGTCCACCATAGCATAATTTGTTTTTAACTCACGCCTACACAAAGTTAACAAAAAACATTTTGAGGTGCAAAAACAAGGTTCTTCTATACAAACTATATACCTCCTCTCCACTCCAACGGAGTTTTTCCCGTCAGTCGTTTAAAGTACTTGCAGAAGAAGGAATCTGTAGGAAAATGAAGTTCGTCTGAGATTTGCACAACCGATTTGGAGGAATGGCGCAACATCACCTTGGCTGTAGTGATGACTGCCCTATCAATCCACTCCTTGGCTGTAACACCACTGACCTCATGCACGACAGTGCCAAGATGACGTTTCGTAACACAAAGTTGGTCAGCATAGAAGTTGAGTTGCCGCTCCTGTCGACAATGCTCATTAACAAGATCAATGAATTTTTGAAAAATCTCATTCCGTCGGTTTACTACATTGGCAGAGAAATTATTGCTACTATCATAATTTTTAAGAATATCCTCAAAAATGCGGGTTATCACACACAACATCTTGTCGATTGTTGTATTGCTAACAATCTTTTCATTGGCAAGATTCAATAGAGTAAAAGACAATTGCTCTATCATCAATTGCTCATCTTCCGATATTTTCAGAAAAACACTTTGTTTGTGACTGCACAAAAATGATGGAAGATTGTGTTGATGCGCCAACAACAATCGCTCTTTTGAAACACCAAAACCAGACACCGAAAAATCATCGCTGACAGAAATCGGGTCCACAATCGTACCTGGCACGATAATTGCCATCGTTCCTTCCTCTATACAACACTCTTGCAAATTCACTATGGTACGAAAAATACCCTTCCTACACAAAACAAGACGATAATCCTCTATCAGATAGGGTCCTCGCTCATTGAACACGAAAGGTCGCAAAATATTGAACGCGTCTATGACGATTCCCAAATCATCCGCAAAAAACAAATTTTTTGTCTTGCCATCATCAATTTTGATAAAAGCATCATATATCTTACGCATGCTTAGCTTCTGTGGAGAGGTAGTCATTGATGTATTATTTTTCAAGAATTACAACTATGTATCTGTGTGTAAAGATAACAAATTAAATCATATAAAGTTTTTTTTAGCGTATAATCGTACAAATAGAACATTTTAAAATAAAAAAGAATAATGGGAAAACGTGAAATCGCACGTAACATTGCACCCACAAACAAGTAAGTGAACAGAATCAAAAAAAAATGAGAAGTATGACGAAAAGACTATTATTCACAGTATGGGCTATGGCGACCTTTGTCGTTGCGTACGCTCTAACGCTCGATGAATGTCAGCAGTTAGCAAGAGACAACTACCCAGCCATCAAGCAGTATGACCTTATAACGGTATCAAAAAACTACGATTTAAGCAATGCTGGCAAGGCATGGTTACCCCAAATTTCGGTGCAAGCCAATGCGCTCGTTTTCACGGACATCCTCAACTCGGAGAGCCAGTTCAGTCATATGGGTGTAGATATAGAGAATTATCTTGTAAATGGCAACATAACAATACAGCAAACGGTGTACGATGGAGGGCAGACATCTGCCTACAAACGTATCATCTCGGCAAAATCGGAAACGGATGCCAAACAGACGGATGTTACACTCTTCAACGTGAGAATTCGCACAGAAGAACTTTACTTCGGCATTCTCCTCATTGATGAGCAATTGAAACAGAACGAGATTCTCCAATCCGACCTCAACATCAGCATCAAAACAGTAGAGAAGATGATAAGCGGAGGTATTGCCAACCAAGGCGATTTGGATGCTTTGCATGTGGAGTTGCTCAACGCTCGTCAACAACGAGACGCATACAAAGCTTCAAGAAATGCTTACCTGATGATGCTCAGCACGTTTATCGGGAAAGAATTGAACGACGATACAGATTTAAAAAAACCAAACACAACGACATCTGAAAAAGGCGACGGTTCATTGCGACCAGAAATGTCTCTTTTCACATCACAAGAAAACTTGTTGGACGCACGCCGCAAGCAACTCAACTCCACTTTACGACCAACAGTTGGTCTCATAGGCATGGGATTGCTCCACACAAAAATATCTGATTTAGTAAACAATTCAATGCTGATTGGAGGATTGTCGGTTCAATGGAACATAGGTTCGCTTTACACCCGAAAAAACGATATTCATAAAATTGATAATCAAAAACAACAGATTGATGTGCAACGACAAACTTTCTTGTTTCAGAACCGCCTGCAACAGGAGCAAACGGACGGCACTATCATCGCCTTACAAAAACAGATAGAAAGCGACAATGAAATTGTGAATCTTCGTGAGAACATTCGTAAAAAGGCAAATCAAAAGGTGGAATCTGGCACGGAGAGCGTCAACGAATTAGTACGCGATATCAATGCCGTCAACCGTGCCCGTAGCCAAAAAGCCATCCATGAAATAGAATTGCTGAAGGCGATTTATCAACTGAAAAATCTGAATGGAGAATGATAATGTTTAAAATTTACATTTTGATTATTATCAATACGAATTATAAATAACAACTAAAAAAGAAAGTAAAATGAAATGCAATAATTTTATAAAAATTTCAACAATCAACATATTATGCTTCGTACTAACTGCGTGCAACAATAGTGAGAAAGCGTATGATGCAACGGGAACATTCGAGGCAACAGAAATAACAGTGTCTGCGGAACAAAATGGGAAATTGCTACTTTTCAATGTGAACGAGGGCGACTGTGTGGAAGCCAACCAACAAGTAGCATTGATCGACACAACGCAACTTTACCTGAAAGCACGACAAGCGGGTGCAACAAAATTAGTGTATGCCTCTCAGCGTCCGAACATTACCAAACAGATAGCGTCAGCGCAACAACAATTAGCAAAGGCGCAACAAGAGCAGAAACGTTTCGCTAAGTTAGTGGAAGAAGGTGCTGCAAACCGTAAAATGTTGGAGGATGCGGAAAGCCAAGTAAATGTGTTGGAAGGTCAGCTGAATGCTCTTGAATCATCGCTGAACACCTCTACAAATAGTCTCAACGCACAGATGAACACAGCGGATGTGCAGTGTCTTCAAGCAGCTGACGAACTTCGCAAATGCTATGTAACAACCCCTATCAGAGGCACAATACTTGAAAAATACATGGAGCAAGGCGAGTTTGCAACCATTGGCAGACCACTTTTCAAAATGGCTGATATCGGCAACATGTTTCTCCGAGCATACATGACGACCGCACAACTGAAAAACATCAAAATTGGTCAGATAGTCAAAGTGTTTGCCGACTATGGCAAAGGAGAACGCAAAGAGTATTCGGGAACAATAACGTGGATTTCCGCTAAATCTGAATTCACTCCAAAAACAATTCTCACCGACGATGAACGAGCTGACCTCGTCTATGCCGTGAAAATAGCGGTCAAAAACGATGGTTTTATAAAAATCGGAATGTATGGTGAGGTTAAACTGTAAGTTTTATGAAAGGACAAATATGGAGGTTTTTGCAATTAAAGTAAAGAATATCAGCAAACAATATGGAAATCTACAGGCTTTAAAAAATGTCTCATTCGATGTGAAAGAAGGCGAAATATTTGGTTTGATTGGACCTGATGGAGCAGGGAAAACCTCTTTGTTCCGCATTCTTGCCACAGTTTTATTAGCCGACGATGGCGAAGCGACACTCAATGGCTTTGATGTACAGAAGGATATGAAAGACATTCGTAAGAGTGTTGGGTATATGCCTGGTAAATTTTCACTATACCAAGATCTTTCCGTAGAGGAAAATCTCACGTTCTTCGCAGAGCTCTTTGGGACGACGGTGGGAAACGGGTATGAATTAGTGAAAGCCATCTACCAAGAAATTGAGCCTTTCAAAAAACGCCGTGCGGGTGCACTTTCGGGCGGTATGAAGCAGAAATTGGCACTTTCGTGCGCTCTTATCCATCAACCTAAAGTGTTGTTGCTTGATGAACCAACCACCGGCGTAGACCCCGTGAGCCGTAAGGAGTTTTGGGAAATGCTGGCCACACTAAAACAACGTGGCATCACCATTATTGCAGCCACCCCCTATCTTGACGAGATTAGATGTTGCGACCGTGTCGCTTTCTTATCAGAAGGCAGTTTGAAAGGTTTAGGAACGCCCGATGAAATATTGTCTCGTTTTAAAGACATCTTCTGTCCTGATGGCATCACTCACACCTCAGAAAAAAAATCCACCGAAAATGTTATTGAAGTGGAACATCTTGTAAAGACTTTCGGCAATTTTCATGCTGTAGACGACATCTCGTTTTCTGTAAAACGTGGTGAAATATTCGGATTTCTCGGAGCCAACGGTGCTGGTAAAACAACAGCAATTCATATTCTCACGGGACTGAACGCTCCAACGAGCGGTACAGGTTATGTGGCGGGATGCGACATCACCACAGAATACGAACAGATCAAAAAGCATATCGGCTACATGAGTCAAAAATTTTCCTTATACGAGGACCTCACAGTACGTGAGAACATCCGCCTCTTCGCAGGCATCTACGGAATGAAACCTAAAGAGATTAAGGAGAAAACATCCGCCCTACTCAATCAACTGAATTTCACAGAACACGCAGACGACATTGTGAGCAGTCTTCCATTAGGTTGGAAGCAGAAATTAGCTTTCTCCGTCAGTATCTTTCATTCACCTAAAATCGTATTCCTTGATGAACCAACAGGAGGTGTTGACCCATCTACTCGCCGCCAATTCTGGGAACTTATCCAAGATGCTACCAACCGTGGCATCACAGTCTTCGTAACCACCCACTATATGGATGAAGCAGAATATTGCGACCGCATCTCAATCATGGTAGATGGTAAGATAAAAGCATTGGGTACTCCTAATGAACTGAAGCAATTATTCGGTCAACCCGATATAGACCATGTTTTCACTCTTCTGGCTCGCACATCAACAAGAAAATAACAATCAAATATTTATGCGACAATTCATATCATTTATTATAAAAGAAACACACCACATTTTACGCGACCGCCGCACAATGCTTATCCTCTTTGGTATGCCGATTGTGATGATGCTCCTCTTCGGATTCGCCATCTCAACGGATGTGAAGAACGTACGCACCATTGTGGTAACCTCGTCCATAGATCACGAGACACAAGCAGCCAACACTCGACTCGGAGCAAGTGAATATTTCGATGTACTATACAAAGTGTCAACGCCCTCCGAAGCAGAACGGCTCATCCGTAGTCAGAAAGCCGACATAGCAGTAGTTTTTGGCAATGACTACGCTTCAAAACATAGTGGTATTCAGATAATTGCAGATGGGTCTGACCCCAATATGGCACAAATGTATAGTCGATATGCAAGCGAAGTGCTGTTAGGAACAAACGAAAACTCGTCACTTCGCACCTCTTTGCTTTTCAATCCGCAGATGCGAAGTTGCTACAACTTCGTGCCTGGCATTATAGGTATGCTACTAATGCTCATTTGTGCCATAATGACGTCGATTAGCATCGTACGTGAAAAAGAACGTGGCACAATGGAAGTACTATTGGTTAGTCCCATACAACCTCTGCTCATCATCATCGCCAAAGTGATACCTTATCTCGTCTTGGCTTTCTGCATTCTCTGTTTCATTTTAGGCATCTCCCACTATATTCTTGATGTTCCTATCGCCAGTGGCATCGGTTGGATATTCTTCGTCTCGGGCATATACATTATTGTGGCATTATCTCTCGGCGTACTGATAAGCACTGTGGCTCAGACGCAATTCGTGGCACTTCTCGTCTCCGCAATGATGCTTATCCTACCTTGTATTATGCTAAGCGGAATGATGTTCCCTATTGAAAGCATGCCTAAAATCCTACAATACATATCCATAATCATGCCTCCTCGATACTATATTTCAGCCATTCGCAAACTGATGATTATGGGTGTTAGCATTGACAAAATCGCTCATGAACTAACCATACTAACATTCATGGCTACCATTTTACTCTCAGCCGCACTACTAAATTTCAAAAAAAGACTACAATGACAATTAAATATCTAATACAAAAGGAATTTTTGCAAATACGTCGCAATACCTTCATTCCTCGTATCATCGTGATGTTCCCCATCATAATAATGTGCGTTATGCCCTGGGTAATGAATATGGAAATAACAAACATTACCGTAGAGGTGATCGACAACGACCATTCCTCACTCTCCACTCAACTAACTCACAGAATTGAAGCTTCTCGTTATTTCGTATTTAATGGTCAAAAATCCTCTTACTCCGAGGCTATGGATGATATTGACAACGGCAAAGCTGACGCTATCGTGGATATTCCACAAAATTTCGAAAAACTGTTAATGCAAGGTGAGCAACCTCAGATATTCATAACCGCAAATGCCGTCAATGGCACAAAAGGCAGTATGGCATTAGGGTATCTGAGCCAAATCGTGGGCGGTCACCTCAAAGACTCCTTTCAAAATAGTATCACATTGACAGGTTCATCATTAGACAACCTTATAAATACGCTTTATCTGTACAACAAGCATCTCAACTACAAAGTTTTCATGATACCATCGCTCATGGCAATACTACTCCTACTCATTTGTGGATTTCTTCCCTCTCTGAACATTGTAGGGGAAAAGGAAGCAGGTACAATCGAAGCCATCAACGTCACCCCTGTAAGTAAGTCTCAATTCATCTTGTCTAAGCTTATTCCTTACTGGCTCATAGCCTTCGTTGTGATGACCATCTGCTTCCTACTTGCCTGGATCGTATATGGAATCACCTGCCAAGGAAACATTTTTCTATGCTACTTGCTCTCTATGTTAATGGCTTTCACTTTCAGTGGATTGGGGCTTATCATTTCTAACTACAACGACACGATGCAACAGGCTATATTTGTAATGTGGTTCATTGTGATGATTCTCATACTCCTCAGTGGTCTTTTTACCCCAGTACGCTCTATGCCTCATTGGGCTTACCTCACGACTTATGTCAACCCAATGCTTTACTTCATCGATGCAATCCGCACCGTCTTTGTTCGAGGTGGCAATTTCTATTGCATTGCTCACCAAGTCGCCATTCTATCCGCTTTTGCCATTGTCATGAATATTTGGGCAATATGCAGTTACAGAAAGCACAACTAAATCTCTTTTCAGATTTTTAAAAACAAAAAAACCGTCGACTTATTTGCCGACGGTCTTATTTAATATTTTAGTCAAATCAATTACTTAACTTGAATGATCAACTTATGAGTGTTTGACCAGAATGCACTGTAGTTTGTAATCTTCAAAACCAAATTCTTATCTTCATCAGATTTTCTTGTGATAGTGTAAGAATTGATTGGGTGAGACGACAAAACGAAAGCTTTCTTAGAACCAAGATCCAACTCAGAGAACTCGCGAATATCAACTTTTGTAAAGTAACTTGTATTGATTGAAGCAGAACTCAACAATTTTGCTTTCAAACCTTTGGCTTTGATTTCTGACTTGTTACCTACAAAATAGTAAGCAGTGTTCAACTCTGCATCTTGTGCTTGAATTGCAGCAAACTGCTGTGCATTCACTTGATTTACTGAATCTTGAATTGCATTCAAGCTTGTAATCGTACTATCAAGGCAAGCGATCTTAACATCCTTAGCAGCCAACTTAGCCTGCATATCCTTCAAGTTTGCTTCACTCGCTTTCAACTGGCTTTGCAAGTTGCTAACCAATCCTCTGAAGTAAGCAGCATTTCCTTTTGCCTTTGCCAACGCAGAATCCAAAGAAGCGATTTGCTCGCGGCTTGAACGAATCGACTCAGCAATGGTCTGGAAGTCTTGCTGAAGTTTTGCCTTTGTATCAGCGTTCACACCCTCTGCGCCAGAAGTCTCCTCAATGATACCCAACTCTGTACTCTTCAAACTAGCGAGATTTGATTGTACTTCTTGAATCATCTCCAAGTAAGAATTCATCTCATCCTCTACCTGATCTTTCTCTGCCTGGATTGAGTCTCTTTGAAATTGAGCCTGTTCCATCTCACCTTTGTAGCATGATGTTGCCATCACAGCTACTACTGCACTGAAAAATAAAACTTTCTTCATTTTTTTTGAAATGTTATAAAATTATTAATTGATTAATCATTACTTTTTTCAAATTCCACTTCCTCATCCTCCTCTTGAAATTTCTTTTTTTCTCTCCCTTGTTTTCCTGCAATCACCACGACAATCTCTCCCTTCGGTGATTTCTCTTCAAAATGAGCTCTCACCTCGGAAACAGTTCCTCGAATTGTTTCTTCATACACTTTCGAAATCTCTCGCGTTACAGAAACCCTTCGCTCACTTCCCATCACCTCCTCTATCTGAGCAAGCAACTTCAACAATCGGAATGGGGATTCATACAATATCGTAGTCCGCTCCTCTTGCTCTATCTCCTTCAACTTCGTCTGACGACCTTTCTTCTGTGGCAAAAATCCTTCAAAGCAAAATCGGTCAGTAGGAAAGCCAGAATCAACTAAAGCAGGTACGAATGCAGTCGCTCCAGGCAAGCACTCTATCTCAACACCTGCCTCCGCACATGCCCGAGATAAAAGAAACCCTGGGTCTGAAATAGATGGCGTTCCCGCATCTGATATTAAAGCGATATTCTCGCCCATCTTCAAACGCTCTACAACACTTCCTACCGTCTTATGTTCGTTGAACTTATGATGAGATAACAATTTATTTTCAATTTCGTAATGCTTCAACAATACACTTGAGGTTCGCGTGTCTTCCGCCAATATCAAATCCACCTCTTTTAAAACACGAATGGCGCGAAAAGTCATATCCTCCATATTGCCGACAGGTGTCGGCACCAAATAAAGTTTACCAAATGTTTTCGCTCTTTCCATGTCTTTATCTGCCTTTCAAAAAGTCATTCCCAAAATTATGAAAAATGTGCTTTCAAAAGTTTATAAAATTCATTAACACCCTCATTCTCTTCATCCCATTGATACTGAGACAAATAATCAAGGGCTTCTTCGAATGTGTTCAACTTATTGATTTCTGCTACCGCCTTATTCATCTCGTTGGCATCATTATCAAAAAGTTTTATATACAGGAACCTATCTCCTATACTTATTTTCAACGGTTTTAAGAATCGACGCTCACTTGCGACTTTCTTATTTGTCATTGAATCGTCAACCTTTGACTTCGGTTCTTCTACAATGGTCTCTTTAACCTCCGTCTCATCTACAACAAACCCATCTACCTCAGGAATTTGTGCTTCGGGTATCCCCACTACAGCTTCTTGTGCTTCTAATTTTTCCTGACCTAAAACACTCCCCAACTCCGCATCATCGGCTTTCTCAACAAGTTTTTCCACAAACGGTTCACCTCCTGCAACTTCCAACTTATCTGCAACGACACCAACTCCAAGAGTTGACACGGATTTTTCATCTCCAAAATTCTCTTCTTTTGTGTCAAAAAAAGCTTTTGTCTCTTCTACTGTATCTACTCGCTGATGATATTCTGTTTGGTCCTCAGACTTTCTTTCAGCCTCTTTTGAAAGTATATCTATGATTGTAGCCATAGACTCTACTTTCGTTCTGGACAATAACAACAACCCCGATGGTATCTCTTCCACTTCTGTCAACGATTCACACAGAAGAGACATCTCCTTGATTTCCCGCACTAAAAGATTTCTATAATCCTTACTGTCCATTCAATACAATATTCAAACAAATTTCTATCTTTGCGAAATGCGAATATAAAGAATATTTTTTTCTTATCCGACATTTGCGGTTACAATTATTTTAAAGAATCGTTCATGGGTAGTTTTTTCTCAAAACCATTCACTTTAGATAGCACCGTTCGCTTGACCATTTCTATCATCGCAATATTAGCTATCATTCTATTGTTTAGATATTTATCCCCAATTCTACTCCCTTTTTTCATTGCTTGGCTCATAGCCTACATCGTTCACCCTCTCGTGGTTTTCTCTCAAAAAAAATTAGGTATCTCAAACCGCACGATTGCTGTTATCTTCGTACTCCTCTCCATTCTTTTGGTCTTGTGCTTAGGCATCTACTTCATCTTTCCTATGTTGATTGACCAATTTCTGAAGTTAAAAGATTTTATCATAGAATATGTAGGTAATTCAAATATTACAACCGTCTACTCTTGGGAACCTCTACTCCGTAAATTTTTGATAGATAACCACATTGTTGAACTTTTTATGCAAGAAAATCTGACTGATTTCTTCTCTTATCTATTTCCTTTCGCACAAACCATTTTAAACCAATCTGTTGCCATTACAGGCGCACTCATAACATTCTTTTTTTCCATTCTTTACTTGTTTTTTATACTGAAAGACTATCAAGTCATCAATGAACATTTTATCGCACTTATACCCATTAAATACAAGGACAAAGTTTCACTTATTATGCAAGATCTGGAAATGGGTATGAGCAACTACTACAGAGGTCAGTTTATTGTAGTCCTTGCTGTCGGAACACTCTATGCTTTAGGATTTTACACCATCGGTATGCCTATTGGTATCTTAATGGGTATCATCGTTGGTATTCTCAATTTCGTGCCTTACCTCCAAATTGTCGCCATTCCTCCTTGCATCCTCTTAATGTTAGTTCATTCCTTGGAAACAGGTACTTCCACAATCTATTCTCTCGTTTTCCTACTCATCGTTTTCGCAGTCGTGCAAGTGATTCAAGATGGCTTCCTCGTGCCTAAAATTATGGGGAAAAAGATGGGACTCAACGCAGCTGTTATTCTCCTTTCACTCTCCATTTTCGGTATGCTCTTCGGTGTCATCGGTCTCATTATCGCCCTACCTATCACCACTTTAATGATTTCATATTACAAACGATACATTTTAACTAAAGTTAACCACCGCTACCAACGAGAACAAGAATCCACCGAAAATACCGAGCAGTTACATTGATATAACGATTAATATAGACACGATATGCTACCCAAGATACAGGATTTTAAAGCAAAACTAAAACATCTCTACGACGAACGAGAGTCTAATAACTTGTATTACAGAATTTTAGAAGAAATTCTTGGTTGTGACACGACGACTCTACTACTTTATGGAGATGAAAAAATGACAGATGATAAACTATCTGAATATCAGAAAATTGTAGACAAATTATCATCTGGCATCCCTATTCAACATATCTTTGGCTATACTATCTTTTTTAATAATCAATTTTTTGTAAACCCAGATGTGTTAATTCCGCGTCCAGAAACAGAAGAATTAATCAATTGGATATTACAAACTTCAACAAATTATAAGAACATATTAGACATTGGTACGGGTAGCGGATGTATCGCCATCTGTTTAGACAAGAAACTTCCCGACACTTCCGTTTATGCAATAGATGTCTCTGCTATGGCATTAGAAACAGCGAATAAAAACAACCTATATAATCATACCAATGTCCAATTCATTTTGGACGATATTCTATCTCCTAAAACTTCTTACCCTCAATTTTCATGCATTGTCAGTAACCCTCCCTACATTCGGATTTCAGAGAAACAAGAAATGCATACGAATGTAGTAGAACACGATCCTCATCTTGCCCTATTCGTAACAGATGACGACCCTCTAATTTTCTATCGGGAAATTGCTCAATTTGGACAATCGTATTTAGAGGAAGATGGTTACCTTTTTTTTGAAATCAATGAATGTCTTGCCGATGAAACAATTCAGTTATTGTCTGTCAATCACTATGTTGACATATTATTAAAACAGGATATTAATGGAAAAAACAGAATGATCAGATGCAGAAAAAGCAACGTCAAATAAGCTGCGAAGAGGCATTATTCCGATTGGCATCCCAGTGTTCGCTCTCTGAACAATGCTTACAATCGTGCAAACAGAAATTAGAGAAATGGAATATTTCTGAAGTTGACTCAAAATTAATCCTTGACAGGTTGCAAGCCGAAAAATATATTGATGAGCGTCGTTACGCAACCTTTTTCGTCAAAGACAAACATACCTTAGAACACTGGGGAAAAAAGAAAATCGAATTATATCTAAGACGGAAAAACATACCTTTGCCCTATATAGAGGAAGCTCTCAGCATAGTCGAAGATGAAAACTACGAAGACCAACTTTACCAAATGATTTTTCAAAAGATAAAGTCAACAAAAGCAAAGAGCAAATACGAACTAAAAGGAAAACTTTTTCGCTTCGCAGTTAGCAGAGGTTTTGAAAGTGATTTATCTTTGAAAACGATTGACAAAGTGATTCAAAATAGTAATATTAAATTTCCAACGGATGAAGATGGATTCGCACCATTTGAGTATTAACGGTTTATTTGCAGATAGTAGCAAAGGAATAAAAATTTTAGTTGCATTTTTATCTATACTCCTCTGCTCCGTCACTTTCTCTACCTTGGGTTATGTCGTTATGAAATTATTCGACGACCCTATTCTTTCAAAAAAATGGCTCCAACTGTTATCTGCATTGGGTACGTTTGTATGCGCTCCCTGCTTAGCCAGTATTTTAATCTTTCCTAATTGGAAGGAAGCATTGTCGTTGCATACTACTAAAATCATTTTCTTTGGATTAGCATTGATTTCAATCGTGTCATCTATGCCTTTCATCAATTATATAACGCAGATAAATGCGCAAATGCATCTACCCGACTGTTTAAAAAGTATCGAAGACATGATGCGTATGATGGAAGACCAAAACGGCGAGCTAACCAAAGAATTCCTTGCTGTGGATTCTTTCGGCGGTTTCTTGCTGAATATTATTGTATTGGCACTGATTCCTGCTGTGGGTGAGGAACTTCTTTTCAGAGGATTTCTTCAAAAATGTATAGAGAAAATCTCTGGGAACATTCACATCGGAATTTGGGTGGCTGCCATTCTTTTTAGTGCTATTCATTGTCAATTCTACGGCTTCTTTCCTCGCATGATCATGGGTGCGTTGTTTGGGTATTTCCTATACTGGAGTGACAGCATTTTCGTTCCAATGGCATGCCATTTTTTTAACAATTCAATCATTGTGGTCTGCTACTATTTCATGCAAGAACAAGTGGAATCTATAGAAAACTTAGGTAACGAGAATCTATGGAGTTGCCTTTGCAGTCTTTTTTTCGTTCTGCTTTTCTGTGAAACCATGCGTCGTTTCTCAAGTTCCTATCAAAATAACATATCAAACACCAATTCAGAATAATCATGTTAAAAAAATATGACTCAGAGCCAACCGTTGAAGTTGGCATTATGAAAGAAAATGTAATAGATTTCTCATTCATAGGCAACTATAGCATAGAGAACTCAGAATGTACTTTAAACGGCAACTTTTCAGTCTCTTTAAGCAATGGAAAAATATTATTTAATTCTATTGCCTATGACACTCTTACTTTTATTCCTTTGTCAGACAACAATACTTTTGAATTAAAAAAAGTTACTATCGGAATCAATTTTCATTGGCAAAGACAAGAAAATCAACAGTTTAAAGGCGCGATTAAATTTATTGTTTTAAATGATAAAATACAAGCCATTAACATTATTCACGTTGAAGATTACCTCACAAGCGTAATTTCTTCCGAGATGAACGCCACTTCTGATTTAGAACTACTAAAGGCGCATGCCATCATCTCCCGAAGCTGGCTGCTAAACAAATTAGCAAACAAGAAAAAAAAACTTCCAAGCACTTCATTCTCTGATATTACGGAAGACGGCACTCAACGTCTTATCCGTTGGTACGACCAACAAGACCATGACCACTTTGATGTCTGCGCAGACGATCACTGCCAACGATACCAAGGTTGCACCAAAGCAAACACTGAAGCTGTAAAACAAGCCATCGCCTCTACCCACGGTCTAATACTCTCCTTTAACAACGAAATTTGCGATGCCCGCTTCTATAAATCCTGCGGTGGAGCCACCGAGTACTTCGAAAATTGCTGGGATACAACGAATCCACACCCTTACCTCGTTCCCATTGCAGACGGAGAAGACATTGACATTTCTAATTTAGACGAGGAATCGGTAGCCAGAGAGTGGATCCTAAGCAATCCCAAAGCCTACTGTAACACAAGGGATAAAATAGTTCTTTCTCAAGTTCTCAATAACTACGACCAAGAAACACCTGATTTTTTCCGTTGGACTATCTGCTACACACAAGAAGAACTGTCAAAAATAGTCAAAGAAAAATCTCATATAGACTTTGGTCTAATTACCAATCTAATTCCAATAAAACGTGGCGCATCAGGAAGAATCATTGAATTAAAAATTGTTGGAGAAAAAAAGACAATGATTGTCGGAAAAGAATTAGAAATACGAAAATGGCTCTCAAAAAGCCACTTATACAGTTCTGCTTTTATCGTAGAAAAAAAAGTATCAAACGGACAATGCTCATACACCCTCAGAGGTGCAGGTTGGGGACATGGCGTCGGACTATGCCAAATCGGAGCTGCAATGATGGCGCACCTCGGTATTGACTATCGCACCATCTTAGCACACTACTATCCAAACTCTTCCATTGAGGCTTTATATGAAAAAGATTAACAATTCAAACTTGTTTAAAGAAGTATAATCTTTATCTCAAATTCTTATCTTTGCACGATTGCAAGGCTAATTCAACTGACACCCACAATATACAGAGAATGAAAAATTTGAAACTAACATTCTTAGGCACAGGCACTTCAACTGGAGTTCCCTACATTGGTTGCAATTGCTTAGTTTGCCGCTCCACCGACCCTAAAGATAAAAGACTAAGATGTTCTTCCTTATTACAAATAGAAGGCAAAAACATTCTTTTAGATTGTGGCCCTGATTTCCGTCAACAGGCTCTTCGCTGTAATCTAAACAAGGTGGATGCTGTACTATTAACTCACCTTCACGTTGACCATATTTTGGGAATAGACGATCTTCGTCCATTCGGCAACGTGCGCATCTACGCTAACGAAGGTACTAGTGCAGCCATACACAAAATGTTCGCATATTGCTTCAACAACAACTACAAAGGAATTCCAAAGATAGAGGTACTTACGATTGAGAATAAACCTTTTGACATTGATAACATTACAATTACACCAGTTGCTATTTGGCACTATAAACTTCCTACTTTTGGCTATCGTATAGAAAACTTAGCTTATATAACCGATTTCAAAACAATTGACGAAGATGAGATATACAAATTAGAAGGATTGGACGTCCTCATTATCGATGCTCTTCGTTGGATGGAACATTTCTCTCACGCTAATGTTGCAGAGGCACTATCCATAGTAAATCGTGTGAAACCAAAAGAAACCTATTTCGTTCACATGTGCCACGACATTGGTTTACACGCCGTAGTTGAAAAAAAATTGCCTCCTCACGTCCATCTCGCATACGATGGACTCTCTATCTCAATAGAAAATGGTATTGTAACTGAATTAAAATAAAAAATTCTTCCTTTCAATGTTTTACAATTCAAAGGAAAACCCCTTAAACAACTAATTTTTTAGAATTCTTCCTATTCCTCGTTCAAAAGAAATATATCCTCATTAGTTCGCTTCATCAAAAACTGTTCTCTGGCAAATTTCTCCAAACTGTCTTTATCTGTTTTTAACTGCGACATTTGCTCCCTACTGTCTCTGCTCAATTTTTCATAGTGAGAAATCTCTCGTTTTATTTTTTTTTCTTCTCTACAAAGTGTATAATAATCTATAATCGTATTAGAATCAAAGAAGGTAAGGTAGATTACTGCAATCAAACAAGTAAGCAGATACTTGTTCATACAAATTTTTCGGATCCATTGAAATACAATTTTTATTTTTCCATTCATGCTATATAAACAAGAAATGGAAATGGAGACAAAGCCTCCATTTCCTTTTTATTTTACCTTATAATAATTTCTAATTCTCAGACGCTACTTCATCATAGTCAACATCCTGAGAATCCTCATCCTGAACATAAACGACAGAATAACGTATCGCATCTGTTGGAGACATCACTGTTATACGATACTCACCCGAGTCATACTCATAAAGTCGAACGTAGAACTTTTCCAACGAACTCTTTTCCATACACTCAAAGTTGATGTACTTGTAATCTTTCTTGACAACCCACTTATCAGGTTTATCAAAAATTTCAAACTTCGTTACTTTCTTTGTGAGTTGATCATTTACAGTAATAAGTTTCTTGGCCACATCTAACGAAAACAATGTAGAACTCTGTTGCCAAGCACCCCAAACATAAACTCCCTTCGACTTGTTCGTCACCGCTCCCTTAGTCTCTCTAAAAGAACGAAAATTAGCATTTTGAGCAGAGGCTGCAGTTACTCCCCAAAGCATCCCCAGCATTAGCAAATATTTTATAAATCTATTCATATCCAATAATTCTTTACCTCACCATAGTACTGATAGCGAAATTAAAAGTTTGACAAGAATTTATCAAGGATTTATAATCCAATTTTCATTTGAAACTTGGATTTTTTCAGCATCATACCTCAAAGATTCACACTTAGGCATATCTATTAAAAATTCCTTACGTTCCTTGTTTCCTAACTTGTTAGATCTTAACCATGGATTAGCATCTTTCAACAACATATAACTGACGCCGTATTCTTTGGCAAAACTCGTCAGATTATTTATCGTTGTATCAACCCTAACCTTATCCGACTCAACCTTACGATATAAATCTTCTTTTTTCATAATGAAACCAAAGTCTTGCGGATGTTCCATCACAAACTTTGCCATCATTATTCGAAAAACATACCGATTAGTCTCCTCTCCAAACAACATATCTAAATAATCACTAGTCTGTTGCACCTCCATCTGCTTGAGAACTCTTGCTCTCCCCGAGTTATACGACGCAGCCGCCAACGCCCAACTGCCTGTTAATTCGTATGTACGCCTCAAATATCTACACGCAACAACCGTCGCTTTCTCTAAATTATAGCGTTCATCTACGTCTTCATTGACAATTAAACCATTCTCCTGCCCCGTCGTTGCCAATATCTGCCAAATTCCAGCGGCTTTCGCCGGAGACAAAGCCCTTTGGTCTAGACTACTTTCAATAACCGCCAAATACTTAAAATCATCCGGGACTCCCTCTTCTTTCAGTATAGGCTCAATGATAGGAAAAAACTTATTTGCGCGTTTTATAATCAACAAAACCTGCGAATGCCAGTAGCAAAAGCTCATCAACTCCCGATCAAACCTTTCCCTAAGGTAATAATTAGTCAAATCAACATATTCACCGAACACTGTAAAAGACTGAGGAATCTGCGGTGTGTAATAATGCGGACGCACAGTATCAGCATACACTGAGATACTCTGCGAATATACATCTTCTGCTGAACAATCGCAAAAAACAGAAGAAAAAAATAAACTTAATATTATTGTTATTGCATTATATTTTTCTATAAACCTTCTAAAATTCATCATCTTCCTTCAACTTTCAGTCTCCTCTTTTTTTTCTAATTCTCCAAATTGTAATCATTCATGAAACACCATCATCGGTGTATTTGTGTGAAATACAATTTTACGCGCCATACTCGGTTTAAACATTCTTTTCAATAGATTTCTACGATGCGTGATCAACGACAATACATCTATTGAATTTATCCTAACAAACTCATCGTACGCTGTTAAAATATCATTTCCTTTTAACAAATGACTTTCAATCATCAAATTGGGATAGTATGACAAAAAATAATCTTTCATACCTCTTAATTTGATGTCCGCCCAACGATCTTCTTCTTCATCATGATGAATAAAATGTATCCTTAGATTTGGTTGTGCTACTTTACTTATCACCTTAAGCAATATGCTATAAATCGTCAAATCACCATCTCCAAAATTAGTGGAACATGCTATATTTTTCACATTCGCTAAGTTCAAAAAATGTTGTCGTTCTGGAACAGTGAAAACTGGAACTGTAGATCGTTCCATCACCTCCGCCGTAACACTTCCTATTATGTCTAAATCCTTCTGACTGCTTCCACGAGTCCCCATTACAATAGCGTACGGACTCATCATTTCCGAAAACTCGAGGATCATCTCCTCTGGAATTCCTTCTCTAATAACACTCCTATATTCTATGCGCGGTAATACTCCTGCAATTATCTTTTCCTCCAAAACCTTCTTCAAAAGGTTCATCTTTTCTGCACTCTCTTCCTCGGCTTTCCTTCTTTTTTCTTCATCTTTTTTTGTTGTATAAGCATCCGTCAGAGTCGACATCACCGTCTTTTCCACTGAATAGGTGTGCAATAAAACAATTTTCAAATCCAACATTTTAGCCAATTCAAAACCAAACTCACATAATTTGATTGAATATTCTGAAAAATCAACAGGAAGCAATAGCATATCTTTTTCATCCACAGCCTTTTTCATTGCTTCCTCATTTTTCATATTTTCAATGATAGCCAACGCCTTATCCAAATCACTCTGACGAATACGAACTTGTATTCCTAACGACATAGCAGGAAGTAACGGATTCACCTCCTGCATAAACACTTCTATTCCATGAATTTCCAAAACAGAACGAAGCACTTGCGCTTTCTCGTATGTATGTGTCGCAACGGTTACTAACGTATCTCCCATACCTAAATCTTTTAATTGTAGAGAAAATTTGAATTATCTTTCTTTACAAATTTATATTTTATTTAAAAATTCACGAAGTATATAATCTTAATCAAAGAAATCAATCAACAAACGCTATCATTTCTATCTCTATCAATGCTCCCTTAGGAAGAGCAGAAACTGCAACACATGAACGCGCAGGAGCTTCCTCATTAAAATATTCTGCGTAAATAGCGTTGACCGTGGCAAAATCCTCCATATCCTTTATAAAAACTGTGGTCTTTACTATGTTCGAGAAAGTCAAACCTGCCTCCGCTAATATATTTTTCAGATTTTCCATCACCTGCTTCGTTTGTGATGTAATATCGTCTCCTGCAAAGTTTCCTGTAGACGGAACAATACCAATCTGACCCGACGTAAACAAAAATCCATTTACTGAAACAGCCTGACTGTAAGGACCGATTGCAGCAGGCGCACTTTTCGTAGAAATTACTCTTTTCATATTAAATAATTTATTATTCAAATAACTGAAAAGAGGAGACACCAAATAATCGGAATCTCCTCTTTTCTTATATCAACAAAAGACTAATAGTGGTTAGCTCTTTGAGTAGCCGTATAATTAATCTTAAGTGCGTAAGCATTTCTCAAAGCTTGCTTCACATCCGTAACGATACCCATTTTAGTATCTTTGTCAACCTTAAGTGAAACAATCATGAAAGCTTGGTCTTCCTCCTTCATTGCAGCTCGTTTAGCTGCAATATAAGTCTGAACCTCAGAAGGGTCATTTGCAAAAGCATCATCCAATTGAATACGAGACTCAACTCCGTATGCTTTCTTATACTCCCTCTTCGGAGTACCAATGTAAATGTACTTTACAAGGGATTTTTTTTCCAATTTTTGAAGCTCTGTTGCCTGAGGAACTTTTTGGTCTACCATCAAGGTAACCTCCTTCATTGAAGTAGTCGTCATAAAGAAGAACAACAACATGAAGATAATATCAGGCAAAGATGCCGTACTAATCGCGGGAAGCCTCTTTCCGCCTTTTTTTCTAAATGTTGCCATTATTGCACTCCTCCCTGACTTAGTTTAGAATAATCCTTAGGCTCTGCCTCTGAAATTCGTTGAGGATAAATTTGCTGAATAGCCTGCTGTCTATCTTCATCCAACTCAGAGAAAGAAACACCAAACTTTTGCCGTGCTAAATCTTCACGCAACTCGTTGTAAGCACGCATCAGTTCATTCTGAACATCAATGTATGCCTGGTACGAAGTACCACGGTCATTCTGTAAAGAGATAACATGATCCTTAGTAATTTCAATGTTACCAAAGAAAGGAACATTCTCTAATTTCTTTGCTGGCAAGTTCACGCTGTTATTAGGATTAGCAATAAATTCTTTCGCTTTATCCTTCAATCTGCTTACCGGCAAAACCTCTCCATTAACCATCAAAAGGTCGCTACTGTTAATCAGCACCATCATGATGTTACGTCTGTTGATTTCTACATCCTTCTCCACTTGCTCTTGATC
>CAVKBM010000031.1:0-21559 GCA_963654355.1 Bacteroidaceae bacterium | reverse complement strand
GGAGGCTTGATGAGCCTCCCTTTTGTTTTTGACTATATTGGGCAGCTACAGAATGCCATTGCTGATTGTCTGACAATTACGTTTGAAAACTTGTCAAAGCCATAGTGAAATACGACACTGAATATAATGGCATCCTTCTCTCGACCCTGATACTTGTGTATGGTTGCATTGCTTCATAATGACATTAAGTTTCTGCCTGTCCTCATCTAACTACGTTTGGCAACTGTAGCAAGTCGCCAACAATCACGGCATTGTAGGCACAAGTCAGTGCCAATACTTCTGTCTCTATTGACACTTGGGAGGCCTCATCCATAATGATATAATCGTATGGTCTGTCTGTGAAATCGGTAAACTTAAAACAAAGTTTTGGAGGACAGCATTTTGCAAATAACATATAAAGAGGAGGGCATTACCCTTCCCCTCATTGGCTTCAGCTACTCAGTCCGAAGTAGCTAAGGATTGTAGTGCCGATTGCAACAGCGATCTTGCCAATTAAGATCCAACGATCTCTTTCTGTCATCACTTCTTTCTCCATAATTCTATGTTTTAGGAGTTTGAAAGTTCAGCCACTGAATCAGCGTGTCAACTATGGGTTTTGTTTCCGTGAGCATAAACATATATTTATTGCGAGCACGAATTTTGATTTCTTGTGCAATAGTGTCTTTCGAATGGCTCACCCCCACAATGTTTCTGAAGTATTCTGTATAGAATCCAGAGGGTGCGCTTACGTATTTTACATCCTTTATTTCTTTCGGTTCTCCAACGATACGGTCTATTGCCAAATTATATATGCGTTGAGTTTCGTGTCCGTCTGCATGACCGAAGATATACCATCTGCCATTGAACTCCTTTAGAAAATGGGGATGGAAAGTAAGCGTCTGTTTCTCTTTCATGAAGGGATCATATTCGATGGAAAGAACTTTCTTGTTTTTGATGTCCTCATACAAGATGGGGAGCATGTCAATGTTCTTCAAAATTCGGTCTAAACTGGCACTTAGCACCTGTTCTCTTTCCTCCCTTTTCGTCTTAATGTTGCAGTCTTTGAAAAAATACTCCAACCACGAGATAGGGAAGAAACCAGCAGAGTCTTTGCAGAATTGCTGATACTCTTCTATATTCTTTTCTACGATTGTGTATAACTGCTTGGCAAGTGGGTCGTCTTTGCCATCATATTGAAAACTCTTCTCCCGATTATTACCTTTTCTTTGATAGATTCTTAACCTTCCTCCTTCCTGATTTTATCTATAACACTAGGAAAAGCCTTTTTTAAATTTAAGCCCATCTAATAAATTAGATGTTCCATCTCCATAGAAGATAAGATTAGAATAGTTTGTCTTTATATGCTTATTATTTAAGTCATTAATTACACATTTCGCAAATTGTTCATTGTTTATGCTGATTAGACTACTATAGACAAGGAAATATCCTTTAGATGTGCATTCATCCTCAAAATTGAAATATCGAAAGCAGTCTCCTGACAACAAAAGACCATAATTCATAATAATCACTCTGTCGTGAGGTATGCTTTTATATTTTGATTCATTTTCTAAGCCTATAATAAAAGTTACTTTTGTGTCATTTTCTATTGATTTTTTAATTTTACCAATTGCATTATCTATAATTCTAACTTCTTTGTAATTTAGCCCTCCTTCCATTGTGAAAATAACGACATTGATTGTGCCTCTTGTGTTTAATGTTAATGACTTTAGCATTGCCTCAATGTTATGAATCGCTTTATTCTTATCGCCATCTTTGAATAGGTATCTGTCACAAATGATCATATCAGTGCAGGGGGGATGGTGAGATTGAAATTCTCCCAAGAAAAATTTTTTAGAAAATTAATTTGGTTGTACTCTTTCTCTTCTCCGCAAAAAAGTCGGTCCAAAACCTTAGTCGCCTCTCCAAGTTTACCACATAAAACGATACCCTCTAAGCCTTCTTCATAATCCTCTACTAAGTATACAGACGAAAGATATTCCTTATTGTCTTTAAGTGCTTTAATGGAATATTCCTCAGGGTATTGTGTACAATCATCTCGGTAATTCCATCGTTATGCTGCGGTCATCTGATTTTGACTTTCTATTCATTACTTTGGAAAAATTTCCCAGTAGGTTGTGAGGTTTACGAGTGAAATCCAATTCGCAAGCAAACGGATCTATGTTCTTTTCGTCTTTTTTATTTCTTTGAAATAATCAGACAACAAATGTAATGCCTTCACAATCGAACTCTTTCCAGAACTATTGCAGCCTGTCAGTAAGGTGATGGGGCGGAGGTCTATCGTTACTCCTTTGGAGTCGAAAACACGGAAGTTTTTTAGGGTGAATTTTGTATTCATTTTTAATTACTAAATATTGTGGAAAATCCACTATTGAACTAAATCAAATCACATTGAAAAATCGGTCTATAATCCGAATTTTTCAATGTGATTCATTTTTACAAGTTGGCTTGAATTTATCGTCTTCAAAATTTTAACTATAATGATTAATCATCATAGTTAGGCCAGTCCTCTTCGTTTTCCACTCCGTCTGGAAACATAATTTCGATTATGGTTTCGTCATCCATAATCTCCTCTTCTTCCTCATCAGGCTCTTGATAAGTTTTTTTTTCTTCCCATCTTTTCCTTATTTTATAATTAAACAATTTATTCTCTCCGTCATTATGTTATTTATGACGGTTAACAAATCTAAAAAAAAAACATTGACAAAATTTGTCGTAATAAATTTACCTAAAATAACGAATTTCCACAAAAACCTCTTGTCTATCCCTAAATAGTGTTGTTCCCCCTTTGTTCGCTTTACTTGATTTTCGCTCTCAACTCCTTCTCATACTCTTCTGCATTTATAAAGACGATGCCTTGCATGCCGACTTTTTCCGCTCCTTCGATGTTTTCGGGCTTGTCGTCCGTGAAGAGGCATTCGGAGGGGGCTAAGTGAAATTTTTCGCAGAGGCGAAGGTAGATGGCTGGGTCGGGCTTGATAAGGTGTTCTTCTGCAGAGATGATGCTGTCGTCCAACAAATTGAAAATGTCGTAGAGCTTCATGATTTCGCGGATTTTGCTGCACCAGTTGGTCAGTCCGTAGAGTTTGAACCCTTCCCCTTTCAGTCGGGTAAGCAGGTCTTTCATCCCTGGTATTTCACCTGTGACGAAATCTGCGTAATGAATGGTGAAGAGTTGAAGCGCCTCTGCATATTGTGGGTATTGCCTTTTCGCTTCTTCTATGATTTCGTCGAATGGCACAAACTCCAAATCGCATTTCTCAATGAATTTTTGTTCTGAGAAAATTCGGAAAAACTCTTTCCCATCTTCTGAATTTTGAAAAAAACGATCCACGGTGAGCGAGAAGTCGTAGTCAATCAAAACCTTTCCAAAATCAAATATTAAATTTCGTATCATATTGATGTTTGCCTAAATTTCCCTTATTCCAATGAATCGAATTGTATTGGCAAAAGAGACTCAACACTTTCTATCCTATAAATGCCTTTCGTTCCGTTAAGGTAGATTTTTATTTTTTGACCAAATTTTTTTTCGTACTCCAAGAGTGCTTGCCTGCAAAGTCCGCAAGGGGAGATGGGATGGTCCAGAAATCCTTTGTCATTTTTTGCAGAAATTGCTAAAGTCGAAACGGCTACTTTCGGCTTTTGCGCCATAGCGTAGAAGAGTGCGCTCCGTTCAGCGCACAATCCGCAAGGGTAGGAGACGTTCTCTTGGTTGGCTCCAGTAAATACTGTGCCATCGGAGAGACGTAATGCTGCACCTACTGCAAACTGCGAATAGGGGGAGTAGGAGTTTTCTGTCGCTTTCTCCGACTCTTCTACTAAAGAAAGATCCTCTTTTGGCAGTTCTTCCACATTAAGGACATCTATGTGGCAAATTATATCTTTATGTTTCATGCTTGTATTGGATAGATGATTCTACAATAACAAAATACCACTCTAATTTACGATAAAGAAAATAAAAAAAAACGGTACAACGGGAAAAACGTTGCACCGCCTCACTATAATATGTGAAAATGTAGTGAATTTCTTATTTTTTGATTTTTTTGCCGTAACGTTCGTCCATCTTGCTTAAAACGTCTTGTGTAATGTCCATTGTTGTGTCGGCATATAACACTTCAGCACGGTTGATGATGAGTTTGTATCGACCATCTCTGTTGTACGTTTTGAAGAAAGTGTCAATTGTGTCCATTAATTGGTTGGTGAGTTTTATCTGCTCATTGGCAAACTCTTGTTCTAAGCGCATCTGCATTGCCTGCAAATCTTGGTCTTTCTTCATCAATCGGTTTTGCTCCTGCTCTAACGACTCTTTTGTCAGGAATCCGCCTGCTTGGTATTTCTGTTGAAAGACTTCCAATTCTGCTTGTAAACGCTTTTGTTCGGATTTTAATTTATTGGTCGACTCCGCTTCTTTCTGAAGTAGTTTTTCATTCCATTTTTTATAGAAATCGAATTTTTGCAGACTCTCTTGCAACATTGCGACATTGACGTATGCAACAGGGTAGTCGCTTTTTTTGTCTGATAATAAAGCGGATGATGAGTCGCATACAACGGAGCAAGTGTCATTCTTGACTGTTGTTTCTGCTTGGCACGTTGGTGTAGACGTGAAGTGCAGAACATACAACACGACAATGGCTACTGCAATGACAGCCAATGCGATAATGTTTAAGTTTTTTGTCATTTTTATAGTTCTTTTTTGTTTTTCTCCTTTTTCGCTTTACTCATTGGACGAATGCCATTGTACTCCATATAGTCTTGTGTCTGAGCACAATAAACACCTTCTTTATTCAGTGCTTTGTTGCCACCTACATGCGTGTTCGGAAACTTATGCTTGCAAATAATGCCTACTCCCAACAATAGTAGGGATATGGCAACGATTGCGAGTGTGAGCAAGAAAACTGTTAACATACGACTTTTGTTCCTTTGAATGAAACGATACAACTCCCATCTTTATTCTTATAGATGAGTTTTCTACCATTCGCTCGCAAATGTAAAATTTACATTTTATACGATAAAAGTCGCAAATGCTATTTTTAGAATTATTCAGACCAAATTGGAATATTTAACATATTTTAATGATATACAGCGGCGTGCGAGAGATGAAGTTAATTTGAATGTGATGAATTTTCATTATTTTTGAATAAAATATGCCAAGCATGAATCAGAAGTCAAGTCGAAAGGGAAACAGGTTTTGTCTGTTGGTGTTATTGTTGTTGGTTTTGTCTCAGTTGTCGTTTGCGGAAGAGTATGACTCTAATCGATACCGTACTTGTACATTTACAGATGATATTCAGACATTGCAACTCTATTTGAATGATAATCAGTTGGACTATCCTGTAATGGAATTGGGAACTTCCGACTATATAACGGTGTCTTTTGATTTTATGTCAATGCAATATCCTCACTTGGCGTATCGTGTCAAGATGTGTCGTGCTGATTGGAGTGCCTCAACGATGGACGAGTTGGAATATCTGAAAGGCATTAATGATGTAGTGATAGAAGATCCAGAACCATCCATGAATACCACATTTGATTATTCTCATTATGTATTTAAGATTCCGAATGAAAACATAACGCCGATTTTATCTGGTAATTATGTCGTTGAAGTCTATAATACAGAAAAACCTGAGATGACGTTGGCATCTGGTTGTTTCTCTGTTGAAGATAGTCGTGTTTCTTTTGAAAGCATGGTTTCAGGGAAGTCGGTTTATGGAGTTAATACGAAATATCAGCATTTGTCGTTTGAAATTTTCCCGAATGAAAATTTTAGTCCTTTAACTGACGAGTTGACGGTGGTGGTTCGTCAGAATGGAAGGCATGACAATGAAGTTTTTGACTTGAAACCGACGTATGAGAAACCGACGTCTTTTGTTTATGAAGATGAAAGGAAACTCTCTTTTGAAGGAGGTAAAGAGTATAATGTGTTGGATTTTTCTCATAGATACAGATATAGCGGAAAGATAGAGCGTATCGCTTATCATCAACCTTACTATCACGTGGATGTACTGCCAGGTTCGCATGAAGTAGGCGTGAATTATGTTTTTGATTATGATGTGGATGGTCGTTTTAAAGTGCATGGGCAAGATGTTTGGAGTGAGTCTGAGATAGATTATTCTATTGTCCATTTCACTTACCCTGCGGAGGAGCCATGGTTGGATGGATCTCTATATGTGATGGGCGGATTTAATGACAACTGGTTGAGCGAGAGGAACAAAATGGTATATAATTTTGACAGAAAACAGTATGAATTGGCTTTGCTTTTGAAAAACGGAGGTTACAATTTTTTATATGCCTTTCTGCCAGTGGATTGGAGTGATGGCGCAATGATTGAGCGTGCGGAGGGGAGTCATTGGGAAACTGAAAATACATATCAGATTTTTGTGTATTACAGACAGTTAGGTAGTAGTTATGACCAAGATCAATTAGTAGGATATTACGAATTTACGAGTAAATAATTGGGTTTTCAAAATAACGTAGGCGGATAGTAAAGTGAATAAAATCTGCTATCTTTGTGCAAATAATCAAAGATAAGATGGCAGAAGAAGTAGCGAAAAAAAAGTGGACTTATAAAAAGAAAGAAGAGTCTGTCTATGCAAAATTACCTCCTCAGGCAACGGAGTTGGAGGATGCTGTTTTGGGTGCGTTGATGTTAGAGAAAGATGCATATAGTGCCGTGTGCGACACGCTTTCTCCCGACTGTTTCTATAAAGATACGAATAGGTTGATCTACGAGGCTATGCTTGAATTGGTAGCTGAACAAGATCCTATTGATATGTTGACGGTGCAACAAAAGCTGCACCAGCAGGGAAAATTGGAAGAGGTCGGAGGAGCGTATCATATAGCGAAACTGACTGCCAACGTTACTTCTAGCGTGCATGTTGAGTACCATGCAAGGATTTTGGCGCAGAAGGCGTTAGCACGCCAAATCATCAACTACAGCACAGAGATTATGAAACTTGCGTATGATGAGTCAATGGATGTTGATGATGTCGTGCAACGTGCTGAGAGCGAACTGTTCAAGATTTCAAACAACAGTCTGAAAAAGGATTTTGTAGGTATTGGAGATGTTGTGACTGAGGCAATACGACGTATTGAGGATGCTGGTAAACGACCAGAGGGACTTAGTGGAATTGCCAGTGGATTTCATGCGTTGGATAAGATTACCTCTGGATGGCAACGTTCTGATTTAGTCATTATAGCGGCACGTCCGGCTATGGGTAAAACGGCGTTTGTGCTTTCAATGGCTAAAAATATAGCGGAGCGAGGTGTTCCTATCGCTGTATTCTCTCTTGAAATGTCGAACATTCAGCTTACAAACCGTTTGTTGGTGAATGCGACGGAGATTCCTGCCGAGAAAATTAAAAATGGAAAATTGGAACCCCAGGAATGGGAGAGATTGAACCGCTTGTCTCGCCCTTTGGAGACGATGCATATTTTCTTGGATGATTCTGCAGGTCTTTCAATCATGGAGTTGAACACGAAAGCTCGTCGATTGGTGAAAGATCATGGTGTGAAACTTATCATTATAGACTACCTTCAACTGATGAACGCTAGTGGAATGAAATTTGGTAGCCGTGAGCAGGAAGTGAGTATGATTTCACGTTCGTTGAAACAGTTGGCGAAGGAGTTGGATATACCTGTTATTGCCTTGTCTCAGTTGAATCGTGGTGTGGAGAAGACAGAAGACAAACGACCTGGGTTGGCTGACTTGCGTGAATCGGGTGCTATTGAGCAGGATGCCGATATGGTGTTGTTCATTCACCGCCCAGAATATTATAAAATAAACGAAGATGCTCAAGGAAATGATTTGAGAGGTATCGCTCAAATCATCATTGCAAAACACCGTAATGGTGCGGTCGGAGATGTCAATCTTCGATTTGTTTCGCAATTGGCTCGCTTTCAAAACTTGGAAGATGAGTTTGAAGGCAATTCCAACACTATGCCTACTCCAAGGATGGGGCAAGGCTCCAGATTTAATAATTCCAGCGGTGTTCCGTCTGATTTTAAACCTGTTTCAAGTACTGCACCATCTAATGGCGGTGGTAACAATGACTTCCCTTTTTAGAAAATTTCACATGTTCATTCCAGGCACGAAAGCATCCTCAAAATGTTTAAGGGATGTTATCGTGCCATTATTATCTACTACTATCGTGATGACGTCGAACCGTGTAGGTTTCATCACTTTGAATTGGCGAATATAAGCATTGGCGGCATAGACCAAATTCCTTATTTTCGTGCGGTTGATGCTTTCTTCTGCACCTATTAATAGGTTCTTCCTTGTCTTCACTTCGACTATCACTAAATAGCGTTCGTTTTCTGCCACTATGTCCAATTCAAGGTGACCACGACGCCAATTGCGATGTCTGATTTGGAAACCTTTTGATTGCAAATATTCGGAGGCTTTCTGCTCTCCAAATAAGCCTAATTCATTATGTTCTGCCATTTTACAAACTATTAGTTAAATTCTGCCGAGTTGATGCTTTTTGAAGAGGCCTGTCGTCGTTTCATTTTACCCTCGTTGGAAAATGTAGATCCATATCTCTTATCTGTTGCAAACATGTTAGTAAAATTCTTTTCTCACACAAAAAAGCCACAGATTCACTCTGTGGCTTGCGCTCCCTCTTGGGCTTGAACCAAGGACCCCCTGATTAACAGTCAGATGCTCTGACCAACTGAGCTAAGGAAGCATTCCGCTTTTCTTCTAAAGCGGTGCAAAGATAAAAACATTATTCGACACTTGCAATTTTGCAAATGATTTTTTTGCTGGTCGCATCGAAATTTATTTCTACAGTGTCGTTAGGTTGTGCGGTTTGAGTCAAAAGCAACTCTGCCACCTCATCTTCAATGTACTTTTGAATGGCTCGTTTTAACGGACGGGCTCCAAATTGCACGTCGTAGCCTTGCTCGGCAATGTAGTTTCTCGCATCGTCAGACAATACTAAGTGGTATCCTAATTTCTCGACACGGTCGTACACGTCTTTCAACTCAAGATCAATGATTTTGAAAATGGAGTCTTTTGAGAGTTGGTCGAACATAATCACCTCATCGATCCTATTAAGAAACTCTGGCGAGAAGGTTTTGTTTAAGGCCTTCGTAATCACGCTATGCCCGAATTCGGAGTCTATTTCTTTTGCGTTAGTGGCGAAGCCCACTCCTTTTCCAAAGTCTTTCAGTTGTCGGGTTCCCGCATTGGATGTCATGATGATGATAGTGTTTTTGAAGTCCACTTGGCGTCCATTGCTGTCTGTGAGTCGTCCTTCGTCCAACACTTGCAGAAGAAGATTGAAGACATCGGTGTGCGCTTTCTCCAATTCGTCTAATAAAACGATGGAGTAAGGTTTGCGACGGACTTTTTCAGTTAACTGTCCGCCCTCGTCGTATCCTACATATCCTGGAGGTGCGCCGATTAAGCGAGAAACGGAGTATTTTTCCATATATTCGCTCATGTCGACACGGATTAGTGCGTCTGATGAACCAAACATCTCTTTTGCCAAGATTTTTGCCAAGTAAGTCTTCCCGACTCCCGTAGGACCGACAAAGATGAAAGAGCCAATTGGTCGGTTGGGGTCTTTCAATCCTATTCGACTTCGTTGGATAGATTTGACGATTTTTGCAACGGCGTCGTCTTGACCTATCACTTTGCCCATCAGCGTATCGCGCATAGTACGAAGTCTCTCGTTTTCCTCCTTTGCGATATTTTGAATAGGAACTCCCGACATCATTGAGACGACATTGCGAATGTCCTCTTCTGTAACTTCTTTGACATTTTTACGCATGTCGTCTTCGAAGCGTTGTCGTTCCGTTTCAATTTCCTTTAGAACTTGTTTCTCATTGTCGCGTAGGTTCGCTGCTAATTCGAAATCTTGGTCCTTTACAGCTTGCTCTTTTTGGGTAGTCAGAGCTTTCTTTTTCTCTTCCAACTCGTTGAAAATTGGAGGAAGAGAAACGGTTGAAATATGAGTGCGCGCGCCTGCCTCATCCAAAGCATCTATGGCTTTATCTGGGAAAGCACGGTCTGATATGTATCTGTCTGTGTATTTGACGCAGGCTTGTAGAGCTTCTTCTGTGTAGGAGACAAAATGATGGTCTTCGTAGCGTCTTTTGATATTGCGAAGAATCTGTAGGGTCTCCTCGCTTGAAGTCGGATCGACTATGATTTTTTGGAAACGACGTTCCAAAGCTCCATCTTTTTCAATATGCTCTCGATATTCGTTGAGGGTCGTTGCTCCGATGCATTGCACGTCGCCACGAGCCAAAGCAGGCTTTAATATGTTGGCTGCGTCTAATGATCCAGGGGAAGATCCAGCACCTACGATCGTGTGTATTTCATCAATGAAAAGAATCACGTCGGGGTTTTTCTTCAACTCGTTGATGATGGACTTGATACGTTCTTCAAATTGACCTCTGTATTTTGTGCCTGCTACAACAGAAGCCATGTCTAAGGCTATGATCTTTTTGTTGAAAAGAACGTGAGACACCTTTTTCTCTGCGATGCGCTGAGCCAAGCCCTCCACGATGGCTGATTTTCCGACACCTGGTTCTCCGATGAGTACAGGGTTGTTTTTCTTCCTACGAGTAAGGATTTGGCACACGCGTTCAATCTCTTTCTCTCGACCAACGACAGGGTCTAATGCACCGTTGATAGCTGCCTTGGTCAGGTTTGTTCCGAAGTTGTCGAGAACAGGAGTTGGACTTGAAATCTTCGTGTTAGAAGTTCTCTCTTCCGAATTGCCATTATTATTGTTAGGAGTGTTGCCCTGAGGCTCATCTTTTTCATCGTCAATGAAAGCGTCTTTGGGGGTAATGTTATCAGCGTCTCCCATTATGAATTCTTTAATGTTGCGATAGGTTACATTTTCACTGAGAAGCACTTGCGCTGCCACGTTTGAGTTGTCTTTCATAATGGCGAGCAACAAATGTTCGGGTTCTTGCGTCTGACTTTGGTAGAGACGAGACTCGAGCATCATCAGTTTCAGTATTTTTTCGGTTGATTTGAGTAGGGGAATGTCTGCATTTACGGGAATTTCCGCATCCGTGCGCAGTTTATCGTCCAATGTCTGTTTGACGTAAGAAAGGTCTACGTTCAGACGCATCAAAATATCGACTGCGAGGTTTTCTTTGCCGCGGAGCAAGCCTAAAAGGAGGTGCTCGGGGCAAATGTAGTTGTTGCCCAAACGAATGGCTTCGTCTCGGCTGAACATCAGTATCTCTTTGACCTTCTGTGAATAACTTGTCGTGTCCATAGTAAACCCTTAAATATACAATTTCAACATTCGGTAGTCCGAATTAGTATTATTCTGCAAAACTATAATAAAATTTGAGGAGAACCCGAGTGTGAGAGGGTGCAAAATGTTGATTGTTGAAAACTATTATATTTTGTCGTGTGCTACTTTTTTTGTACTTTTACACACCTAATTTTTTAGAGATAAAGAAAGGAAAGCAAAAATAAATAATGGAGAATCAAGATCAAGATAGAATAATCAAAGTGGACATAGACGAAGAGATGCGGTCGTCGTATATCGACTATTCGATGTCGGTGATTGTATCTCGTGCCTTGCCTGATGTGCGTGACGGATTCAAACCTGTGCATCGTCGTGTGTTGTTTGGAATGAATGAGTTGGGTCTGTCGTATAGCGGTCCGACTAAGAAATCGGCGAGGATCGTTGGAGAAGTTTTAGGAAAATACCATCCACATGGAGACTCTTCTGTGTATGGAACGTTGGTGCGTTTGGCTCAGGATTGGGTGTTGCGCTATCCTTTGGTGTTTGGTCAAGGAAATTTTGGTTCGGTTGATGGAGACTCTGCCGCTGCAATGCGTTATACCGAGGCTAAACTGAGTCGCATTGCAGAGGATGTCATGGCAGATTTGGGCAAAAACACGGTTGATTTCCAAGATAACTTCGACGGTGAACATAGAGAGCCTACTGTGATGCCTACAAAAATACCTCAGTTGCTCGTCAATGGTTCGTCGGGTATCGCTGTTGGTATGGCCACTAATATGGCCCCACACAATCTTTGTGATGCGGTTGATGCAATTGTGGCGTATGTTGAAAACAAAGAGGTAGAAATAGAAGATCTTATCAAATTAATAAAAGCTCCTGATTTTCCGACAGGTGGCATCATCTTCGGATATTCGGGTGTCCGTGAGGCTTATCTGACAGGACGCGGAAAAATTGTCATCCGTGCGAAGTGTGAAATTGAATCAACGGAAACACACGACAAGATCGTTGTCCGCGAGTTGCCTTATCAAGTAAATCGTAGCGAATTGATTTCTGCTATTGCAGAGATGGTAACGAATAAGCGTATTGATGGTATCTCAAACGTGAATGATGAGTCGGACTCCGAGGGAATGCGCGTTGTTATTGATTTAAAACGAGATGCCAATAGTCAGGTGGTTTTGAACAAGTTGTACAAATACACTGCATTACAATCTTCTTTCAGTGTCAACAATATTGCTTTGGTGCATGGGCGTCCGAAATTATTGAACTTGAAGGACCTTATTTCTGAGTTTGTGGCGCACCGTATGGAGGTGGTCATCCGTCGTACGAAGTATGAGCTTCGTGAGGCAGAAAAACGTGCACATATCTTGGAGGCGTTGATTGTCGCTGTCGACAATATTGATGAGGTGATTCGTATCATCCGTGCTTCAAAAACGGCGCAGGAAGCTCGGGAACGTTTGATGGAGCGTTTTGGATTCGATTTAGAGCAAGCGACAGCGATTGTGGAGATGCGCCTCCGTCAGTTGACTGGGTTGGCTATCGACGAACTCCGCAAAGAATATGCAGACTTGATGTCGTTGATTGAACATTTGAAGTCTATTTTGGCGAGCGAGGATTTGAGAAACGAAATCATTAAGAATGAAATGCTTGAGGTGAAGGAGAAGTATGGAGATGAAAGACGTACTGAAATCAAGTTTTCCGCCGAGGAATTCAATCCAGAAGATTTCTACTCTGATGATGAGATGGTTTTGACTGTGTCTCACTTGGGCTATTTGAAGAGAACCCCTCTCACTGAGTTTAAAGCTCAGGCGAGGGGTGGTGTTGGAGCAAAGGGAAGTTCTGCTCGTGATGCTGACTTCATCGAATATATATATTCTGCATCCATGCATGACACGCTTATGTTTTTCACGCAAAAGGGACGTTGTTATTGGCAAAAAGTGTATGACATTCCTGAAGGAGCGAAGAATGCGAAAGGGCGTGCGATTCAGAACCTTTTGAGCATAGAGTCGGACGATAAGATTAACGCTTTGATTTGTGTCAAGACTTTGAATGACGAAGAGTTCAATAAGACACATAATATAGTGTTCTGTACAAAGAATGGGGTGATTAAGAAAACTTCATTGGAGGCCTATTCGCGTCCACGTCAGAACGGAGTTAATGCCATCGTGATTCGTGAGGATGACAGAGTGATTGATGTATGTTTAACGGATGGAAAGTCGGAGATAGTCATTGCCAACAAACATGGTCGTGCTATTCGCTTTAGTGAGGAGAAAGTTCGTCCGATGGGTCGTGTCTCGACGGGAGTGAAGGCGATGACATTGGATGATGAGGATGATGAGGTTGTTGGTATGATTGTGGTAGAGGATCCTCAGAAGGAGACGGTAATGGTTGTTTCAGATCAGGGCTATGGAAAACGTACGGACATTGAAGACTATCGCGTAACCAACCGTGGTGGAAAGGGTGTCAAAACGTTAAACATTACGGATAAAACTGGATTGTTGATTGCGATAAAGAATGTGACAGACGATGACGACTTGATGATAATAAACAAGTCGGGTATCACAATCCGTTTGAACGTGTCGGATGTTCGTGTGATGGGACGTGCGACACAGGGAGTTAAGTTGATTAATTTGACGAAGAAGAATGATCAGATAGCTTCTGTATGTCGCGTGCCACATGAGGAAGAAGAGGAGACTGAGGAAGGTGAAACGGAGAATGTAGATGAGGATGTTGAAGGCACGACAGCATTAACGGGAGAGAATCCGACGGAGGAGTAAGAAAAACATAAAAAAATAAGAAAATAAAGATGAAAAAAATTGCGTTTACGATGTGTGCGTTGGCGTTTGCTACATTCGGTTTCGCACAAAAGAAAAATGTAAGTGGCGCAGAGGGCAAGTTGTATGAGCCAATGGATTTGCCAGGAGCTCGTACAATGATCGAGGCAGCCATGAAAGATCCTACAACAGCCAATGATGCCAAAACTTACTGGGTGGCAGGAGAGGTTTACTACAAGACTTACGAGTCTCAGGACATGAACCGCCAGTTGAACAAGGAGTATAGTCAGGCAACGATTGATGAGTGTCTGGTAAAGGCGATCGATGCATACAAGAAGTGCTATGAGTTGGAGTTAATTCCTGACGCAAAAGGTAAGGTGAAGCAAAAGTACTCTAAGCAAATACCTGCTAAGGTTGAAGCTGATGCTAAATACTTGATTAATGCTGGTTTGGCTAACTACAACGAGAAGAACTATGCTCAAGCCGTCGCTGATTGGACAAAGTACATTGAAGTAGCAGACTATGCTTTCATGGCTAAAGCAAATATGAAAGCAGATTCACTCTACACAGATATTAAGTACTACACAGTAAACGCTGCAACGTCAGCAAAAGACAGCAAGACTGCCATCAAGTACATGGAGCAGCTGAAGAAAGAGCCTAAATATGCACAGCAGATGTACGAATGGTTGTATAGCACTTACAAAGAGGATGGTAATGATGCGAAGGTTGCTTCAACTTTGAAAGAGGCTGTAGACAAATATCCAACCAATTCCTACTTCATCGGCTCATTAATCAACTACTACTTGGATAACAAGAAAGATGCAGAGGCTATCGCATACGTTGACCAAGCCATTGCAAAAGATCCTAAGAACGCTCAGTACTACGTCATCAAGGCACAGCTTTACGTTCGTCAGGAGAATTTTGACCAAGCTATCGCAACTTCAAAACAAGCTTTGAATGTTGAGGCAAACAACTTCAACGCAAACTTCTTCTGCGGATTCTCATACGTTAAGAAGGCAGAAGCTGCATTGGACAAGGCAAGTAGTATCAAGGACAACAAGAAGTACAATGCAGCTAAGACCGCAGCTACTGAAATCTTCAAAGAGGCAATCCCTTACTTGGAGAAGGCGCGTCAGATTGATGCTAAAGATGCCAACAACTTGAACCTCTTGAAGACTTGCTACTATCGTGTAAACAATGGAGATAAGTACAACCAGATTGACAAAGAGTTGAAGAATCTCAGCAAATAATCTTTGAAGAATCGTTAATTGTCATAATTAAAAGGCTCGGCATTTAGGTGTCGGGCTTTTTTTGTGGATGTATCTGAAGTAAAGTCGTATATTGGCAGGTACGAAATGGCTGTTTCGGATGTGCCGTAATAATATGAGATTTTTTGATAGAACGGATGAGATTGCGACATTGCAGAAGATACAAGTGATGTGAAAGAGAGTGCGCAGTTCACTGTTGTAACGGGAAGACGTCGCATAGGGAAAACCTCTTTGATATGGAAAGCATACGAGGAGGAGACTGTGTTGTATTTCTTTGTTGCACGAAAAGCAGAAGCAGATCTCTGTGAAGATTATAAGTCAGAGATAGAGAGAAAATTGGGAATGCCAATAATGGGGATGCTAGAGCATTTCATTGAAATATTTGAGTATTTGATGAAATTATCATCGGAGCGACCTATAACGCTGTTCATTGATGAGTTTCAAGATTTTTTTCGAGTAAATAAGTCCATTTATAGTGATATGCAACGTATTTGGGATATTTATAGTCCGACTGCAAAGATTAATTTGATCGTATGTGGTTCGATCTATTCAATGATGACTAAGATTTTTTGGGTGAAGGCAAATTCTGGTTTCGATTTGTTTATAAATACAACTATATGTTGGAAATTGAGAACTATGAAGGAGTGAAGTCTATAATTAATCAAGATTACGATACATTTACGGGGTTGATGCTTGAACGATATTTTAGAAAATTACTGAATGAAAGTCAGTCGTATACTCGAATTGGAGGATGGTGGAATCAAAAAGGGGAGAATGAGATAGACATTGTTGCAGAGAATGAATTTACGGAGGAGGCGACTTTCTTTGCGGTGAAACGTAATGCAGCGAATATCGGAATTGAAACTCTAAAGAAAAAAGCAGATACTTTTCTGCGGTCGACTGGTGAATTTCAGAATTATACTATATCATACAGAGGTTTGTCAATGGATGATATGTAGGTCAATTTTGAGAAGAGAATTTTGTTCCGAATTTTCTTGTTTACCTAATTTTTTTTTGCGAAACTTGTAAGTGTATATAGTGTTTCGTTTATTGTTTTTTGAGTATGAAAGTAACCGTCATTGTTATAGGGTATAACTCGTGGCACTATCTTCAGAAGAATTTGGCGTCGTTGGAGTTTCTGTCGGGGAATCAGGAGGCTGTTATTTTGTATGTGGACAATGCTTCTACCGATGAGACGAGAAGCGCTGTTACGCACTCTTATTCTAATGTGAAGATGATATCTTGTGGTGTGAATAGGGGTGTCTCTGCTGCTAGAAATATTGGAATGGTGAACACTGCAAGTGAATATCTATGGTTCTTGGATAGCGATACGGAGGTTAATGAGGAGGCTTTTCACGCTATGCTCAACTATATGGAAACACACGAGGATGTTGGTATTTGCAGTTGTCGACTGATTGGAGGTGATGGAGAGACGCAGGCCAGTTGTAAGCATTTTCCAACGAAGTGGGGTGTCATTAAGAGTGGCATCCATAATATAATGAAGCGTTTCGGTTGGACTGTGTTTCCGAATGCTTACAATGAGACGGTCTATAAGGTGGAAGGTACGGAACCTATGGATGTGGATTTCGTAATAGGCGCGTGTATGTTGGTGCGACGTAAGGCTCAAAACAAAGTCGGATTTTTTGATGAACGTATCTTTTTTGGTCCAGAAGATGCGGATTATTGTCGCCGAATGAGAAAGAAAGGATATAAGGTTGTTTGTCTTCCAAATGTTTCAATCATACATAACTATCAGAGAACTATCACGAAGAAATTTTTCTCTCGCCAGACTCTTCGTCAAATAAATGGATTGAGATACTATTTTGCGAAGGTAATGCGCGAGAAGATTAAAGAACATAAGGAAGACCGCAGAAAATAGTTTGTGTGGCATTTCATTTCGCCATCTGAATAAGAAGATCGCGGATGAACGAAGGCATGTAGCGTAGAGAAAGTGTTGAACTTCTTGTTGTAAATCGTTATTTCACCTGCGAAGTAATTGTTCTACTGTTGTTGTAATTGTATCTCTCGCTTTCTATGAGTTGGCACACCATTGTTTGCAATTCGTTTTTAAAATCTGCTGTTGAATAAGTGCCTTTCTCAATCATGCGAAGTTTCTTTTCCCATTGACCTGTCAGTTCTGCAGATTTGAGGAGCTCGTTTTGGATGGTGTTGATGAGGTTAATGCCGGTAGGGGTAGCTTCAATATTTTTGCCTTTTTTGCGCATGTACTCACGCTTATAGAGAGTCTCAATGATATTAGCGCGAGTGGATGGTCTGCCGATTCCGTTTTCCTTCATTAAGTCTCTTAACTCCTCATCTTCTACTAATTTGCCCGCAGATTCCATTGCTCGGAGCAATGTCGCTTCAGTGTAGGGTTTTGGAGGCGTGGTCTCTTTTTCTGAAAGTTGAGGCTTATGAGGACCTTGTTCTCCTTTGTTGAAAAGTGGCAACACCTTTTCTTCATCGTTGTTTTTTGAATCTTCGCTGACAGCTCCCTTGTCGAACACGACGCGCCATCCTGGTTTTAAAATTTGTTTTCCAGTTACCTTGAATGCAATATCCTTGACTGCGCCTAACACTGTTGTTGTTGATGTTTCGCAGACAGGATAGAAATTGGCAATAAAACGACGCACCACCAAATCAAACACTTTCTTCTCTTCAATTGTCAAATTAGTAGGGTTGACGCCAGTTGGTATTATAGCGTGGTGATCTGTAACTTTTGAATTGTCAAATACTTTCTTTGATTTCTCTATTTTACCTCTCAGAATAGGTCCTGTAAGGGTTGTATAGTCCTTTAGCCCCTGCATAATCGGACCGATTTTAGGGTAAATGTCATCACTTAGGAAAGTTGTGTCTACACGGGGATATGTGGTGACTTTTTTTTCGTAGAGAGACTGAATTAGTCTGAGTGTCTCGTCGGCGGAGAAGCTGAATTGTTTGTTGCATTCCACTTGTAAAGAAGTGAGGTCGAATAGCTTAGGTGCGTTTTCTTTTCCTGCTTTGGCGGATATGTCGGTAATGACAAATTCATCTTTTTTTACTGTCTCTAAGAACTGTTCTCCTTCCTCTTTGGAAGAAAATCTACCTTTGACAGCGGAAAAAGTGGTGTCTCTGTAGATTGTCTTCAGTTCCCAATATTTCTCGGGTTTGAAATTCTGAATATCAAGATGTCTTTTCACGACAAGTGCCAAGGTGGGTGTTTGTACTATTCCGATGGAGAGAACCCGTTTATTCTGACCGTATTGTAAGGTGTAGAGTCTGGTGGCGTTCATGCCAAGAAGCCAGTCGCCTATGGCACGCATGGCGCCAGCCTCGTAGAGTTTGTTGAAATCTGATTGTGGTCGCAATTGGGCAAATCCTTCTCGAATGGACTCTTCTGTAAGGGACGAAATCCATAGGCGTTGGATAGGACATTTGCAACTCGCTTTCTGCATAACCCAGCGTTGAATCAACTCTCCTTCTTGCCCAGCATCACCACAGTTAATCACGCTATCTGCATCTTTCAGAAGTGTTTCAATGATGTGAAATTGCTTTTTAGAACTTTCATTTTCAATCAGTTTGATGCCAAATGGGTTAGGTATCAAAGGCAGTTCGTAGAGTGTCCAACGTTTCCAATTTGGGTTATAATCGTGTGGCTCTTTTAGTGTACACAAATGACCGTACACCCAGGTAACTTGATAGCCGTTACCCTCGATATAACCGTCTCTCTTGCTACGTGCGCCTAAAACTGCTGCTATTTCTCTTGCCACACTGGGCTTCTCTGCTATGCAAACAATCATAACTCAAATTTTCTCCTTTCTGCGAATTTACGATTTTTTGCCGTAAAAAAAGCCTCAGAACGTAAATGCTCTGAGACTTTTACTAAAATTTAAAAATATGAAAAACTTGAAAGAATGCTGTGTGTGTTAAATCAAGTCAAAACTTCTCTTGATGAACTGGCTGAGAGCCTCGCCTTTCAGCAAATTATTAGACAACAAAGTAAGGTCGACAATTTGCTTTACAGTGTTTTGTCCTTTAGAATACTCTTCGTAGATGGCTGTTCTCTCTTTCTTCTTAGCTTCCAAGTCTGCATCAATTTGTTTCAACTCGTCTTTTATCGCCTCGGCTAAGTCGGTCTCTTTTTTATCTCCCTTAAGATCGCTGCGTTTCTTCTCCAAATCGCTGATCTGAGACTCAATAGGCGCAACTTTGTCTTGTGTAGCCGATTTCTCTTCGCTCAAAATTCTTTGAACTAAAGGATGTGCTGTATTGACTACCATGTTGAATGAATCTGGCATGTCTCCGTAGAAACTCATACCCCCTTGGGTCGCCGCCATCTCCTTCATTCTACGCATAAACTCGTTTTGCGTGATGTAGGCAGGTTGACCTTTCTCATCCAAGCTTTCAAATGATACAATGAAAGAATTCTTTTCTGAGGTAGGTAACTGCGTGCTGAAGATAGTTGTCAATGCATTACGCTCGCTGTCGGAAAGTTCAACCTTCTTGGCGTCATCTTTCTGAATCAATCTGTCAACAACATCAGAGTCTACACGAACGAAACGGCTCTTTCCTTCAGACTGTTGCTCCAATTTGCTGATAAAGTGGACATCTAACTGACCATCCATCAACAACACGTCGTATCCTTTTTCTTTGGCAGCGTTGATGTAGAGGTGTTGAGCCTCTTCGTTGGTTGCGTAAAGATAGACGAGGTTTTTGTCTTTGTCAGTTTGGTTGGCTTCAATGAGTTTCTTGTACTCCTCAAGTGTGAAGTATTTTCCTTCCACGTTCTTCAAAAGAACGAATTTCTCTGCTTTCTCGGAGAATTTTTCATCGGTCAAAATTCCGTATTCAATGAAAATCTTCAAGTTGTCCCATTTGCTTTCAAAATCAGAACGTTGTTGGTTGAAGATTTCCTGTAGACGATCAGCCACTTTCTTGGTGATGTGGTTGGAAATTTTCTTTACGTTGTTATCGCTTTGGAGATAGCTACGAGAAACATTCAGTGGAATGTCAGGAGAATCAATCACACCATGCAATAGAGTGAGAAACTCAGGGACGATACCCTCTACAGAGTCGGTTACGAACACTTGATTGCAGTAGAGTTGGATTTTGTTCTTCTGTATTTCAATATTGTTTTTAATACGAGGAAAGTAAAGAATACCTGTCAAGTTGAAAGGGTAGTCTACGTTCAAGTGGATGTAGAAAAGAGGATCTTCTGCGTAAGGGTACAATTCGTGGTAAAAGTTCTTGTAGTCCTCGTCTTTCAAATCAGCAGGTTTCTTTGTCCATGCTGGTGTTGTATTGTTGACGATGTTATCTTCTTCTGTCTCAACTTGTTTTCCGTCTTTCCACTCTTTCTTCTTGCCGAAAGCGATAGGGATGGCGAGAAATTTGCAGTATTTGTTGAGCAATTCAGAAATCTTGTTGTCCTCCAAGAACTCTTTGTTCTCGTCGTCGATGTAGAGAACTATGTCAGTACCTCTCTCTGCTTTGTCTATGTTTTCGATTGTGTATTCAGGACTTCCATCGCAACTCCATTTTACGGCTTGTGCGCCTTCTTTGTATGACTTTGTTACGATTTCTACTTTCTTAGAAACCATAAAGGAAGAGTAGAATCCCAATCCGAAATGTCCGATGATGGCGTTGGCGTCGTTTTTGTATTTCTCCAAAAACTCTTCTGCTCCAGAGAAGGCGATTTGGTTGATGTACTTGTCAATCTCTTCTTCTGTCATTCCGATACCGTGGTCGGAGATGGTAAGAGTTCCTGCTTCCTTATCTAATTTCACTCTCACTGTTGTGTCGCCCAATTCTCCCTTGAAATCGCCCACAGAAGAGAGTGTCTTTAGTTTTTGAGTGGCATCAACGGCGTTTGAAACAACTTCACGAAGAAAAATATCGTGGTCGCTATATAGAAATTTTTTGATGACGGGGAAGATGTTGTCAGTCGTTACCCCAATGTTTCCTTTTTGCATATTATATCTCTTTATTTGTCATAATTCAGAGTCCGAAGACCTTCGCAATAACGTGTTTCAAATAATATGCCAAAGAGCAATTGAACGGATGAATCTGCCAAACTGTCAGTGAAATGGTTGCCGTCCTGCCAAATTTGCAGTTGCAGATTAGAAAATTTCTTTGGAGAAAAGAAAGACTCCTCAAGTACACCTTGAGGAGTCTTATTGTCTGTAGAAAGTAAGTTAAATCTTTCTTTTCGTACGCTTATTTTTTGTTATGCTCTCTGATGAGGGCGTTTTCAATCTCGCTATTTCTGTAAGCATTAGGGTTGTAAGCACTTACCAAAGTGCGGTTGTTTGCGATTGTTTGAGGC
>CAVKBM010000030.1:0-21706 GCA_963654355.1 Bacteroidaceae bacterium | reverse complement strand
ACTATTCCCTTCAGCTATCTCAAATGTTAATGTTTACGGAGTCGCGTTAGTGCTATTCTTCAATCATTTCGAAACGCGTACCTGTGCTGTCCACTATGCTTTTATAGTATTTTTCGGAATAGCCAGGTGATTGAATGCCGTCTGGAACGCCCCAACCATTGTCTATAAATTTGCCTTTGCGTTCTCTCTTAATATTTCCATCGGTATATTTAACCATCAGAAACTGTCCTAACGATTTCCATTGTTCCATCATCAGATTGGCTTGGTTTTCTGAATATTCAGTGAGGAAGCGGTTGGCATAGTCGGGTGATTTTTTGAAGAGTGATTGTGCTGCTTCTTCCACTACCTGAAGATTATCTTCCAATTTTTGTTCAAATTCAGATTGCACCTTTTTTATGTCTGGCGCAATGTATTTGTATTTCGCATACGCCATATTTGATACCCAGTTGAACACCCAGTAGGCAGCGTCCCACGAAAAGTTAAGCAGACTTCCGTTTCCCTTTCGGAAGCAATTGGGAACTTGAGTGGTACCGCAATAGATTGGTACGTAGACGGTGAACGTTGCATCGTCGACACCGAACCAAAGCACGCCACCGATCTTGTCGGGCAACCAGTTTCGCATTTGAGCAACGAAAGAAAAGGCGTTTTTGGGGCTTGCGATAGGTTCTTCATTAAAATATTTTTTCCCGTTGTATTCCCAAATTCTTGGCTCATAGCGATATTCTGCTCCGAAAGGTTCTGCTCCCGGGTCGTTGGCTAATGAGAGTGGGGAATTTTCAAAGTGGTCGCGCAATAGATTCTTCAGTTGTAATAAAGAAACTTTTTGGTCGGGCTTTACCCATAAAGGCAGTCGTTCGTTTGATTTTCCTAATATATAGTCAATATACTTCGCTGTAGACTGACTCACATTCTTATATATGCTCCACACTCTGGCATCACAGAAGCGACGGGCATTGAACGACATGGGATCGTAGGCATCGGAAAAACTGAAATCTTTGTTCTTCCCATCGTAGAATCCCATCTCCTTGGCGAATGAGATAACATCTTTAGAGTAGCGGCAGGTGGTCTTGTCGTTGAGAGGAAAGGTGGTGATTCGAGAGTGGTTGGAGTGGACGCTAATGCAGTCGTCTGGCATGCGCATCGCCACCCAAACAGCTCCTTTGATGTCTGGTCCCTTGCCAATCATCTCCATAAGCCATATTTCGTTTGGGTCGGCTATGGAGAAAGTCTCGCCAGAACTACAGTACCCATATTTGTCAACTAAGTCCGTCATTACTTGAATGGCTTCTTGGGCAGTCCTTGACCGTTGCAACGTTACATAGATGAGGTTCCCATAGTCAAGAACTCCTGTGGTGTCTACTAGTTCTTTTCGTCCACCGAAAGTGGACTCTGTGATGCATACTTGATGTTCGTTGATATTGCCCAAAACGGCGAAAGTGGAGCCCACCTGGTCAATGAGTCCTTGATAGCGATGGGTGTCCCAACCATAAATCTTTGTCTGCGTATATTTTGCATAATCGGCAGATGGAAAGAAAGAAAGGTCTCCATAAAGATAGTAGGAATCTGCAGAGTAGGTGCAGAACGTGGAGCCATCCGAGGAGGCGTTTTTGCCAACGATGATGTTCGTGCCGCTGAAACATAGGAATGTGTAGGCAAGAAGTAAAATTGTGCAAAATATATGTTTCATCTTTCAAAAAAATGATAGATTATCGTTTGTGGTTACCAATAAATTTGTTTCGTATACTCTTTTACGTTGCCGCAATAGTCTCTCACAATGAGTTTAAAGGTGTGGTTTTGGAACTCTTTTATCTGTTTTTTGTCAAGCCAATAGGTGATCTGCTGCGTTTTTGCATCATATTCAAACATCACCCATACATCATCGATATACCCGTCGTAAGTGTCGATACCAGATTGTGTATCATAGATTTTCAGTCTGAGATAGGGGAGGTTGCGCAGTTGGTTCGTGTGAACTGGTGCGATGACTGGAGGAGTGTCATCTTTGTCAATGGCGAATTTGCCGAATGTGTTCGTTCTTCCAACGATGAAACCGTTGATATATTGACCGCCTGCTGATCCTGATGCAATGTTGTGGTTGTTCAATTTTGCAATGTAGTATTTGCTTTTATCTTTCAGCGTGTCTTTGTCTACCTTTATAGAGATGGAGCAAAGATTATGAAGAGGAATTGTAGCATCGCCTATTGAGTAGACTGCAGAAAAGAAATTGTTGGCGGATGTGTCCTTGCTGAAGTTATGACGTAAGTCTTCGTAAAGTGAGTTCCTCTCAATTTTCATAGCGAAAGTTTCCTTGTCAAAGAAGACGTTTTCTCCGCATTTTATGTAAAGAGTAGAATCCTTGTTTTCAGATAAAATCTCTGTTTTTTTACCAGAGATAAAGAAAGAAACGCTGTCTCTGTTGCTAAAGTCGTCTTCTACTAAGTAGGTGATTCTATAATCGCGTTCTTCGTTGATTGTCAATGTCCCGTATGGTTGATCTTTCAGGAAGATGAGAGGAGAATTTTCATCTTTGAACGATTTCATAAAAAAATCTCTGTTTTTCGACCATTGGGCATAGTCTATAAAACTGTTGCATGCGCGAATGTCCTTGTAAAGGAAACTGTCGATCTTAATGTCGGAAATCAGCTTCCCATCTGCATAGACGCGAAGGTGTCTGGGCGAATATTTGAATGCTGTGGCGGACATATAGTCGTTTGCTTTAACAGCGAATCCTATTCTCCCCCACGCCGATATTCCGTTGATGGCTTGAATTCTGCGAGACTTGTCTTTGCCAGCGATGACATTGAATGTTTTCTGATTTGCGCCATTTACAACGCCTTGATTGTTGAGACCATATAGCTTGATGGCAAAGATACGAGGGGCTTTATCGTCTGAAAATCCATAAGGACGATTTTTAAGTTCCAGTGGGTTGTGCATTGTTCCGTCGCTTGTCCTACGGATTTCAAAATGAACATGAGGTCCGCCAGATGCCCCAGTGTTACCGGATTTCGCAAAAACCTGTCCTTTTTTCAATGGAAATTGAGAGGAGTCCAATTCTAACGTTGTCTCGAATTGACGTTCTGCGTATTGTTTCGCTTTCAAAATAGAATCCAAGGCGGGAATAAATCCGTTGAGATGTCCATAGACGGAAGTGTAGCCGTTAGGGTGGTTGATGAAAGCACATTTCCCATAGCTTGTCCTTGAAATTGTGATTTTTGCGACGTAGCCATCATCAATGGCGCGGACTGGCTTGTTTTCCTCTCCGTTCGTGCGGAGGTCTAATCCACCATGAAAATGATTTTTACGCATTTCTGCGAAACTACCGCTCAAAGTAGTTTCAAAATCAAGAGGGGAGACAATCTCCCAGTCTTTCAGTTCTTGGGCAGATGCGACGTTAATAGATACGTTTTTTATGTAAAAAAATTGACAACAAAAGAGAAGCCCGATGAGGGAGAAAACACGATTTTTCATCTTGAAAGTATGCTAAAAAACACTTTAGTATATGTTTTTTCAAAGTTATTAAAAAAGTGAGATTTGGAATGACGTAAGAAGACAATGTATGGACTAAAAAAATGATTTTAAGAAATATTAAGGAAAACGGCACAATAAAAAAGACCTTTCTACGATTTTTTTATAAATTTGCAACCGCCGAAACAAAAGGAGGTTTCGACTGTTGAAAAACGAAATTTAAAGTTTTAAACGATATGAAGAAATTGTTAATGTCATTGGTGGTGTTGCTGAGTGGATTCATAGCAACATACGCAGAAGATGTTGCAGAGATCACTTTTGAGACTATTACACATGATTTCGGCACATTTCCAGAAGAAAACGGAAAGGTTACTTGTGAATTCCAGTTCACAAACACAGGTAAGGCGGATTTGGTTTTGCAGAAGGTTCGCGCATCTTGTGGATGTACAACTCCAGATTGGACAAAGGCACCTGTTAAGCCAGGCGAGAAGGGTATAGTGAAGGCAACATATAATCCAAGTGGCCGTCCTGGTGCATTCAATAAGACTATCACTGTAACTACAAATGTAGGAGAGAAGAGACTTTCTATCAAAGGTGAGGTTGTTCCAAAGGCTCAAAAAGTTGAGGATAAATACCCACACCAGTATGGAAACCTTCGTTTGATGAAGAAGAACGTATATTTCAATACTGTACTCTATCCACAGTCTAAAACTGAGAAGATTGAGATTATCAATAACGGTAGCAAAACCGTTTCAATTAGTGCGAAGGCAGATAACAAGTTGTTTAACGTGACGGTTCCTGCGTCATTGGCTGCTGGTGAAAAAGCACAGATTATAGTTGTAGCTAAAACTGAGGATTCTGGAGTTTGGGGGTCTTTCAAAAAGAGCCTTGTTTTGACAGTTGATGGAAAGGAATATTCAGATCAGGTTATCAATTTGTTTGGAAACGTAGCGGAAGACTTCTCAAAAATGACGGCAGAAGAAAAGGCGAAGGCTCCAGTCATCTCAATTTCAAACTCATTGAGTTTGGGCACTGTCAAGGCTAATGCTTCTAAAACATTTGAGATTTCGTTGAAGAATGAAGGAGAGTCTGCTTTGATTTTACGTTCTGTGAATATCGACCCTGCAAGCAGCACGGTTGTTTCATTCCCTACGAAAGGAGTTAAGGCTGGCAAGTCTGGTGTTATTCGCATTAAGGTTAACACTACAGGTATGAAAGTCGGTAAGTTCTCTCAACGATTGACGATTGTCTCGAATGATCCTAATAGAAGTACGTTTGTCGTAAACTTGAATGGTGAAGTAGCAGAATAATCACGACTGATTAAGAATCTAAAAGAAATCATAAAGGCGACAGACGACTCGTTCGAGTACGTCGGTCGCTTTTTTAACATATATATCCGAAGGTGATATTTCAAAATCATAGAGTGAAACGTATTCGTCAAATCTTTTTTCTGTCTTTGGTGATTTTATCTCTTTTTTCATGTAAGAGGGGAGAGACGTACACGATACATGGCAATCTACGATGTGTACGAGAGAGAAAAGCGTATTTGATGGAACTGACGGAGCAGGGATTGCCCGTAGTGGTGGATAGTGCGGTGATACATGCGGGTGAGTTTCGTTTCCGTGGTCATGTAGACTATCCAACTATGCGGTTTATTCGGATAGGAACACGTCCGCCGTTTGATGTTTTTGTGGAGAATAGCGACATCAAGGTCTCAGGGTCGATGTCTTTGCCTGAGGAAATAAATGTGTCGGGTTCTTTTTCTCAAGATGATTTTAACTCGCTTTCAAGGGAATATAAGCGCTTGAAAGATCGGCAGGGTTCTGTGTTGGTTCATCTATCAAATGCGCGTACGCGGCGAGATTACAAAGAGGTGTCTCGTTTGACGAAAGTTTATAATACATACCCAGATTCGTTGCTATGGATGACAAAGCAGTTCGTTTTGAACAATCCTTCGTCTATGGGAGCTGCTTATTTTGTATGTGTACTGTCTCAGTCTTTGAATATAACGAAATTGGAGGAGATTATATCTCTTTTTGATGTGTCTATACAACAGTCTCCGTATGTGCGGTATTTGCAGGGGGAGTTGGCTCTACATCAGAAATTTTCGGTAGGAATGGATGCTCCCGATTTTGAAATGCCCACTTTTTTAGGCGACACTGTGAGGTTGAGCAATTATGAAGGGAGATATTTGTTTTTAGAATTTGGCGCGTCGTGGTGTGACGCAACTGAGCAGCGAATAGTGTGGTTGAAGAAACTGTATGATCGATATGAAGAAAAAGGTTTTGAGGTGCTGTCAGTCTTTTTGGATGAAGATAAGAAAGAGTGGCGCTCGTATGTTACATCTTTAGGTGTGTTGCCGTGGAGGTTAGCATGCGATTTTAAATATTGGTCAAGTCCGATTTCGAAGTACTATCGGGTTCAGTCTTTGCCGTATGGAGTATTGATAAACAAGGAAAACAAGGTGGCATTGATAAATCCTACGAGTCGGGATTTGGAAATTTTTCTGAGAATGAAATTAAAGTAGAGAGATGATAGAGACGTTAATGCAAAGTGGAATACCGTATCTGACGGTGATTATTTTAGGAGTTGTCGTTGCAGTATGTCCATGTTCAGTGGCGGCGAATGTGTCTGTGTTGACATGTGTGTTGCGGCAGAGTAAAAGCAAATATTTGTCGGTGGTCGGGTCGTATGTGCTAGCACGTTCGGTGGCGTATGTTGTGGTAGGGTGGTTGCTAATGGCTTTTGTGGAGCATATTCGTCTCTCAGACACATTTATGCAGTGGATAGGAAAGATTGCAGGGCCATTGTTTATTTTGATAGGTTTGTTTTTGTTAGATATATTTCATGTGCATGGGCTGGAGAATCGTTGTGTGATATGGATGAATAAGATATTCAGAGAAAACTATTCCAAAAGAAGTGCCTTTCTGTTGGGATTACTATTGGCTTTTGCCTTTTGTCCTTATAGTGCGGCCATCTATTTTGGAGCGATGGTGCCAATGGCATGCAACGTGGAGTATGGGTGGACTATTCCCTTATTGTTCTCCATAGGAGCGGCGATTCCTATTGCTTTTGTGGCATGGATTTTCCAAAATGGAATTGAAAAGAAAATAAAAGAATGGGAGGGCTTCCAAAAATTTGAGTATTGGTTCAGAAAGATTTTGGCTTTGATGTTCATTATCACTGGAATATTGTTCATTTGGGAGTATTTCATTGAGTAAAAAAATAGTGCGTATGAAGAAGATTATTTTATTAACGATTGCTATTGCAGGTTTGCAATGTGTAGTGGCTGCAGGCAAGCCGAAAATTGAGTTTCAAGAGACAGAATATGTGATGACGGACAATGTTTTGGGAGAGACGTCGGATCATGTGTTTGTCTATAAGAATGTGGGAGATGCTCCGTTGGTGGTTGCCAATGTCGTTCCATCGTGTGGGTGCGTGTCGCCTACATGGACAAAGAAACCTGTGGCACCAGGCGATACTGGTTCGGTGCATGTGTACTATCAAAGTAGGGTGAGTGGAACCTTCCATAAAACTATGAAGGTTTACTCTAATGCAGGTGGAAAACGTCCAGTGTTGCAAATATCAGGAGAGACGAAGAAGAAATAGCAGGTCGCAAAAATCAATGAGGGGGAGGTTATTCGATGAGGATAATTTCCCTTTCTTTTTCCCAACAATTGTTGCGTGATGCTTCGGAAAAACGGTTGTGGTCGATAGGTTGTTTTAACAATCCATTGATGACCTCTGCCAAATATTCAGGTTCGTAATGGTTGATGCAGATGCCTGTGTGTTCCGTTTCTAAAACTTGTTTGATTTCAGGAAAGCCTGTGGCCAACATTGGAACATGCGCTTGCATAAAGTCGAATATTCGGTTGGGAAGAGAGTAGTAGTAGCTTAACCCTTTCTCCTCCAAAAGGCAGACACCGAGGTCGGCACTGTTGGTGTACTCAGATAGTTCAGAGAAATTCTTGAATCCTAAGAATTTAACTTTGTCATTGACGTTTAACTCGTTTGCTAAATTTCTCACTTCTTGTTCTTTGTCTCCTTTGCCGATGACGACGAAAATAGCGTTGTCTATGAATTGCATGGCACGGATTATCCATTCAATGCCACGGCCTTCGTTGACAGCCCCTTGGTATAGGATTATTTTTTTGTTTGTCCAGCTGAATTTGTCAGACTGGGTGTAAGGGCGAGAGAGAGGAACATTGCGCAATACTTTCAAGGAGATATTGTATCGTTTTTTGTAGTAGTTGGCAATAGACTGGCAAACCGTGTATCCGTCTGTGATATGAGGAAGCACGAAGTCTTCTACTTTCGTCCACACCCATTTGACTATTCTGCGATGAGTTACTTCTGGTACCTCGGGAAAAAGTTCGTGAAGGTCGAGCGAGTAATGCACATGCTTGATTTTCGCGGCGAGAAAAGTGGCTAAGGCAGTATCTGTGTCGTTCCCCCAAATCCTATCCGTTTTTTTGAAAAGAAGGTAGAAGAAAAGTCGCACGTTGAATTCCGCGTAAAACAGAGGACCTTTCTTGAACCAAACAGGCAGACGCTTAGTGTTATATGGTTGTTTGTACTCGTGGCATTGACGATGAGTAGAGCCGACGACAAGAACATCCCAGCCCTTTTCGAAGAAGAATTTGGCCACCTTGTGTACACGTTGATCCGCCTCTAAGTTGTTGGTAACCGTAAAAATGATTTTTTTTTTGTCAGGCATGCTTAAAAGTCGATGTTGTAATGCGGAGTGCAAATTTACAAATCTTTATACCTATCTTTGTAAAAAAGAAAAAAAGAAAAAAAGAAAAAAAGAAAAAAAGAAAAAAAGAATGAAACATTACCAGTCATACTCTCTGTTGAAGCATAATACTTTTGGCATTGATGTCCAATGTGCGGATTTTTATGAATACGAAACAAAAGAAGAACTGCGAAAACTCCATGCAAAGGGTGCATTGCGGCGATTTCTTTGTATAGGGGAGGGCAGTAATCTTTTACTCTTAAAAGATATGGATTATCCAGTGTTGCGTTCTGTTATAAAAAAGATTGAAATCACTGATGAAACCGATAAAAATGTTCTGGTGAGGGTAGGGTCTGGCTATGTGTGGGATGAGTTTGTTGAGTGGTCTATTGAACATGAGTTAGGAGGAGTAGAAAATCTTTCGTTTATACCGGGAATGGTGGGTGCGTCACCTGTTCAGAATATCGGAGCGTATGGTGTGGAAGCAAAAGATGTGATAGCGGAGGTAGAAGTGTATGACGCAAAAGAAGATTGTTTCTTTGTGTTGAATAATGCTCAGTGTGACTTCGAATATAGAGGAAGCATTTTCAAAAAGAATGCACAATGGATAGTTGTATCTGTAGTCTTTAAGTTAGATAAGTTGGTGGCACATACATTTAAGGTTGACTATGGAAATGTGAGGAATGTTTTGGGGGAGAGAGAGGTTACATTGGAGAATCTTCGTGAGGTGATTGTGAAGATACGGAAAGAAAAATTGCCGATTCCATCGGAGATTGGTAGTGCGGGTAGTTTTTTTAAGAACCCTGTTGTCTCAGAGAGAAAGTATCGAGAAATAAGTGAGTCGTATGAAGAAATGCCATTTTTTAAAGTGAAAAATGGATATAAGATTCCTGCGGCGTGGCTAATCAGTCAGTGTGGTTGGAAAGGCAAAAACGTTGGACATGTAGGTGTGTACGAGAAGCAACCTCTGATATTAGTGAATCGAGGAGGAGCAACGGGAGATGAAGTTGTAAATCTGATGAGACAAGTGCAAGAATCAGTTGCAGAGAAGTTTCAAATTGACTTACATCCCGAGGTTTGCATTGTAAGGTAAAGATTTGGTTGGACATTCGTTTAAAGCTGTGTAAAAAAAACAAAAAATCCGAGACTCAAAAAGCTTCGGACTTTTTTGTATGACATTCAAAACATTTCCCAATGGTAAAGGTCAGACTCAGATATAGTATATTTATATAATAGGGTCAAATTTTATGAACGATATAACCTTATCGTTTGTTACAAAGGTATATAAGTAGGGATTGAGGTATGTTCAATAAACAGAAAACTATGTGGATAATTTTGAAAATTACAGTCCTCTGATGTGGAAAAAATAAGAGTTGCCTTGTGATTTGTGGACAATTTGTGAAAATTCATCTTGAAATATCTTTTTTATGTTGGTTAGCACTATTCTATAATATAAAGTTAAAAATATTTGTTTTACCTTTGCAACGTTACATAAGAAACAAGTTACAAAGTTTATAAGTTACGACAGTGAAGAAAAAAGTGTTAGTGGCATTGTGTGCCATTGCTATGTTATTGTCTTTAGTAGGCGTTTGGAGAGCCTGGATTAGTCCGACACGGATAGCTTTCCTTAATTATCAAGCGACGGAGTTAGGTTTGCTTTCAAAAGCCAACGAAAGTGGAATGATCAAACTCAGAGAGATTACGACAGATGATTTCGACAATCTCAATGATTATGATATGATTTTCATAAATGGCATGGGACTTCGAATTGATGAGTCGCAACGTCAAAAATTGAAAAACGCTTCCGGGAATGTTCCTGTTTTAACACGTGCGGCGACTAATCCAGACAATAATATTTCCTCAGTAACAGGATTTGATGCGGAATATATCACAAAATATGTTTCTAATGGAGGAAAGAAGAACTATCGCAATATGTTGCAGTATGTCCGCAAGTTTATTGATGGAAAGAAATTTATGGTACCAGAGCCTGAGGTTGTAGAAGAACATCCTGACTATATGTTGACTCACTATGATCCTAAAGATAAGGATGGTGATAGGAAAGGTTTTAATAGCGTGTCTGAATACAACCAATTTTTGAAGGAAAACGGACTTTATAACGAAAAATCACCAGTAGTTTTGATTACTGGCTTTATGGGTTCTGCGGATGAGTTAGAAAAACCTATGGAGGACAAAGGTTTTGTTGTTTATCGTGTCAATCAGTTGAAGAATTTTGTGGCAAAAGGACATGCAGACAGTATCAATGTTTCTGCGGTTGTCAATTTGGCGCATGGACGTTTGGGCGATTATTTTGTGAAATTTATCTCTGAGAAGAACATTCCGTTGTTTTCTCCGTTGAATGTCAATAAATTGGCGGAGGATTGGGAGAGTGATAAGCAAGGAATGTTTGGTGGGTTTATGTCGCAGAGCATAGTTACTCCAGAAATTGATGGTGCCATCCGTCCGTATGTCGTTTTTGCGCATCGAATTAATGAAGAAGGACTACAAGAGGTGTATGGCATACCCGACAGAGTGGAGAGTTTCGTTGAGAACATTAAAAACTATGTTGATTTAAAGGAAAAAGTCAACAGCGAGAAAAAAGTTGCGATTTTCTATCTAAAAGGACCTGGACAGAATGCGTTGGTAGCTTCTGGAATGGAGGTTGTTCCGTCTCTTTACAATCTTCTATTGCATCTAAAAAAAGAAGGTTTCAATGTTGATGGTCTGCCATCTTCAGAAGCAGGATTGGCAAAGATGATTCAAAGTCAGGGTGCAGTGTTTGGAACGTATGCGGAAGGCGCGTATACAAATTTCTTGGCAAACGGGAACCCTGCGTTGATAACGACAGAGCAGTATGCAGAGTGGACGGGTAAGGCGTTGTCTAAAAAACAGATTGAGGATATGAATCTTGTCAACGGACCATTTCCTGGCAGATATATGTCGACTGAGGACGGTCGTTTAGCCGTGGCTCGGCTTCAGTTTGGAAATGTTGTTTTGTTGCCACAGGTGATGGCGGGCGAAGGTGATGATTCGTTCAAGATTGTACACGGAACCAACCAAGCACCTCCTTATGTTTATATTGCCTCATACTTGTGGGTGAAATACGGATTTGGCGCAGATGCATTGATTCACTTTGGAACACATGGCTCGTTGGAGTATACGCCACGCAAGCAAGTCGCTTTGTGTGACAACGATTGGTCTGACCGTTTGATCGGTACGACACCTCATTTCTACGTCTACACTATCAGTAATGTTGGCGAGGGAATGATTGCGAAACGCAGAACTTACGCCCAGTTGCTTTCATATTTGACACCTCCTTTTAAAGAGAGTAAATTACGCGACACCTACCGTAAGTTGAGTGATGCCATTGAATCCTATAACAAGAAGCCTTCCGATGATTTATCCCTAAAGGTAAAGACAATTACCGTTGAAATGGGTATTGCTCGTGAGTTGAGTTTAGACACGGTGAATTTGAATGTTCCGTACAGTGAGGAAGAAATTGGTCGCATAGAGACATTCTCGGAAGAGTTGGTGAATGAAAAGATAACGGGACGACTCTATACGATGGGCGTTCCATACGATGAAGATGACATAAAGACGAGTGTATATGCGATGGGTACAGACCCGATCGCATACGGAATGTTGGGTGTGGATAAAATAAAGGGGCGTGTTGAGGTAGATGTTGAAAAACATAAGCAACGATTTGCGAAACTTTATTTAAACAAGGCTAATGCGGTGGTAACACAATTGCTCAATGGCAGTTTAGTTGTATCGGATGATTTCATATGCAAGTTTATCGGTATCACGATAGAAGAGTTGGAGATGGCACGTAAGGTAGAGAAGATTCAGTCTGCTCCAGATGCACTCTCTTTGATGATGCAGATGGCAGGCAACATGCCAATGGAGGAGAAAAGGAAAGAGGAGAAAAAAGATACTCGAACGGTGAGCGAACTTCGTGCGGCAAATGTAACCCACGAACGAGCGATCCCTCAGATGAGCAAGGAGTCGTTTGAGAAGATGGAGCAAAGTGGACGGTTCCCTGAGAAGATGATGGAGTCCATAAAGAAAGGCCAGAAGTGGTATATTGAGGAGCAAAAGGCTGATTCAGTAAAGAAAGCCGAAAATGCTAAAATAGCGAAAGCAGACTCTGCGGATACTGAGAAAGACAGTTCGTCAACGGAAACAGTGAAGGATGTAAAGGGAAAAGAAAGAATGTCGGGTATGATGGGCAGTTCTCCTAAATACACTCGTGAAGAAATCAATTTGGCTCAGGCGATTATGACAGTTGAGCATGCGTTGATGAATATTGATAAATATTCGCAGGCGTTGCGTGTTTGTCCGAATGTTGAGTTCGCATCTCTAATAGATGCGCTTTCTGGAGGATATACGAAGCCCTCTCCGGGAGGAGACCCAATCGTCAATCCGAACACATTGCCGACAGGTCGCAATCTGTTTTCTGTCAATGTTGAAAACACACCGACTGAGAATGCATGGGGAAAAGCCAAAGAATTATGTGATAACACCATCAAGATGTATCAACAACGGCATAATGGGGAGTATCCGCGTAAGGTCAGTTACACGTTATGGAGCAGTGAGTTTATTGAGACGGAGGGAGCGACGATTGCGCAGGTTCTTTATATGTTGGGGGTTGAGCCTGTCAGAGATGCTTTTGGACGAGTGTCTGATTTGAGGGTTATCCCTTCCAAACTGTTAGGTAGACCGCGTATTGATGTGGTTGTGCAGACTTCTGGTCAATTGCGTGATTTGGCTGCGTCTCGATTATTTTTGATTAACAAAGCGATAGAGATGGCTGCTAATGCGGATGATGCGGATTATGAAAATCTTGTGAAAGCAGGTGTGGTAGAGTCTGAACGCGTATTGGTAGAGAAAGGAATGTCGCCCAAGGAGGCGCGCGAGGTGAGTATGTATCGTGTCTTCGGAGGTGTGGATGGCAATTATGGAACAGGAATCCAAGGAATGGTAACTGCAGGCGATCGTTGGGAGAAGGAGAGCGAGATTGCCGAGGTCTACCTTAACAATATGGGGGCGTACTACGGGGATGAGGAAAATTGGGAGGCTGTTCGTCAGGATGCTTTCGAAGCAGCCCTCACACGTACGGATGTCGTAGTCCAGCCACGCCAAAGCAATACTTGGGGAGCGTTAAGTCTTGATCATGTCTATGAGTTCATGGGCGGAATGAATTTGGCGGTGCGCAATGTGACAGGTAAAGACCCAGATGCCTATTTAGCAGATTATCGCAACCATAGCAATATGAGAATGCAAGAAGTGAAGGAAGCCATCGGCATCGAGAGTCGTACGACCATTTTCAATCCTGCTTATATCAAGGAGAAAATGAAGGGCGGAGCAAGCAGTGCAGGCGGTTTTGCAGAGATTATCACTAATACCTATGGTTGGAATGTGATGAAGCCGTCGGCTATTGACAATGAGATGTGGAATGAGATTTACAATGTTTATGTGAAAGACAAGTACGATCTTGGCACGAAGGAGTTCTTTGATAAGCAAAATCCTTCAGCCTTGATGGAGATGACTGCGGTGATGATGGAGAGTGCAAGAAAAGGACTTTGGAAGACGACCGACCAACAACTTAAAGACATAGCGGAGTTGCATACGGCGACTGTCAACGAGTTCAAACCATCATGTTCAGGATTCGTTTGTGATAATGCGAAACTTCGAGATTTCATTGCATCCAATGTTAGTGAAACGTCTTCTAAGGTATATCAGCAAAATGTGAAACAGATCCGAGAAGCTCAGACACAAAACAGCAATGATGATAATGGCGTGGTGATGAAGAAAGAGACGCTCAATAGTGAGGTTCAGAATGCGACGACGGTTATTAGTGGAGTCGTGGTTGCTGTGATTGTGGTTGCTTCGTTAGTAGGAGTCATCCTATTGGTTCGTCGACGCCGTCAAAACATAAGCGAGGAGTAGTAGGAATGGAGACGTTGTTGATAGTGATGATGGTTTTAGTTTGCTTCAGTTTCGTATTGAAGCAGACGTTCCATGGAGTCAAGGAAGTTATGGTGATGGCGGTCATTCTGACTTTTTTCATCGGAATGGCGTGGACGTTTGCCATAGAGCAGTCGAAGACACAGATAGTCGCATGGATATCAGATGCAAAGTTGATGTTGGATATGGCGGTGTTGATGAGTGTAGATGTCTCTTTGACGATTTTCTTCTGTGTCGTACACGTTGACATTAAAACCGCCGAGAAGGTGAGCAAACTCAAGTTTTACACCTATATCTTTTTAAAGTATTTTCCAGGACTGTTGATTTTCCCTGTCCTCTTTGCCGTTTTAGTTTCCTTGATCTTCTTTTCCCCTGGAATGTCTTTCCAGTTGATAGCATGGGGGTTGGCGGTTGCCGTGTTTGTCTTGATGCCGTTGATGACCTACGGGTTGCGTTGGTTGTTGCCCGAGCGACCGATACGTTTAGAGATGTTGTTTTTGGTTGATGTGTTGTTGGCACTGTTGGGAGTTGTCGGGACAGTCAATGGTGGAACAGCGGTTGAAGGAGTCGGTGAAGTGGATGTGAAATCCTTGTTGACTGTCATCGGAATGGTCTTGGTTGGGATGGCAATAGGATGTGTCTATTATAGAGTGAGAACGAAAAGAATGAGAGTATAAAAAATAATCTAATTAAATAGAGAGATGGATTACATTTCTGATGTATTGTTTTGGATATCAACAGGGCTGTTAGTCCCCGTAATCGTGTTGTTGATATGGTTTTTTATTCGTGCGTTGCTTCTTTTGGGCGGCTTTTTCGGACAATATATGGTGAAGCGCAAGACTGGTGCCGAAATTCGGGAGCAAATGAATGCATTGACTATTGAGAATTTAGACACTTTGCCAGATCGTCTGCCGAAAAACAAGCAGGCGGTGATTGTCTCTTATATCAATAAAGTAGTTCAGAATAGAAAGAGTGTTGCGCAGGTAAACCGTACACTCGACCTTTTTGCTCAGTATATGGAGAAAGAGATGTCTTTACCAACCACTTTGATGAAGATGGGACCTATGTTAGGACTGATGGGAACATTGATTCCTATGGGTCCCGCATTGGTAGGACTGTCAACAGGAGATATTTCTTCAATGGCATACAATATGCAGGTGGCGTTTGCAACTACTGTGGTAGGAATTTTTGCGGCAGCAGTCGGTTTCGTGGTGAAACAGACGAAAATGCGTTGGAGCAAAGAAGACCTGGGACACTTGGAGTTTATTGCAGACTTAATTGATGAAGACAAATAATTATGAAAAGAAACAGAAGATGCAGATTGGCTCCTGAGGAAGAAGATGATCCGATGAGTGTTGTGAGTAATCTTTTCGATGTGGCTATGGTGTTTGCGGTCGCTTTGATGGTGGCTCTTGTAACACGATACAGTATGACGGAGATGTTCAGTCAGGAAGATTTCACAATGGTGAAGAATCCAGGGAAGGAAAATATGGAAATCATCACCAAGGAGGGTGAGAAGATTAATAAATACACTCCATCGGAAGACCAAAACAGCAAGTCTGGGAAAAAAGGGAAGAAAGTAGGTATTGCCTACGAATTGGAGAATGGCGAGATCATCTATGTTCCAGAAAACTAAAAAATAGAAGCAGTTGTGTTATTGATTAATAAAGAAGGTAGATTAAGATGAAGAGTAAGATTTTTTCTTGGAAAAACTTCCATAAGTGGATAGGAGTGATTATGGCTCTCTTCTTAATCGTTTTCTGTGTTTCAGGAATCATCTTGAACCATCGTGCTTTCTTTAGCGGTTTTGATGTGCCTCGTTGCATATTACCATCGGATTATCGGGTGAAAAACTACAACAATGGTATTGTGAAAGGTACGATTGCACTCGAGGATGGACGAATAGTTGCGTATGGCAATGGAGTGTGGTTGACAGAGAGAACGGGGACGAATTGGAAAGATTGGAGTTTAGGATTCCCCAAGGGTGTTGATAACAGAAGTGTTCGAAATATGGTTCGCACGAAGGATGGTTCGTTGTGGTGTGCAACCAACTTTGCAGTCTATCGTCATGACGGCATTCTGTGGATTGATCAGAACTTAGAACACAATGGCGAACGATTGACTGATTTGGCACTTTCTCCAGATAGCGCATACGTCGTGGCGCTCTCGCGTGACGCTGTTTATGAGATGAAACCGAGCGGAAACGTACGTAAAGAGTTGAAGATGTCTTTCAATTTCGAACCTAAAGATTATCTATTCCGTACGGTGTGGAAATTGCATAGTGGTGAAATCTTCGGTATCGTTGGTCGTTTGGTTGTGGATGCTATCGCTATCGTCTTGATTGTCTTATGTGCGACAGGAATCGTCCTTTTTATTCTCCCTTATAACATCAAGTGGAATCGTAAGAGAGAAAAGAAGGAGAGTTGTAGAAAAGGTGCGAAAAGAATGGTGTGGAATCAGAAATGGCACAATCGTTTTGGCTTCTATGCTCTGATTTTCACATTGTTCATAACAATCACGGGTGCTTGTCTTCGTCCACCTTTGATGATTCCTTTGATTTTGGGAAAGACATCTCCTGTGAATTTCTCTGGCAATGTTTGGCACGATCGTTTGAGAGCTTTCCGTTGGGATGCGACGCAGAATGACTGGTTGATGAGTACATCGGATGGTTTTTTTAGTGTGGACAAAAATTTTGAAAATCAACCACTCAAGATAATTGGTAAAACGCCAGTGGTCAGTCCGATGGGTGTGAATGTTTTTCGTCAACAGGCAGACAGTACATGGTTGATTGGTTCGTTTAGCGGTCTATTTATTTGGAATCGTCAGGATGGTACGGTTAACGACTATTTTGGTGAAAAACCTCAAGAAGGTTTCTCCGCGATGCTTGGTGGACATACGGTAACAGGTTATTCTGAGGATTTTGAAGTGAAGACAGATTTAAGTAATGGACTCGTTTTTGAGTATTCAACGGGAGCGGAGGAACTTCCTGCACAACCAGCGGTCATTGCTAATGTGCCGATGAGTTTGTGGCATCTTGGATTGGAACTGCATGTGGGAAGATGTTATAGCCCATTCCTCGGTCCGTTGAGTTCTCTGTTTGTTTTCATTTGGGGAACGCTCAGTGTCTTGGTGATTGTCTCTGGATATATTGTCTATCATAGACAACAAAAAAAGAAGAAAGGAAAGACAACGGTAGTTTCTTTCCCTCAAGAAAATCCTAAAGGGGAGCTTTTATGAGTGGATGAGAGGAGTTAATGAATAAGAGAGTTAAATAATTTCATAATAAACAGTTTTACATAAAAGGTTACAAAATGAAAAAATTCAAATCAATGTTGGCTATCATGATGGCCATGGCGTGTGTAGTATCGTTCGTTTCGTGTGGAGATGACGATGATGACAACAACAGCAACAACAATGGTAGCAACAACAGTGGCGAAGAGGTGTCAGGAATCGCTAAGACAATCGAAGGAGAGTACACCGGTAATGAGACAATTACCGTGATGGGTTCTGGAGACACTGAGACCGCTACGTACAAGGTAGAAGCGACAGGTGCATCTACAATCACAATCATCATCCCTGGTGGTGGCGGTGGAGCAATGTCTTACCCTGATCTTCCTGTTGAGGGACTTGCAGTTGCTTCAGACGGAACATTTTCTGGTGAGTATGCAGGTTCTGTAACAAAGTACGATGGCTCCGTTAAGACGTATTCTTGTACGATGTCTGGAAAATATGTTGATGGCGTTTTGACAGTTAACGGCAGCCTTAAATATGGTAACATGCCAATGGCTATGGTTATCAAATTTGAGGGACAGAAAGGTACACAGAACGTTGTAACAGAGTCTGTGTCTAAGAAAGTGTCTGGAAAGTACAATGGTACAGACTCGTTGACTATCTCTGTTATGGGTCAGTCTATTAAGTTGGGCATCGTTTCATACGAGGTTTCTCTTGTTGATGATACTTTGGTTTCTTTGTCTGCACCAGCAGCAAACTATAGTGGAATGAGTTTGCCTGCTCTTACAATCGATAGCGTGGTTGTTTCTGGCTCAAACGATTCATATACTTTGACAAAGGCTGATTTCAAATCAACAATCACGGTGGATGGCGCTGAGAAGAACTATTCAATCTCTAACTTTGCTGTAAGTGTAAAAGACAAAGACATTACTGTTAAGTACGATCTTACTTATGGCTCAATGCCGATGGCGATGTCTTACAATTTTGTTGGTAGCAAGGCAGAGTAATTACAATGAAAGGAAAAGTTGCACTTTTCACATTTCTTGCTATTAGTGGATTTGGCAGAGATATATACGCAGAGGACTATAATTTAGTTAGAAGTGCGACTGAGAATTCAGTCGCACAGACTAAATCCTTCTCTGGTAGGGTTCTTGATGATACAGGTGCGCCATTAGTGGGCGCACATGTCCAAGTGTCTAATGATAAAAACATCGGCACAACGACAGATAATGACGGATATTTCCGCCTCTCATCTACCTCTTCTGATGCATTAAAGGTTAAAGTAAGTTTTGTCGGATTTCAGTCTGAATATTTCGTCTTGAAATCCTCTGGGAATGGAACTAACACGCTGCGTTTGTCTCCTAATGCCGCAGCGTTGGAGCAAGTGGTGGTAACAGGCACGCGTACTCCGAAGGCTCTGAAGGATGCGCCTGTCGTTACTCGTGTCATCACGGCTGAAGATATTAAAATTGCTGATGCGACAAATGTGCAGGATTTGCTTACGGAAGAGTTGCCTGGCGTTGAGTTCGGTTATGCAATGAGTCAGGAGACCTCCCTCAACATGAATGGATTCGGTGGTAACGCTGTCCTCTTTCTATTGGATGGTGAGCGCTTGGCTGGTGAGACAATGAACAATGTCGACTACAATCGTCTGAATATGGATAATGTCGGTCGTATTGAGGTGGTCAAAGGTGCCGCTTCTGCTCTCTATGGCGCAAACGCTGTTGGAGGTGTTGTGAACATCATCACACGCGAAAACACTGAGCCTTGGACGGTGAATGTCAATTCTAGATATAACGCATTCAATGATGAATGGCGTTATGGTGGAAATGTGTCGTTCAATGTTAAAAAGTGGAATTCTCAAACGAGCGTTCAACGCACAACTTCCGAGACTGTTCAGTTGACTAGTCCGTTTGACACCGAATCTTACATTGTTAGCATCTATGGTGGTGAGTCTTTGAATATCAAGGAACGTCTGACTTTCAAAGCTACTGACCGTCTGAAGTTCATCGCTCGTGGTAGTTATTTTGACCGTGTCAGCAACCGTACTAATTATGACGACCATTATAAAGGGTACAGCGGTGGCTTGAAGGCTGTCGTTGATATTTCGAGAAATGACAACTTGGAGGTTTCTTACGCTTATGATCAGTACGACAAGTTGAGATACGAAAGTGTTACGACAAAGGACTCTGTTACAAAGAAGACGACAACCGAGATGGTGCGTACACATAATCATGATTATAGCAATCGCCAGCATACGGTTCATGCGCTTTACTCTCATGTTTTCAAGGTGGGTACTTTGACGGTTGGTGGTGATTGTATGAACGACTACCTTACGACTTATCAGTTCTTGGATAACGAGGATCATAGCCAGTCCTCTTTGGATGGGTACGTCCAGTTCGACTACAATCCGTTGAGATGGTTGAATGTGGTGGGTAGTGTTCGTCACGACTACTATTCAGCTTCTAAACAAGGTGCGACAACGGCTCGCTTGGCTTTGATGACGAAATGGAAATATATTTCCATTCGTGCTAACTATGCTGGCGGATTCCGTGCTCCAACTTTGAAGGAGATGTATATGTGCTTTGATATGGCTGGTATGATGATGATTTATGGAAACCCAGACTTGAAACCCGAAAAAAGCCACAATTTCAATGTTGCTTTAGAACATGTGGGAAGAGTCAAAGGAAACAATTTCTTCAGCGGTCAATACAGTGCCAACGTGATGGGTTACTATAATATCTATGAGAACCGAATCACCACAGATGATTATGATGATGGAAATGAAAAATCTTCTTCAAGATATGCGAATGAAGATGGTGTGAATGTGATGGGTATTGATGCGAGCGCTCAATATCGAACAGATATGGGCTTAAGTCTGAAATTTAACTACAACTACGTTCACATGACGGGTCGTACTGTCGATTCTCAATTTTCTCAGCCTCGTCCTTCTTCTGCAACTTGGAGAATTGACTATGATCATCAGTTCTGCACTGCATACGGACTGAATGCAGCTATTTCGGGTCGTTTCTTGTCAGAGCCAGACACAGAGCAAGAGAAACACGACGGTGCGTACCAAATCTGGAAATTCACACTGCAGCAACGTCTCTTCGACGGTATTAGCATCAATTTCAATATTGATAACCTCTTCAACTATGTACCTGAGGCCTACTACTGGAGTTCTTGTATGACGAAGGGGCGCACATGGTCGTTGGGTGTCTCTATGGATGTTGATCGTTTTGTTAAAGCAGTTAAAAAGTAAAACTGCAATAGCTCTTTTGGTATAACAACGAAAGGTTGGAGTCGCAGACTCCAACCTTTTCCCTTTTTGTGAAATTCTTTAGGTTTTTCTATAAGATCGTCCTTATTTCAACTCTAAATCGCCATTGAACACCTCGTGCCATGGCAATCCTTGCTTGTTCAACTCTTCCATGAATGGATCTGGATCAAACTCCTCTACGTTCCATACGCCTGGTTTCTTCCACAAACCGCGGAAGAACATCTGCGCTCCGATGCATGCAGGCACTCCCGTCGTGTAACTTACTCCCTGCATGCCAGTTTCCCTGTATGCCTCTTGATGGCTACAATTATTGTAGACATAGTAGGTGAGCTCCTTGCCGTCTTTCCCGATTCCTCTGATTCGACATCCTATACTGGTCTCGCCTTCATAGTTTTCTCCTAAGTCTTGTGGATTGGGGAGCACCGCTTTCAAGAACTGAAGTGGGACAATCTTCACTCCATTGTACTCAACTTCGTCTATTCTCGCCATTCCAATGTTTTGGATTACGCGGAGGTGGGTCAGGTATTCCTGCCCGAAGGTCATCCAGAAACGTGCTTTCTTGATGCTTGGATAGTTCTTTACTAATGACTCCAACTCTTCGTGGTGCATCAAATATGACTCGCGAGGACCGATATTGGGATAGGTGAGCGGTTGATGGATCTCCAATGGTTCTGTTTCAATCCATTTGCCATCTTGATAGTACAATCCTTTTTGTGTAATTTCACGAATGTTGATTTCTGGATTGAAATTGGTTGCAAAGGCTTTATGATGGTTTCCTGCGTTGCAATCCACAATGTCCAACACCTGCATCTCCTTGAAATGGTGCTTGGCTGCATAGGCTGTATAGACCCCTGACACACCTGGATCAAATCCGCACCCGAGAATGGCTGTCAGCCCTGCTTTCTCAAATTTGTCTTTGTACGCCCATTGCCAACTATACTCAAAGTGTGCCTCGTCTTTAGGTTCGTAGTTGGCTGTGTCTAAGTAGTTTACGCCACACTCTAAACATGCGTCCATAATGTTGAGGTCTTGAT
>CAVKBM010000029.1:0-21759 GCA_963654355.1 Bacteroidaceae bacterium | reverse complement strand
GTGGGGCCTGTTGGACCAGTGGGGCCTGTTGGACCTTGGGCTCCATCTTCACCATTCATTCCTGTTGCCCCTGTTGCTCCTGTCGGCCCTGTTGGACCTGTAATACCAATATTGTAAAAAATCGGTGATGAAGTTTCAATCTGAGCATAATTATCTCTTCTGGTTATATTTGCCATTACAAAAGAATTGGAAATATTGCTCTTTACTTTGTAAATTAACACGACGTCATCTATTTCACAATACACGTTGTTTGGATTTTGAATGTTTTGCGTTATATTTTCAGTATCGGGAAGTATATGAGTATTTATTGTAGCATCAGCATTTATTGATGTTACCACTGCCCAAACGGTATCATCGAGTTTTTCACACTCTTCGTTTATTATATCTCTAATTAAACTTACGAGTTCTCCGCTTTCGTTCCTCATTCTAACTTCACCTCCTTATTTTTTTTATAGCACAAAGACTTACATCTTTCTGTAATTTATTATAGTCCCGCTTGCCACCGAATAACTGGAATCATTTGCATCTTTTTTATACAAATATATATATGGTATCCCATTGTTATTATGTATGTAGAGTAAATACTCCGCGTTTAATACGGGAGCGCCGCCCGAAGAGGGAAAGGTATACAATGGAGCAACTGCCGAAACATCGTTTGTGCCATCGTAATATACTAATCCAAAATTTACTTTATTATCATTGCATGAAAAATAATAAATTCCTCCTGATACACTTTTAGGGTAATATATAGAGTCCTTTCTTTTAATTGGTTGTAAAATTTCACCATTAATGGCAGAATAAATTGGCTTGCCTATAAAGGTAATTAGTGAATTTTTCCATGTTACATCACTTTGATCATAATAACAATGTTTTATAGTTTCATAATTATCGAATGTTGCATCGGAAATTGTATATGTTATGGTTAATTTTTTATCCTTATCTGTTGTAATCAATCCTTGCGCGTTTGCAGGAATAGATACTCTTTCTATGTTCCCCAATCCTTTTTCTAACACAACTTCATTATCTGTATAAAAAGTGCAGGACTTTGTTACTATTATTCCAATCTTTTGTACAAGTTGTTCCGAATTTTCTAATTTAATTGACGTAAAACTATTTACGTCAAGTGTATCTCCTTCTGCCAAAACCTTTCGTTCGCCGTCATCTACATATATATTGCCGTCTATAACAAGATTAAGGTCTGCTCGATCTGCCGTTTGGTTTTCCATAGACACAAAGGCAATCTCGGAATTATACCCCTGCGACGTTGTGTAAGCCCAATCCGTAACGATTGTTCCGTCTTTTAAATCAGCATGAGATTTTGGCCAAGTGTCACCCGACCACTTAGTTCTCCTCTTGGTAAATCCTAGCGGATAATCTCCAAAGATTTCGCCATCTTTGTTTACTACTGTTCTATTTATAAACTTCAAAGATTCGGCTTCGCTATTCATCCCTTCGCCTATTTGACAAGCATTATCAGCAGCTACTTTCGAGTTTACTCCAAGTTCAATAACGCCTTTGTTACTGCCAGAACCATTCCCTAAACGTAACCCATTTTGTCTATTCGCGTCTTCCCGAATCGCAGTTTGGATATTCTTTACCGTCGGTTTCGCTACCTTCCCATCTGCACCTGCACTCGCATCTATGACGTCGGGAGTGTCACCTGTCCCTACGTATATATCGCCTGCGTTCACAAGCTCATTCTTGTCCTGTATCCGAGCCGTCATTATGTCAGCTCTCATTATTTGATCTGTGTTTTGTATCTTCATTTTATTTATTCCCCTTTTATAATTTTATAATAACACATATTTTATGACATGTCAAGTATTTCTAGTCAAAAATGAAAAATTTTCTATATTGGAAATCTCCAAATTCATTATTCCACTATATCCGAGTTCATAAGAAACATTTTGGACTAAAAATTTAGCTTGCCTCAATCCATAAAAATCATTTGAAATCATAATTAAATTATTTACAAATAATAAAGGATTTAAACGTACTATAATGCTTGAACTTGATTTTAATATTATTTTTTGTCTTAATTCATATTCTGCTCTTTCTTGTGCTAAAATTTGCGATGTTATATTGTTATCATTTATAGGGGTTGCAACTCTGTATCCAATTCGCTGATAGCATAACGGGGAAGCCGTATCATTGTTTACAGCAATCCCCTTGTATGTTTCCCCATTGTTTGTAGAACCTATAACAATTACTTTATTTATTACTTCACTTAAATCAAAAGATAAATCCAGTCCAGCAATATCGTCGTCATTATTATAAAGATATATTACGGGTTTATTTATATCGGATATAACTTCTTGAACTGGAACTATATTTAAATGCCCCTCCATGTCGTAAAATATTTCAGCATTCAACTGTGTTGCCAAATCTATTAAAATAGAACCGATTGTATCTCCAACTTCTTTCGCTATGGTGGCTTGTGTTTTTTTACCTTTAAAAAAACTATTATATATAATTTCGGTAGGATCTATAACGTTACCATTACCAATATGAGATCTAAGCAGCTCTGTAACAACGGATTCCACATCAGAACCAACTGGAATACTATAAGTCGAATCCAGCACTCCTACCCCGTTTTCTAAAACAAAAAATTTATCATTAGCCTCTATAGAAACAGTTGCTACACCTTGTTGATATGTTGAACTAATATTCGTTATAGCATATATCCCTCTTGGAAACCATACCGTAATATCTTCGAATTCCATTCCCAATTCAAATTTTATTTTTGTTCCAACCCACAAATTATTGATAGACGGAGTATATTTCTTATTAAAATTATATAACGAAAACGAGAGACTTCTCCGTTGCCCATTTTGATAATTTTCATTATAACTTCCGCCATGTAAAATATCCCGTTCTGGTATTTCCGACCTAACAGTTTCATCTGGATTTAACAAATATAATCTAAATCGTGGTTTTATTATAGAAAACGAATTAATTCTGTCTTTAATTTCTTGAATAGAATAATCTTTATCATTTCCCTGAATGTAATAAGAAAAAACATCACCGCTTGAAATATTTTTCGTTCTATACACATTAATCCTCCTCGGGTGCGCCTACGATTTGAACATCTTGAGTACTACCAATTTCAGTCCATGTAAAACTTATTGTATTAGGTTGAATACCAACGTAATCCATAGGTTTATTTGTTGAAGAATTTAATGTTACAAGAAAGGATTGCCCCGCCCTATCTTTTAATAATTTGGGGTTGCTAGAAAATACGACCTTTCTCCACGCCAATAACATATCCACTCTTTCGTTTGAAGTCGGAGCTTTATTAAATGGTAATTTTTCTTGATACCCTCCAATCCGCTGCTCTTTACCGTTTTTCACTATATAACTAGCTGGCAAAACATCTCTGCCAAGTAAGCAAGACACTGAGCCGCTTACATAATTTAATCTACCCTGAGAATAACGGTTAAATTGCCCAAGAGTCTGCTGTTCTTGTCTTGAAATATTTTGAGCCTGTTCTCCTGTATCTACATTCAGATTGAAAATCCAAACATCATTCGGACTCGCTGTAAATTTTTTTGGATTCCCACTAACTGGATGAAGTTCTGTTATACTCCAACCATCCCAATGTATATTCTCAACTACTCCTGTTTTTCTTGTAACGTTAACTTTATCCTCTTCTTCAGTGGAAACACCATCGAGAGGATATAACACATATTGATAAGTTCTATTATTTGAAATATTAAAATCTCTGAACACAAAATTACGGGTATCCACTTCAACTGGGAATAATCTTGTTAACTCAATTAACTCACCTGTAGAATTGTCTATTTCTTGTTTGAATACCGAAGAATATCCTTTATCGAGTGACTTTACGTTCGTCCCCATTCCTTCTTCTAAACTTAAATTAATGTCTTGTTCATAATTTAAAAGACATGTTGCTTGTTGTTCTTTATCATCATATCTAATTTTTTTTGGCGGTTCGAAATATTCAATCGCACCATTCAGAACATTGACAAAAGATACCTTTTGTCCAATTTCCCTAACTTTTGCTTCCTGATTATATTTCGAAAGACTTATGCTCATTTTTTTACCCATTTGTCTACCTCTGTGATGTTGGTTATAGGCGGACGCAAATAAACGTCCGCCTACTAATTAAGCTTATACAATTTCTTTAAATACCTTTGCCTTTATGTTATTTAAAACAAAAATATTATTTATATTTATATTATTATAATCTTTAATAACTATATTGAAAGTAAATTTATACTTATTTATATTTTGTCTACCACTATGATCTATAGGGACAAAATGAATGGGTTCCCCGCCATTACCATATATGTGCCAGTAATAATGGTTATCTCCGTTTTTAATCTTCCATTCGTTATATTCATTTGTTTTTACATTTATATTATCACCATAGAATGTTTGTCTAACAAACTTCAACTTTTTATCACTCCATATATTGTACGTTTCACCTTGTTTTTCAGTAACCTTAGGAAACAACGGAAACTCCATCAACCCCTTATTACTATTATAACCATCAAAAATATTTTGATTTGTGGTTATGATTTGCTCCCCATTTTTATATTCATACGAATTTGTAGTTTTTAGATAATCTACATCTTCATTAATCCCCCCATCTGGGTTTATTGATGAAAGGGCAATTTGTTTATTTTCTTGCCATCTGTTTTTGTTAACGGGATCCCAACCGTTATCACGAAATTCATAAAGGGTTATTTCTTTATTTGAATTCCATACCTCTCTATCATTTATATTTTTTATAATTTGCAAGAACAAAACGTTTCTGTCGTTATTCGCAATATATTTACCTTCTTTTGATGAATAATATTGGGTGGGAGGCACTATAACATTCAATTCCAAATACGATTTCAAAGAATTAACATCTTTGGTTTCTATTTTATAAGAAACAACGGTTCCAGTAAAATTTGAATTTAGTATGTGTTGTGAATTTAACGTTATATCGTCTGAAGACGGAGATGATATTTCCCCCAGAGCATCTCCTAAAATAACTCTTTGATTTTTATATTCAATTAATTGAGTTGGAATTAAATTCTCTTGCAATTCAGTGTCAATATCACTCAGTGTCAATCCATTAGAATCGTATGATATAGAATATCCTTTTACGCTTTTTCCACCATCTTTTAGTACACAATACTCTACTGTGGCCGCAACACTATCATCATTTTCTTTTATTAAATATAATTGATAATTTGCGTCTTCTGCACCACCATCTTTGTCAATTTTTACAAGATAATTTTCATATTTCAAAATACTTGGCTCTGGAACAATTATACCCTTTTCTGAAAAATCTAACAAAACAGATTGGGTTTCACATTCATACGTCACGGAAAATGGCACTCCAGATTCAACCACAGTAAGCACAACTTCAAAAATTTTCTGCTTAATCCATATATCGCCAAATTCATCTTCAATTGTCAAAGATAATTCATATATGTGATTATTTTGCAATCCTTGGAATGTTGCCGATATATCACCCACATATGTTGTTTCTGTTTGTTGAGTATATCCCATGTTCAAATCCGTTAATACCCATTTATAATTCATCCATTTTCTATTGATCACCTCTCCGCTAACATTTAAAACTCGGCTGACACATTTATAATCGGTTAAACCTGAAAAAGTATTATTAGACTGTATTTCTTTACTATTAATCTCTAATGTTGGAGACACATTTGCATAAAACGGATTTTCATCACTGTTATTAAAAAATGTAAGAATTTTATAAGAGACCTCATCAGGTTTTAATGTTTCCTCTATATCTTCATTGGGCTTGAAATACCAGCCATCAGATATTATATTACCATCTTTAGATACAAAAACTGTACCTTCTGGTTTTATATAAGCAAATCTGATATTTTTTTTCGGCCCAGAATATGGTCTTATATAGATTTTGTCTCCCGAGTTTTTATAAATTGGTGCCTTAGTCAAATCATCTTTATATTGCGGGATTGTGTATAATTCTACTGGTTTTTCAGGTTCAAATATTACGGGCGAAGAGTTAATCACACCTGTTTCACCACTATTTGTTTTAACTTGTTTTCTCTCATCATGGTCAGCGCCCTCCTGGATAAAATATACTTTGTTTGTCAATGTCGCCCATGTATCAGCTGCGGCATTTCTAATCCACTTAACCGTTAGGTTGTATTTACCGTCACCAACATCTTCATTGTCTATGCTTTGTAAATTAAAAATTCCGTTATAGGCACTATTACCGTCTGCTTCTTGGGACACCATTATTACGCTACCAACTCCCATTTGTATGTCACCAGCTTTATCATCATAAGCACTTGCGGGCAAGCTTTCATATTTTTCCTTTATTCCCATAAATTTCTGCGTGAAATAATTAGGATAAACAAGATTACTTCCCCACGCAACGGAATTTTTTACCCTGCCTATGTACACATTATTCATCGAGCTGTGTGTATTAATAAGAACTTGGGATGCCGCCGAAATAACATCAGGATCATTACTATATTTATATATTTCGAAATATTCTGCATCCCCAATTTCTTCATCGGTTATAACATTTTCTTTCGGATATACATATCCGAAAGAATAATCGTAACTTTTAATGGGAACACGCGTTGTCCTATTATTAAGTTGAATAAAATAATCCTTTGTAATATTCTCAGACAAAGCGCTTTGAAGTCTATTCTTAGTTGAACCTAAAACTTTGCCTTGATCTAACATCATATCATAATACTCATCGGATGTTGGTTCATTCGGAGATTCAAATTTCCCTGTTTGAGACAGCATAATTTCCCATTTATATGGTTGGTTAGCATAATTATTTGAAAACTTGTTACTAACAAATACGCTGCCGTTTGGCGCTATAAATTCCCCGTTGATATAGCCAATGGTATTCGAATTTATTGGCTTCCCTTCTACAATAAATGGGAGTGTTAATATTGAACCGTTTAACCCACTATTATCATATTCTTTGATTTCTTCGCTCTTAATCGAATCAAATTCAGACCCCTCAAAAACCACATCATTATTACTATCTAATATTTTAATTTTATACCCCGTGACCACCTCATTTGATGTATTAAGCTCGCAACTAATATTTTGGGGTTTCGTTAAATCTAAACACGATAAAAACGGTGAACAGTTACTCGGTTTGTAAATAGCCATAAATTTTCCTCCTCTTAATTTTTTAATTGGGTCGTGGCGGGCGGGAGGTTTTCTCAACCGCCACACCCAAACTAATGGTAACGCGTTTTTTAAACAGAAACGCGTTAAAACTGTGTATATCTTGTGTAATAAAATAGTCTTTTTATCTACTTAGATTAGCGATAGTCGCTTTTAAAGTTTCGATCTCTTGTTTCAAATTATCCAATTCAAGTTTACGAACTATATCTGTGTCTTCTTGTGGTGCGGTATATACCTTGGCTCTACCATCTTTAAGAACTTCAAAAGCGTTGCTTCTATCAGTATCGGAAGAACCATTACCTACTTCGAAAATTGCATCTATTCTATTTTTTATATTAAATTGCCCGAATATCGCAGAAGAAGAACCCCCAATCTTGTAAAGTCCCGAACCATACATGATACTATTTTGTATATTACCAATAGTATTATTAGCGCCGTTTCCTACACCACCACCACCACACAAATTGTAGTTGCCTTTGTTTGTGTTATAAGCACCAAACGTAACACCATAGCCTGATTGAGATATATTATTATGACCAAAAGTTATGGATTGTTTACTGCCATCGGTGGTATTTGATTTACCTATAATATAATCTTCAGAACCATTAAGAGTATTATTACCGCCAATAACAGTACCAGAACCTGTGCCAGTATTTCCAATACCAAGAACTATACCTTTGATGGAATTATTTTGACCAAGAATAATATCATAATCTTGTTTAGACGTGTTATTCCAACCTATTAAAATAGATTGAAATTCAATATTATTGCCGTCTCCTAACGCATAGGCCAAATTATGGTTAATTTTATTATTTCTACCTAAACCCGCTGAAAACGCACCTTTGACAATATTTGTGTGTCCTAAACCAATTCCAGCTTGATCATAAACCTGATTAGAATTACCCAAACCCACAGCTCCTTGCCCAAACACTTTGTTTGTAACACCCAATGCAGTTGTCCAGGCGTAAACCTTCTTCCATTGATCTTCAGTGGTATCGGGATGTAATGCCCGATATTCTTCGAAAGTCATACCCGATTGATTCTCTTTACCGAGAGATATTGCATTTCTTTGATACGCAGTGTTATCTGCACCCATTGCGATATCCCAATCCCCAAAAGTATGGTTAGAACCACCAGCCAAAAACGATTGATTACCGTCAGCTGACGTTGGGCTTCGCGAAGCGTCGTCTAACTTGTCATATCGCTTACCTCCGAAAGCAACCGCATTTATACCGCCTGCTTTTGCCCCATATTCTCCATATCTTTGTTGTAAAGAACTATCGCCCGTACCGTTCTCGATATTCAAACCAACTTGTACATTCTCTGCTTCTACCCAAATACTTTCTGCATTCATAACAAATGTCTTCTTATCGGTATTCGGTGCAGTAATCACACAGGTGCTACTCTCTTGCGGTACTCCATAATCAGTACCATTCTTTGTTACAAAACTTTTGCCATCGGATATACTCTCTAAATCCTTTACATCATCTGCAAAGAAATTAAGAATATACCCCCCCCCGCGAGGGGTTTCGCGTAATCTAAATATAACATATTCCTATCTCCTTATAGGGCTTAGCGGGGATTTTACACCCCGCTTTAGCCAATTTTTGTGTAATGAAATGCTTCTTTTATTAAGCTGCATTTTTAGTTGTTATGACGCGTAAGCCGCATTTGTGCACGTGCCTGCTCAAGGATTTTGTTAAAGTCGTCGCTTTTCGCGGGATAAACGTTCATTGTAAAGTTGTCGAAGTATTGCCCCTCTTCATAGGTTGTGTTGCCAACATTTCCAGTGGGTGTTTTCTGAGTAAGAGAACTAAGCTGAGCGACAAGCGTCGGAGCAACCTCACCGAGCGCCCAAACGTTCTTTGTTATATCAGCAGGAACAATACCCGTCTTAGAAGGAAGTGCCGTAAGAGTTCCGCCAGGTGTAATGACCGCTTCGGTTCCAAGTTCGTTAATGAGAGATAAACCTTCGGGAGATGAGAGGGTCCCTGTGGCCCATTTTTTCCCCCAAGTGCCATCTTCTTGGGCGGGAGCGTTTGGACCAACGCCCCTCAACCAATATAACGTACCGTTTTTAATCCACGCATAAGAGTCATCGCCCTTTTGATTCATTATGATTGTATAGTCTGGGAGGGCTGCAAAACTAGCATTTCCAAGACTTTCCCACTCACCCCAAGTATCGCTTGTTGGGTCGTATTTTTTTATCATAGAAGCCGAATTGTCTCCAAATTCGTGGTCGACATCTTTTGAAGATACCACGGAGTTTGTATTTAACATTACATTATGAGTGCCTTTTTTTACTTGACGACCTTTAATAGCACTAGGATTAGATAAGTTATCTAACCTTTTCCAATCAATCGCAGTCGGTTCTTGATAACTTTTCAATAAATTGCTGCCAGTCTCCACGGTCTCTTCATCAACGCCAGCACTTTTCGCCTCTGACAATTTTGTCTCCAAATCCTCCTTTGCTTCACGATAATTTTCGGCAGCCTCTCGATATTCTTTTGTCCCGATTTTATCCGAAGATACACTTTCAAATTCTTCTTTCTTCTTTTTAAAATTTTCGAATGCACCAGTAACATCCTTACCCTCTGGGTCTTTCCCTCCGACGAGAGCTGTTTTTGCGCTACTAGCTTGTTCATTCTTCGAATCTTCAGCGCCCTTTAAACCGTCGAACTTCCCAGTAATGTTACCATCGGCATCTTTTATTTCGCCAGTTCCAAAATTGAAGCTGGCACGACTCTTGGCAAATCCATCTACTAATTTAGTGACTAGTTCGGAATTAGCAAGCTTGGACATGCCCTCGCCAAAATATTCCTCGAGTGCCTTCTTATTCGCCTCTTTTTGTTTCTCCTCGTCGAGGTTCTCCAAAATAGACTTAAGAGATTCGAGCTGCTCGATCTGGTATTGAATATCTTCTTGTTGTTTCTCAATATTGAGTTTATCGAGATTTTCCTGCGCCGCGCTTATAGCTTCTTCATCGCTTTCCATAACGAAGCCCAAACCTGCGCGGTAAACTCGCTTCTTTTCTTTCCGAGCATTCTCCAACGCTTCTTTTGCCTTGATTAAGTCAAGTTCTCTTCGACGTTCGTCATTTACGTTACTAAGCGCGTCTTTTTGTTCGTTGAGATTTTCAATTTCTTGAGTCAATCTATCGATCTCGCCTTGCTGCGCCATGGCATATATCGGATCGATCCATTCGATTACTTTTTCGTAATTCAAATACTGCTCAACCAATTCTTCGAGAGCGCGGGCGGCGTCCTCGTCGCCTTTCTGTCTTAACGCGTTTGCTTTATCGAGGACTTCATTAAGAGATTTAACGCTACCAATTTCTTTCAGAATCGCCGCCGCGCTTTCTTTTGTTAAATTAACAAATCTTGCAGCCTCCTCGTTGACTTCTCCCATGGAAACACTCTTTACGGCGGTCAAGAAATCCCCTCCAATTCCAGAACTCGATAATTCAGCGCTTAACATCGCATTTGCGTAAGCGACTTTCTGTTCCTCATTTGCCTTCTTAAGTAATTCAGTGCTAAGAGTACCGTTTTTGTAATACTTAAGAAGTTGCGGGTACTGGTTGATCAGTTTCTCGAAATTTTCTGCTGTTAAAGCTGAATCTGCCGCCAAATCCTCGAACAAATCGGTGAACACTGAATAATATTCTCGAACCTCGCTCGGGCTCATTAAACCGATTGCCGTCGTTAAATCGGGGAATTCTTTAGTGAGTTTCTCCAATCCTTCGCGCGTCGTATTCCACGCTCTTGCAAATTGTTCAATTCGTTCAGGGTTTGCTGCGTATACGATTTTAACAATTTCCTCAGAAAGTTCGCCGCGCTTAGCTGCATCGTACCATTTATCCCATGATTTGCCATATTCCTTAACAAGTTCCACCTGTTCTTCTAACATCGAAGAGAATCGCTTTTGTGCTGAAGTAAGTTGGTCAAGTGTTTTTGTATCGGCTTGTTGTAAAGCGTTGAATTTAGAATTAGACTTTATCAGTTTCTCAATTGCATCTTGGTATTCGTCTTTTATATAGCCAGCGGCATTTCGAGCCTCTACACCTTGTGCTTCGAGAGCTTCTACAACACGCCCAACAACGCCGTCCACAGTAAGGTCTTTAAGCTCGGTTGTGGTTAAGTCGTGAATATCAGCCGCGAGGAATCCCACGTTAGAACGATTGAAAATCAGTTCCTTATCAAGTTTCTTTTCTTCTTCTAAAGCCCTTTTTATCGATTGGATATAGTTTTCAATCTCTTCAACGGCTCTTTTATACTCGTCTTGAGAAACTTGAGCAGTTTCAACAGCTTCGTCATATATTGACAACACATCTTTAAGGGATTTTATTTTTTCTTCTGGTAATAATCCTTCCGCTAATTCGAAATTATAATATGCAGCCCTATCTGCAGTAGAACGCCCCCCTAACTCATTTGAAAGCCCATAAACACCTTTTAACTTTTCCAATAATGTGGTTTGTTTTGTTGCAGCTTCATCATTTCCACCAATATAATATTTCCCAGCTTTAAAGGAAAATTCAAAACCTTTCGATAAGGTTGTATTGATAGAACTTCTTTCTCCTTCTTGCGATTTCACCAATTCCCCAAGACTTACCTGTGCTTCCGCCAATTCAAGCTGTCTTTTTATCATCGAACGCTGATCGGCGTTGCCGTTATTAATTTCGTCAACTAAATCAGAAATGGTTCTGATTTGTTTTTCATTTCCAACAGTTTCAGCAAAATTATTGAACGCGCCGATTATATCAACATTACCTTCATATTGCAAGTCAAAAAGTTTCTCGTATAAATCGTCGGTATATTTGTAGAGTTTTTCGAAATCTTCAGAAGAAGTTAATTCTTCGATCATAATTGAATTGTTAGATTCTATCGTAGACTTCAAATCATCCAAACGATTAAGGTTTTCTTTGGCGTCCGCGACCCGTTGTTTCATTTCGAGTTCAGATCTATGTACTATTGTAGATACAATCGAAGCTGCACCTTCACCAATCGTTTGTCCAAGCATTGCTCCAAGAGGGCCTGCGAAATATCCACCGAGAGCGGCAAGGCCACCAGAAACGATGGTCCTTAAAGCTTTGCCACCAGCGGTTTCTTCGACTGTTTGTTCATTCCCCAAATTGCCAGTAACTAGCTTTCCAATCCAACCACCAACGCCAGAACCAACTTCTTTCGTGGTCGCAAGTTGCGCTAAAGTGGCCGAAATACCACCAAAGACAGCGTTCCCGATTTGACGTTTTGTGAGTAATTTTGCAAATTGGTTCATTTGCGGATCGGTTAAGGCAGTTCCGCCAGAGGTTGACCTTAAAAGTTTTCGATATGCCGCCGCATCCTTATAAGAAATACTCTTTCCAGTTTCAGGGTCTACTATATCTTGTCTCCCAGTCAAGCCACGCCAAATCTTCTTTAACGCACCCTCGTTTTTGGTCTTAGAGGCAGACCCAGCAGTTTCCTCCTTTATTTCATGGACATCCTTGGCGATCTGCTGTATCGCATCATTGCGCTTTACGAAATCACCTATAATCGGAATGTTGCTCAAAAGCCCTCTAAAACCGCCAGTTTGCCCAGGATTTGTAAATGCTCCGATAATACTGCCAGATTGAAGAGTAAGGAGCAAAGGCATCAACTTTTTCAGCCAGCCAAAGCCTTCGATTGCACTTTCGGCGACCGAGGCCGTGATATTAGTAACACCTTTAATTAAGGGGCTTGCCTCAAATGACTGAGATAAACTTTCCCACGCGTTTTGTAAACGCTTTGTCGCCGCTTCCATAGAGTCCATATAGGCTTCGTATTTTTCGTCTGCGGTTCCTGCGGCGTTAGCAGATTCTTCTGTGAGTTCTTTAACACGGTCCCACTGCTCAATTAAGACGAGGAAATTTTCCCTCATCCTAGTTCCACCAAAAGATGTCGCGATAGCATTTTTTGTGACCGTATCATAAGTATCCCATTTTTCGTTTACATCATCAAGAACATCGGTTATGCTACGTAATTCCCCTGCCGAAGAACGTATGCGAATACCAAGTTTCGATAACACCTTTTCGATGTCGTTAATGTTTTCGCTGGTTTCGCCGTCGTCATCTAAACCTATTTGTGTGAATACACTTGCTTTAACGTTACCGTATCGAGCGAGAATTGATTTCATCGCATTACCGACGGTATCCATTGATTGCTGGGTGACTTCCCCAATAACTGAGACAGAACCGATAAGTTCATCCATTGACATACCAGCGAGCCTTGCAGAAGTTGCCGATTTTTGCAAAGCTGTCGCAATCCCGCCAGCCGAGACTGCGGCTTTTTGATCTACTTTTGTTAATTTATCAACAACCTCAATAGCGTCTTCAGCAGCCAAATTAAATGATTTCAATGCGCTCGTTAATGCGGTCGTTGCTTCTGAAGCCGAAATCATACCAAGCTTGCTGAGTTTTGTAGAAGCCGAAATTAATGCTTCCAATTGATCTTCGGCTTCATAACCTTGCCTGTAATTATGTTAATAACAAATCGTTACTTTGTTATAAATAAAATACCATACTAAAAGAGCTCGGTGTGCATCTGATGTATAGTATTTTATTTCTCTGAGTTTCCCCCAGAAGTTCAGAATATATCTTTCGCATAGATTTCTCTATGTAGAGCTCCCCATTATCCACACTCGTGGAACATATTCGTTGAACCTTCCTCTGTTCGAGGCTTGGCTGCTGATTTCCCAATCCATATATTTTTAACTATCACACTTACGCATATTTCATCATTATGTTGTAGTCATATGGCTCTAAGGGGGTTCCAGCAATTAAAGGAGTTTATAGTGACCCAGACAATTGTTAAGCCACTCGTTAGCAGATTCCGCTACAGAAACCGCGCTAACTTTTAATTCTTTACCCAATTCAGTATAACTTCTCATCAAGCTCCTCGCCTGTTCCTCGTTGTATCCACCGACGATTCTAATATTTGTCATCGCCGCATCAAGCTCTTTCGTATATTGAATTACCTTCTGTATGTCCTGCGGTATCTTATTCAAGACTTTCGCCGCAACCCCGAAATCTGCGATACGCATGGTTGCACGACGGATATCGTTTGCCATCATATCCCAAATGGAAGTTGCACCTTTTACACTTACGAGGTTCTTCTGCTCATTACTTTGTTTCTTTAAGGCCGCCGTAGCATCAATCGACGCTTTGGTTGCAGCTTGTTCTGTCGTAACTCTTCTTACAAGAGCATCATTGTTACGATTAAGATCGCCAAGCTCATCATTAAGGGCGTCTATCGTACCATAAATAGCCTCTTTATGTTTACCACTACTTAATGCCGCTTGCTTTTGAAGTTTGTCAATTTGAGCTTCAAGGCTTATAACCTTATTGATATATTGTTGATATTCTCTTATATCTTGTTTTTGCTGTTTATTAATAGCATCCTGCGCTTTTTCTTCATCGGTTTTGCCTCTTCCACCGCCAGATTTCGGTGGCTTCCCTCCGCCACCAGCTGCGCCTGCTCCGCCATCAGATGAAACTTCCATTTTATTAGATGACTTTTGAATACGAGACTTGCCAATAGAAACATCTCCTGAAACCAATACACTTTTTACAGTTTCCATTCTCTGGGCTTCTGTTAAATTTCCAGTTCTATTAAGTTCCAATAACTCGGATCTTAATTTCGAAATTTCAATGGTAACTTCATGAAGGGCACCGTCTTTATCAACTATTTCAAGTTTGCCCGTCTCCCAATTACTTTTAGTAACCGCGTCTATAAATTCATCATCTAAAGCGAATGTTTTTCCGCCAACGTTAACAGTCTCTCCATATATTTTTTTGAGACCTTCTTTGCCTTGTTCTTGTGCTAATCTTTTAATCTGATTTAAAGTGCTCAGATATCCTATAAGCTGATTTACATATTGGAAGTCAGCTCCTTTAAATTCTCCGACATTCTTCCAATCCCATACTGTTCCTTTACCAAAAGAACTTCGAGGATCTTTTTCAGTGGTGATTACATCGGCAACCTGAGAAACAATCTGCCCAGTGGGCAACAATCCTCTCATTTTTTGCTCAATGCCAATAACCCTACCTTCTGCGTCTTTAAGATGCTCGTACATCTTATTTAAAAAGGTAACGCTATTATTAATCGCTCGATCAAATTCAGCAGTGTACTCATCGCCTTCATAACCAAGATTTTTAAGGTATGTTTTTAAGTTTGTTTCGGCTTCCGAACCAGACAGAATATTTTTTAAACGAGAACTTGTTAACCCAGTTCTTGTTTCATTTGGGTTGGTTTCAAAATATTTTTCAACCGCTTCATTCAATCCGTGAACGACGGTACCAAATTGACTGGTGGTAGAACCCTGCCTATACTTCTTAAATTCTTCGATGTTAGAATATCCATAAGACTTAGCGACACTCGCTAAATCCGTTCCCAACAACGAGACATCCCCGAGCATAATTCTACTAAGCATATCGGAAATTCTTGGATCGTATTTATCAGTTTTAGTACCTACAAATGGCGTCTTTCCTGCGGCTATACTAGACAAGGTTGTTTGCGAAACAACTTTCGGGAGTGCATCAACTGCATCGCCATATCCAGATACAATACCCGTTAATGACTTTATTGCTTTACCTTCTTTACCAGCAATTACAACTTTGGCAGATTCTTGAGCGGCTTCGCCTTGTAAAGAGGTTTTAGCTCCTTTTATTTTTTCGCCGTATTCACTAAATTTATTACCATTCTCATCGATAATTTCGCCCGTTTGTTTTAAGGCACCATTGAGTTGTTTTATATATCTAAGGAGTTCGTAAGTATCATCCTTCATGCTTTCGGTGTATTTACGACTCGTCGCAAAACCAGTTCCGTATTCGCCCGCAAAAATCCTAATGTCCTTTCCTTCTCGAGCGCTAAGTTCTCTTTCAATTGACGTTCCCGCCATTTTGAAAGCTTCAGGACTGATAATTCCTTTTTCTATATCGGCAGCGGATAATCCTAATTTTTTATAAATAGTCTCTCGCTGTTCAGAACTCAAATTTTTCGTTAAGTATTTAACTTGTCCAGTAAGAACAGAAGTAATTTGCGTCGCTTCGTCTGCAAATAATCCCATTTCTTTCATATGTTCAATTATTTGTTCATAAGAAAAGTCGGGATTTCTCAGCATCGCATCTAATTCCTCAAACTCATGAAGAACTTCTTGCTCTATTTTATCAACTTCATCAGGTTTAAGGTCTCTGCCTATAGAAGCACGCATTTTTTCTATACGCTTGTCAACTTTTTTTGCACTAATACTATCCTGTTCGAGAATTTGACCAACCGTGGTCACAAGTTCGCCTTGAATTGCTGCAATATAATCGCTTAAATTATCACCAGTTAAATTAAAATTTGGACGCCCTTGCTCGTCAATATAATCATAACCAGTAGCTCTCAAACCCTCTCTAATTCTTGTGGACATATTAGAAAACATTCCAGTGTATGGTTTATTAAACTTAGTGGCCAACGCAGAAAGACCCATACGCGCAGGATCGCTTATTTTACCAATCTCGCCCGATTCGGCAGCAGTGGTGTCGCCCTCGGTTTTATTTAACATCGTCTGATAAACGTGTTTATTAATATCTTTTTGCCTCTCCACCATTTCTGCAGCAGCATCAAAAGACATACCACTGCTCCATAAACCTAAAATTAAATACGCGGTATCTCCATCGTAGTCTCCGTTTAAGAGTTTGGCAAGAGCTGGACCTATCTCCATATCAAACCCTTTGAGACCGCCACTAACCAATATTTCTCCAAATACTTCGGGGTGCTTACTTATGGAAGGAAAACGGTTTAACATTCCAATTAAGCCGCGTTTCATTCCAGCTTCACCAGGCTGTTCGGTAATTAAAGAAACTATTTCTGGTATTAAATCATTTATTGTCTTAACTTGATCTTCTTCTGAAAGCGTCTTAAACCCCGCGTGCATAGCAGCGGTGGCAGCATCGTCTCCGCGCAGATATCTAAGGGCTGAAAAAACAGCTTCTCCATGAGTCCCAACATCATATTTCCCACCTGCATCCGTAAATTGCTCTTTGTTTCTCAAAAGATTAGTTGCAACCTCTTGACTCACCCAAACAGATGACATCAATCTACGAGCGCGTTCATCCAATGCTTTTGCTGTTGTTTCGTCGCCCGCAAGTCTCGCCGCTTCACTCTGTCTAAGTAAATCATCAATACCAACACGAGACATGGCGGTGATATGCCCTCCATGAGAAGGACCTATTCTTTTAGTAAAAGCCCTCTCATATAAAGTTCCCTTGCTAGAATGTGCTGTTGTAAATATCCCTTTAGTCAGTTCCTGAGCTTTTTCACTAGCCCCAATGCCGCCAACTTTCATACTTCCTATTAATGAATGAAGTGTTGTCGCATATTCTGGAAGATCGTATAATCCATTTCCTTTACTGTCAAATCTTACATCGGTTTCAACATTTGGCAAATAAACAAATCTACCAGTAGCACCCTCTTCGACACCGCCTTCACCAAAAGACATACCAAACCCAAAATCAGTACCAGGGTCAATAGCAACATCTATCTCAGCATCGGGAATTTTACTTAATATTTTAGATTTTACAGCGTCAATAGCTCCAAGAACTGTTTTTCCGTATTCTTCGGGAGTTAGAGAACCACCACCCTCCGTATAATCTATTGCTTCATTCAATAATTGATTCACGTCAATTGTATATCTAGAACCATTACCTACAGAAATTATATATTTTCTTTTCCCCTTACGAGTTCTCCCTTTATAACTGCTTTTTTTTAATTTTTCAACATCTGCCTCACGACTAGATGCAATTTGGCTTTTATAAGTTTTTACAATAGACCCGCTTGTAATGTCTAATATCGCCTCTCTATCCCGACGTGCCTTTTCGGCTATCCTGCCACGTCCACCAAAAGTTGGATCAAATATTTTATCAATATCTTTTTCAAAGTCAGAATAGTCTTTTCCAGTTTGAGAAGCGGCAATCGCGATATCTCTTTTGACCCCAGCAGATTCTTTATATCCAACTTTAACGCCTTTGCTAACGCCCCACGTATCAGCGCGGTTCATCACATCAGATAGAACAGCCCCCTCTTTAAATTTAAAATCTCCTTCGGTCGCTTGTTCTAAAATGCCCAACTTGTTAAGATACAACAGCACACTATTCCAATCGACATCTTTAACCGCCTCGTCGCTATTATCTATAAATATATGCCCCTGCGCATCAACCTCGGTGTCAAAACCAAGTTTTTTTAAATCTTTTGCAACTTGTTCCGACGTAGCTTTCCCAGCCGAAATTGCATAAGATAAGAACCCTTGTATCGCTCCAGGAATTTCTTCTGCTTTGAATTTTTTAGCTAAGCTAATAATATCGGCGCCAGCGACTCCAAGATTTTCAGCCATTCTGTTAAAAACCCAATCGGGTATTGCTTTTTCCGTTTCGCGCAAACCAGTATATCTCGAAAGTATTTTGGCGGTGCCACCACCAACTTTTTCTTGCGCCTGAACGAAAAAATTACCGTCAGCATCAGTACTTATATCTATAGAACTAGGCACGAGCCCCTTTCTTCCTAGTGCTTTTTTCGCAACATATCTTTCGATGTATTCATCTTTGGTTATCTTACCTTTGGTTTTATCTGAAAATTTTTCATAATTTTCAACAGCTTGAGCTTCAAGTTTTCCATATTCTTTGTCTGTTAATGTCGCAGTTGCCTTTCTTAACGATTCGAATTCTTTCGCTGTCGATTCGCTCATTATACCCATATCTTCCATGATAGAAGGTGCAGTTAAAGGCAATCTTGCCATCAATGAAGCTCTAACCCTTTCCGATGCCTCTTGCTCCATTTTCTGTCTTTGTTCAATCGAGGAGCGTTGATATTTTTTACCTTGACGCAATTTAGAAAGTCTTTTGTTAATAGCATCTTCAATACCTTCATTAATGGCTTTGTTATAAGCTTCATTAACTAATTTTTCATCACTAATTAACCCTCGACTATATAATTGATGCCCGCTTTCAGTATAATAACCGAAATCATCTTTGTCAACTTTGGGTATAAAAATTTCACTCCTACGCTTACCCGCTCTTTGTTTGGCTCTTTCACTGCGTTCCAGATAGCCTCTACCTTGGGTTGAATGTCGCCCAGTTTTAACTAATCCCCTAAATACTAAATCTCTATCTCCAACAAATGACAATTTCTTGGCACGCAATGTTTCATCACTGCTCAATCCCGACGTTGATCTCATTTTCAAAAAATTACCAAATAAATCTTTTACCTGCTTAATTCTTTGTTGTATTTCTTTCTCGTCGGTAATTCCTAATTCTTTCAACGTCTTAGATTGCTTGAAATACTCATCTGCGGTCTGTTCTCCAAGTTGTGTATATATTACAACATACTCTGTAAGAAGTTTATCCACCTTTTGATTGTATTGTTCGGTTTGTTTTTTTGTTAATTTTTGTGCTTTTTTAATTTTGTCGACAAACCCACTTTTTTTTGCAACTTCGCCTGTAATACCAGCAATTCTTAAAGCCGTTCTAACAAATGCGTCTCTTGCATTAGAGGTCTCTTTGTTTAATTCGTTCAACCATTCATCAATATCAACCATCGAGTAACCTTCGGTCGTTACAATTGACTTTTCAGCTTCTCTCTGAGCGGCTTTTACCTTAGACTTTACATATTCAGGCTTTTTTGCATATGCTCCTTTGTTTTTTAACTCCGTCAATGTATTAGTAACCGCAGCTATAGATTCTTCTACTTGAGTTACTAAAACAGTTCCAGCATTAGTAATATGAGGAGCATAGGATTTTGGAGCAGCCATCCCGCTTTTCGTTCCACGTTTTGCGGTACCAACAGAAATTTTAAAAGTCGGCATTTCCGCTTTTATCTTTTTTGCCTCTTCAACGCCAACCTTGGATATATCTTTATCTTTTAAAAGAACAACTTCCACAATATTGGTTTTAGGATTCACATCATAAACAACACCATATCCCAAACTTTTTGCTTGCGCTTCTAATTTTTCCAAAGATCTCTTCATACCCATCTCGCTGCGACCAAGCTTTGTCATTTCAGCTACGGCTTTTCTAGTAGCAGTATTGGCAGTAGCAAAGTCTTTCGCAGACATAGTTTCAAGATATTCACCAGTATAAACTATATTATTAGCTAAATATTTGTCTAATTCAGCACGATTCATTATCATAAACTTTATTTCCTCCTAACCAATTTACCTAAATATTCTGTAAAATTCGTATCTATAAATTTTTCTACGTCACTTTCCAATTGAACTTGCATTCTTGTCAAATCGTCTTCACTTAATTCCGTCGCGTCTCGATATATTAAATTCGACATTCCGTAAAGTTCTTCGTTTTGCCGTAATCGATTTTGTTTTTCGTAAATAAGCGATTTGTCAATCATCATATCAAAATTCCATTGGTCGAGTTGATTAAACCTGACCGAATTAAACAAGTCGGGCAAATCAATTAGTCGTCTATTTCTACTTTCTAAATATGTTCGCGTAATTGAGTCATACGCAATATTTCGAATATTATTTTGTATATATTTAACACCCTCGGAACGATAACGTTCTAATGGCATTTTTTTGTCGCCTTCGTTATAAATCTCCAGCATTTTTTCTTTTAATTCAAACATATCATTCCTCCTGTGATTATTTTCTGATTTATGTTTCCTAGATTCCCAAAAATATAGATAAAAAGAGACCTCGCGCGTAGCGAAGTCTCTAATTTATCTCTTAAAATTTCCTAAAATTTCTCCATTGAATGAAAGCCAAATTTTATAAAACAAATACCTAACGAAGAAAAAATCTCTTCATTGCAATTCTATTCAATTTTTATGAACTACCCAACCCCTAAATTGATGTGGACTTCCTGCCCAATTAATTTAAAGTACAATTACATTATCACTTATGGTATCGACGTTAATAATATACACTGCAAATGGCTTTCCAGCTCCATTTGTGACTGCACCATAAGCCTTTACGTAATACCCTTCACTGAGCTTAAATCCTTGCAAGGCAAGTACACCTCTATAATCGCCTTCCGTTGGGCCACCAGAATAAAACGCTGCAGAACCTAACTCGCCACCCAATTCATCACATAAATCTTGCACGGTTATTTTAGCAACACTGTTGCTGATTGTAGTGTAGTAAAGTTCTCCATCTGTATATACAGTTGCTGCCGTTCCAGTTGCATCGTATACCCGAATCATGGCTTGCGGTACATTTATTGTTAACTTATGTTTATAAAGTTTCTTTTCGGGCGGAATAGGAGGGATTACTTCAGACGCGATGTTTTGTATCTCATCTTCGGTCCAATTCGCGTAAGTCGTATCATTTACTTTAAGTTTCTCTAACTTTTTTGTCGCTTCATCGCTCGGGTTTGCTACAACTGCAGAATATGAAGTATCCTCGGTCACAATCCACATTCCATCTGCATTCATAGCGTAAGTAGTTATAGCTGCATTGGAATTAGTTATTACAACCGTACTCCCTGATTGCGGTACTCCATAATCAGTACCATTCTTTGTTACAAAACTTTTGCCATCGGATATACTCTCTAAATCCTTTACATCATCTGCAAAGAAATTAAGAATATAC
>CAVKBM010000028.1:0-22086 GCA_963654355.1 Bacteroidaceae bacterium | reverse complement strand
GGCTCACCCAGAGTACCAGAAGGCAAAGATTCTTGAAAGAATGACCGAGCCTGAGAGAGTTATCATGTTCCGTGTTCCTTGGATTGATGACAAGGGTGAGTACCAAATCAATCGTGGATTCCGTATTCAGATGAACAGTGCAATCGGTCCATACAAGGGAGGTATTCGTTTGCACCCTTCAGTAAAGTTGGGTACTTTGAAGTTCTTGGCATTCGAGCAGGTTTTGAAAAACTCTTTGACTACCCTTCCTATGGGTGGTGGTAAAGGAGGTTCAGACTTCGACCCTAAGGGAAAGTCAGACAATGAGGTAATGCGTTTCTGCCAAAGCTTCATCACTGAGTTGTTCCGCCATATTGGTCCTGATACTGATGTCCCTGCAGGTGATATAGGAACAGGTGCTCGTGAGGTTGGCTACATGTTCGGTCAATATAAGAGATTGAGAAATGAGTTCACTGGTGTTTTGACTGGTAAGGGTCTTGAGTTCGGAGGTTCATTGATTCGTCCTGAGGCTACTGGTTACGGTGTAACTTACTTCGCACAATATATGTTTGAGACTAAGGGTGACTCTTTGAAGGGTAAGACGGTCGCTATCTCTGGTTCAGGAAATGTTGCGCAGTACGCTGTTGAAAAATGTACTCAATTAGGTGCTAAGGTTTTGACAGTATCTGATTCTAACGGAACTATTCTTGATGAGGATGGTATTGATGCAGAGAAGCTTGCGTTCATCTTGGATTTGAAGAATGTTAAGCGTGGACGTATCAAAGAGTATGTTGCTAAATATCCAAAGGCTAAGTACTTTGAAGGAAAACGTCCTTGGCAGTTGAGAGCATACGATGTTGCTATGCCATGTGCAACTCAGAATGAGTTGGATGGAGACGATGCAGCAGCATTGTTGAAGAATGGAACTAAGTTGGTTGCTGAGGGTGCAAATATGCCTTCTACAATCGCCGCAGTTGAGCAGTTCATTGCTGCTAAGATTCTTTACGCTCCAGGTAAGGCTTCTAACGCAGGTGGTGTTGCAACTTCAGGTCTTGAGATGTGTCAGAACTCTGCTCGTTTGTCTTGGACAAGAGAAGAAGTAGACGAGAAGCTCAAGAGAATTATGAAGGACATTCACGAGAACTGTGTTAAGTATGGAACAGAGGCTGACGGTACAGTCAACTATGTTAAAGGTGCGAACATCGCAGGTTTCGTAAAAGTTGCCAATGCAATGTTAGCTCAAGGTTTGGTCTAATTGTAAACTAACCGATAATGAAAAATCCCCGTCGTAATTCAACTTCGGGGATTTTTCGTAAAAACACTTTAGTTATCCTTTTGATAAACTTGTAAATTCACTTGATTATGAGTAAAATAAAAGTTGCTGTAATCGGCTATGGTAATATTGGTCGTTACTCAGTAGAGGCTCTTCAGTCTGCTTCTGATATGGAACTAGTTGGTGTGGTACGTCGTGATGCTTCTGCTCCTCAGCCTGTAGAACTTACCAATGTAAAGGTTGTTTCTGACATCAGCGAATTGGGTAAGGTTGACGTGGCAATTCTTTGTGGACCATCACGTAGCATTCCAGAATTGGCTACCACCTACCTTGCTAAAGGAATCTGCACAGTAGATAGTTTTGATATACATACGGATGTATGGGATTTGCATGAAGACTTGGATGCAAAGGCAAAGAAAAACAATGTGGCATCTATTATTTCAGCAGGTTGGGATCCAGGTTCAGACTCTGTTATCCGTACTTTGCTTGAAGCTATGGCACCTAAGGGATTGACATACACGAATTTTGGTCCAGGAATGAGTATGGGACATTCTGTTGTAGCTCGTTCAAAGAAGGGTGTAAAGAATGCTTTGTCTATGACAATTCCTCAGGGAACAGGCATCCATAGCCGTATGGTTTATGTTGAGTTAGAGGAGGGCTACACTGCTGAGCAGATTTATGCTGAGTTGAAGGCTGATTCTTATTTCGCTCATGATGAGCTTCACGTCATCCCTGTTGCTAGTGTGGACGATTGTCGTGATATGGGACATGGCGTTCTCTTGGAGAGAAAAGGTGTTTCTGGAAAGACACAAAGTCAACGTTTTGAGTTCAAGATGACAATCAACAATCCTGCCTTGACAGGTCAGATTTTGGTGTCTTGCGCTCGTGCGGTATTAAAACAAAAACCAGGCTGCTATGTAATGCCAGAGGTTGCTCCTATGGATTATTTGCCAGGAGATAAAGAGACTTTGATTCGTTCTTTGGTATAATCTACGGAAGTCTGATAATGATAAAGAGGAGATGAGGTTTTGACCTTGTCTCCTTTCTTTTATGGTATGGTGTGTATAAACGGACAAACTAAACACACAGGCAAAAACAAACTAAAGTTCGGTAGAAAACTATTACTGTCCGCTAAACTTTTAGAGGCAGAAAAAAATTAGGGCTGGATTCCTCGCTTGGAATTCAGCCTGTATGGTTGTTTTGAACTACTAAACTTTACCAGAATTTCCAAAAATGCTTTACACCTCCATGACCATTTCCAATCTTGTATTCTGCGCCTGCAATGATGGCTTGGGCAAGGTAGTCGTGAGCAAATTGTGCCGTTTCTTCCATCGTTTTCCCTAAAGCTAAGGCAGAGGCTAAGGCAGAGGAAAGAGTGCAACCTGTTCCGTGAGTGTTTTGTGTGTATAGTCGTTTAGAACTTAATTCTTTTACACTCTTTGTGTGGTAGTTGTAAAAAATGTCTGTGAGTCTATCTTCTGTCAAATGTCCTGCTTTGAGATAAATTGAGGTGTGATATTTCTCCGCCAACTGTTGCGCAATGTTCGGGAGTTCGTTGTTTGTGTTGATTTTTCCTCCAATCAAAATCTCTGCTTCGGGAATGTTGGGAGTGATGATGGTAGCCAAAGGTGCTAACACTTCGCTAAGCACGGAAATGGCATCATCGGTGATGAGTTTATGACCAGAGGTGGAAACCATAACTGGGTCTAACACAACGTTTTTGATGTCGTATTTCTGAATCATCTTTGCTACGCAACGAACGATTTCGGCAGAGTGCAACATACCGATTTTGATGCTGTCTGTGCCGATGTCGCTTAAAACAGCGTCTATCTGTCCTCCAATGTTTTCTATTGGTAAGCCGAAGACACTCTCCACACATAGAGTGTTCTGCACGGTTACGGCTGTGATGGCAGTGGTAGCGAAACATCCACATGCGGAGATGGTTTTTATGTCTGCTTGTATGCCAGCGCCCCCGCCAGAGTCGCTGCCGGCAATGCTCAATACTCGTTTATAGGTTTTATTCTGCTCCATAGTTTATGTTTTGGATGTTTTACAAAAGAAACGAGGCGAAACTTTTAGCCTCGCCTTGTCCCTTCTATAGATAAAATTTGTTAATCAATAGCGTTTACTCCATTGATTGTGAGTTCTTTATCAACTTCTTTTGCGATTTTCTTTATCATGCCTTGAAGAACAGCGCCTGGTCCTACTTCCGTGAAACTGTCGGCACCAGCAGCAACCATGTTCTTAACAGACTGCGTCCATTTGACAGGAGCGGTCAGTTGTTTGATCAAATTGGTCTTGATGACTTCTGGGTCTGTTTCTCCTTGTGTTGAAACATTTTGGAAGACAGGGCATTTAGGACTTTGGAATTTAGTGTTCTTGATGGCAGTTTCCAATTCAATCTTGGCAGGCTCCATAAGAGGGGAGTGGAATGCTCCTCCAACAACCAACTTCAAAGCGCGACGAGCTCCCGCAGCGGTGAGCAATTCGCATGCACGGTCGATGGCAGAAATCGTACCTGAGATAACCAATTGTCCAGGACAATTGTAGTTGGCAGGAACCACAGTATCGTCTTTGATTGAAGCGCAAACTTCTTCAACTTTCTCATCTGGCAAACCGAGGATGGCAGCCATTGTGGATGGTTGCATTTCGCAGGCTTTTTGCATTGCCATAGCACGTTTGGAAACGAGAACAAGTCCGTCTTCAAAACTCATTGCATCGGCGGCAACCAATGCTGAAAACTCACCTAGAGAGTGTCCTGCCACCATGTCTGGTTGGAATGCGTCGCCCATGCATTTAGCCAAAAGGACAGAGTGGAGAAACACGGCGGGTTGAGTAACTTTGGTTTGTTTCAAGTCCTCTGCCGAACCTTCGAACATTACATCGGTAATGCGGAATCCAAGAATATCATTGGCTTTCTCCAACAAATCTTTGGCGGTAGCGTTCTTCTCGTATAGGTCTTTTGCCATTCCCGTGAATTGGGAACCCTGGCCTGGAAATACAAATGCTTTCATATTATATTTTTCTTCTTTTTTTAACATAGAAGGAGACTAATAGGTCTCCCATTTATTTAGATCAGACGAGCTTTCAAGCTCGTTTTGTTTTGCTTTTGAAAGATTGGTAAAAAAGTCTAAGCCAGTGGCTTCTTCTACATCATCGACTGTGGTAACATAGTCGGCAATGCTGCCTTCTGCATCTTGTGAGATGATGAAAGCAATCATTTTTTCCTTGCCAGCGTACGAAAAATCGTAGATGATTTTGTAGAATCGTTTCGGAATCGTGATTTCGCTCTCTTCTTTGTTTCCACGATTATTCACATAGACCATTTTTTCAAGTCCCTTGTCTGTTAAAATTGGACCCGTTATGACATAGATTTTTTTATACTTGCGAGCCCAACTGCGGGTTCGCATTTCGAGGTCGTTCCATATTCCCGCATTGAATTCCTTTGTTTGAGGCGAGATGTTGCTTGTATAGAAGCACTCTTGTATGGCAACCTCGTTGAATTTCATATCACCTGCGGGGGCGAGGTGTCCTCGCGTGTATCCGCTGTTACGATATTCGTAAGGGTGCGCTGACTCTGTCGCTACAATGGGGTCGGATACAAACCGATCTTTTCTCTCTTGCTTCCCGTAAGTCTCCTCTTTTGTCAGTTCGTATGCCACCCATTCGGCTTGCTCATCCTCTTCAGAGTATGAAAAAGAGTAGTTCTCATGGCGGTAGAGCGTACCTTTGTTGGTGGAATGACTGAAGATAGCATCTCCCTTGTCTTCTGTATCATTTTTGGAAACAGTAGTTTTGTTTTCACTATCAGACACAAATTGAACGTCCGATGCAGTTGGGTTCTTATAAAAAGATGATACCGCTGTGTCGGACTTAGGTTGAGAAGACTCTGTGTTGCCACAACTTCCACAAAGAAGGGCAAGAGATACTAACGATATTGAAAGTAACCGCGTCATTTTACGGCTTTCAAACTCATGTCCAAACCTTTGACAGAGTGGGTGAGAGCCCCCACGGAGATGTAGTCAACACCGCATTCAGCATAAGCCCGAAGTGTGTCGAACGTGATTCCACCAGACGACTCCGTTTCGTATTTGCCAGCGATGCGTTTTACCGCTTCCTTTGTGTCTTCGGTACTGAAATTGTCAAGCATAATACGGTTAACGCCACCCACTTGCATCACCTCTTCCAACTCGTCGAAGTTGCGCACTTCAATTTCTATTTTGAGGTCTTTATTGTTTTTCTTCAGATAATCTTTTGCCTTTGCGATAGCGTTTTTGATGCCACCCGCAAAATCAACATGATTGTCCTTCAATAGAATCATGTCGAAGAGGCCTATTCTGTGGTTGCAACCACCACCGATTTTCACGGCTTGCTTCTCAAGGATGCGCAAACCTGGAGTCGTTTTGCGAGTGTCGAGCACTTTCGTGTGCAAGCCTTCCAACTGCTTGGCGTAGCGATTTGTTTGTGTAGCAATACCGCTCATTCTCTGCATAATATTGAGAACGGTGCGCTCTGTCTGAAGGAGAGATTGTTCTTTTCCAGTAACATAAAAAGCGATGTCGCCTTTTTTCACTGGCGTTCCATCCTGAATCAAGACTTCAACTTTCATGTCTGGGTCAAATTTGTGGAACACTTTCTTCGCAATTTCTACACCTGCGAGGATGCCGTCTTCTTTGATGAGCAACTGAGCTTTACCGATTTTGTCGGCAGGAATACAACATAAAGTGGTATGGTCGCCATCTCCGATATCTTCGGCAAAAGCCAAATTGAGAAGGTCTTCGATAAGTTCGTTCTCTGTCTTCATATTTGAGAATTTTTCTGTTTTTTCTTTTTATTTTTGCTGTAAAATATCCATTATGAAGGTCATATTAACAGCCGTCGGCAAAGCTAATAATTTAAATTTTAAAAATGCCATTTCTGACTATCAAAAGCGTCTCAAATTTTATATTCCGTTTGAGATAGAGGAATTGCCCGACCTTAAGAATACGAAGAGTATGACGGTGGAGGAGCAAAAAAGGAAGGAAGGCGAGATGCTCTTGAAATCATTTCAGGAGGGCGATGAAATAGTGTTGTTGGATGACAAAGGAGACGAATTTACGTCGATGAAATTTTCATCCTACATAGAGAAGAAAACCCTTTCTGGAACAAAGCGTTTGGTGTTCGTGGTTGGTGGTCCCTACGGCTTTTCTCCCGAGGTTTATGCTCGCGCCAATGGCAAGGTTTCTTTGTCGAAAATGACCTTCTCGCATCAGATGGTTCGCCTCATATTTGTGGAGCAATTATACCGTGCAATGACGATCTTGAGGGGGGAGCCGTATCATCATGAATAGATTGTTCATATGGTTCCTATAAAGTATATATCACGCTTTGTGGAAAGAGTAGGGGCATACCTTTCTTTTTGATTTTGAAGGAGTAGGTATCTCCATTGCCACTTGGTCGACAGAGAAGCAAGTCAACTGTAATGATATTTTGTTCCAATAAAGTGTCGAATTGTCCTGCATTAGGGTTCTTCGTATGTTCAATCTCTTTATAGCGGAATAGTTCTTTATTGTCAACAATTTTGTTCTCAACCTCAATCCAAAAAGTCTCTTTGTGTTTGGTTAAAAGACGTTGATGCAATTTCATCAGTCTCCAAACCGCAATGTCTTCGAGTATCTTCTTTTGAGCCTGTAACTCTAACATTTCAGCTGCTTCATTTGAAGCATTTTTCAATGTCTATTCTTGTTATATTCACACAATATAAGGACAATTCAAATTTAAATAGAATGTGAATGTCAAATGCTTGAGTGAACTGAGATAGTCCGTAAATCCAGATGCGAGGATCTCCTTTCTTTGTATTAGGTCTGTAAAAGGATGTTTTTGTCTCCTTTTGTTCCGTCTCTGTCAGAATAAAGGTGTGAAAAAAGCATTTGTTTTCCGGACCCTGTTCTTGAAGAGCAAAGTCGTGTATTTGATTCTCTAAAAAGAATGAACGCATGGGTGCAGTTGCATCTAAAATGCCTTTCGCCAATCCTGTTTGTGTGATTTCTACTTGTGTGAATTTCACATTGTGATTGACTAAAAATTTCAGATTTTGCTCTTCAAAATCGTTGAATGCTCTCATATTGACCATACGCTGCCTATTTAATGTTTTTTAAAATTGTGTTGGCGATTGCTCGTGCCATTAGTGGGGGAACTGCATTACCTACGAGGGTATATTGTGGAATTTCTTTTTGTCTATTGTTTCCTCCTGTCTGTCTTTTGCCTTGAAAAACAAATGAATCGTCAAAACTTTGTAGTCGTGCCATCTCCCTAACTGTTGTAGGTCGGAATGCAGAGTAGTGAATGAAATCGTCGGGCATAGTGCAGACGGTTGGACTTTGTCCCAATGGATTCAATACGGTGTAATTCCGCTTTTGAGAGTCTAAGCCTAACTTTTTCAATTCTTCTTTCGCGTCATCATAGTCTTTATGTTGAGCGATAATCTGCAATCTTTTCCTAACGGTCTCGTTTTGACTACTTGTCTGGTGGTTGAAGAGTTCGAGGTGTTGATGTTTGCTTTTGTCCTGTAACTCGGTCATAGAAGCAACGTAAAATGGAAGCTCATCGAATACGAATCTATGACCTAATCTTCCCCTTTTTGACCATTCTGAAAAGGTTAATCCGTCTGGGGCTGGTTTCCCCTGTACGGTGCGTGTACGTTTTGTGTTTTCGTACTCTTCAATGACTTGAGGTGTTTTGTATTCTGTTGCAGAATCTCCGTTGCCTACTATGTCTAAATCCCACAATGCCTCGTAAACATTGACTTTTTCATCTCCGGTCACGGTGAAGGGAATCTCTGAAATCGTAGGTTGGTCGTTTCTGCAGCCAATGAAGACAACACGCTCTCTGTTTTGTGGAACGCCATAATTCGCAGATAAAAGAATGGTAGGCTCGTTTATATTGTAAAGTCGAATCCGTTTGAGTAAACGATTGAACTCTTCTAATGCTGACGAATGAGGTGATAGAATATCAATGATATAGTCAAAACAATCATCTAAAGTGTAGGTCAGAAACTCAATTGATTGTTTTAAAATGTCGACATCTTCCATATTAGCCTCCATTTGAGAAAAACTTTCGATTGCGGTCAACACATTATCCAATATCTTTTTGTCTGAGATGGTTTCAACAATCGTATTGTAGTCGTCGACAAAGGTGTCGTTGTCGATATGCGAAACTGTTTTGAGATGAATGATTTGTTTCCGAATTTCATCTCGTTGCCTTTTCATTTTCAATAAGATAAGTCCATGACGAACCGTGTTTACTGAAACATCGCTTTTGCTTATATTGTAAGGAATTTGTTTAGTAACATCTTTTAATTGTTGCTCTAAATTGTTAAAATAGGATTCGTATATGCTGTTTGTGTCCAATTCTGAAATCTCCATTTGAACTTTATCGTAGAGACATTCGAACAAAGAAGGGGAAATACACTCTTTGACGTATTGGTTCAAGAAGAGTAATAAATCGTTGGCTTTAGAAGTGTTGACTATAGAACGAATTTCTTTCAGTATGCGTTCTTTGATTTTGCCTTCGTCTTTAGTCAATATTCCCTTGACATTTTCCATGACGAAATATTTAGGATGGAGTGCTTTGATGACCTTTAAGTAATGGTAAAAAAGGTCATCTCGTTTGTCCAACTTTTTTCTCCTTCCTGCTAAGCTGAACGATTGGCAGCTCGGTCCACCTGTGATTACATCAATTTCTTGCCCGTGCAGTTTTTCTAAAAGATTTGGAAGAAAAGAGTCTTCCATAATGTCTTGACAAAGGAAATCTGTATCTAACCCTAACATGTAGTTATATCGCACGCGATGGGTCAATTCACAGTTTTCGTTGATGTCGCTCGCTAAACGGAAGTCGTAGTATTTATCGTCTGTGTAGGCTTGCATGAAACCTTCGCTGAAGCCTCCTGCCCCTGCAAACAAATCGAGGTATTTAACCCCAGTTCTTTTTGATATGAAATCTTTCTTTTCTGACATGGATCAATCATACGTATTCGGTGAAACCGAAAACACCGATTGCAAATTTAGATATTTTTTCTGAACTGCTCTGTGGGGATTATCTTCTCGGTTGTACCATTCGTAATAGCAAAAAATTATCCCCTCACAACCTCCCTTTCTCCCGGGAAATTTTACTATATTTGAACCGAAAATGTATTGAACCATTTCGTTAAGCCATACGAGCAAAAAACAAATTTATTTGGCTTTGCTGTGGCGAGAAATGGTGCATGTAATGAACGGAAATATGTTTAACAACAGGTTCAAAACGCTAATATGCTTTTTCTTGCTATCTCTCCCGTGTTTGCTTTGGGGTGGGACTGGCAAGGGTACTTATCGATTCTTGAATCTTCCATATTCGGCAAAATTTGCAGGTCTGGGTGGCGAAAACATTTCGGTGAGCGTCGACCATGCAGGACAAATCTATAACAACCCGTCTATGTTTACGAGTGCGATGACGAAGTCGCTCTCCGCAACGTATGTCAACTACCTATCCGATGCAAATGGCGGAATGTTCTCCTTCGCATACACGAAAGACACTTTGAATTATTTCGGAGTGAATTTCCTCTTTATGGGGTATGGCGATTTGGATGGGTACGATAGAAGTGGTGTCGCGACGGGCGAGTTTTCCGCTGCAGACTATGCTTTGAATTTAGTTTACGCTCGTTATTTGGGTGCTCACATCCGCGTAGGCTTAGCTTTGAAGCCGATTTATTCTCACATTAGTTCATATTCAAGTGTCGGTTTAGGTTTCGACGTTGGTATGAACTATAACAACGAGGAGCTTGGACTGTGTGCGGGTTTCGTGGTTCGAAATTTCGGATTCCGTTTTTCTGGTTATTATGAAGATCAGGATACGGAACGTTTGCCGTGGAATATGCAGATCGGTATTTCAAAGCGATTGATGCACGCACCATTCCGATTCTCTGTGACCTATGATCATCTTAACGATTGGAATTTAGATTATACTCGTGTGGCGGACGCTTCAACAGGCGAGATAAAGGAGATTAATGGAGCAGATATGTTTTTCAGACACATCGTTTTTGGTGTCGAGATCCTATTCTCGAAGTATTTCCATATTGACGCAGGTTATAACCATCGTCGAAACAGGGAATATCAGCTTTCTGAAGCGAGAGGAGTCAATGGTTTCTCGTTTGGCGCTGGCTTTAAGGTCTACAAATTCAACTTAGATGCGACATATGCACAGTATGCAACTTCGGGCGGAACATTCACGCTTTCCTTGTCTACAAACATAGACTCGTTCAAAGAGAAGACCGCTCGGAAGAGTCTGAAGGAAGAGACCCAGACAACAGCAAAGATTGTGGAAAGTGTAAATTCGATAGATTAAGAAACTAAACTAATATAGAGACGAAGATGAAAAGGATAATAGTGGCGATAGATGGTTTTTCATCCTGTGGAAAGAGTACGTTGGCGAAAGACCTTGCTAAGGTGGTTGGGTATGCGTATGTTGACACGGGCGCGATGTATCGTTCTGTTACGCTTTATTGTCTTCAAAATGGTTTGGTGAAGGATAATGTGGTGGATGAGGAAAAACTTAGAATTGCGTTACCTGATATTAAAATATCATTTCGATACAATGCAGAAAAGAAACGCAATGAAACCTATTTGAATGGAGAGAATGTGGAAGAAGAGATACGTTCGTTGCGTGTGTCTAATGTGGTGAGTGTGGTGAGCGCCATTGGATTTGTCAGAAAGGCAATGGTAGCGCAACAGCAATCCTATAGTGCAGACAGAGGGGTTGTGATGGATGGTCGCGACATTGGTACTGTGGTTTTCCCTGATGCTGAGTTGAAGATCTTTGTTACTGCTTCACCTGAAGTTCGAGCAAAACGAAGATATGCTGAGTTGACGGCGAAGGGTGATAAAGTAACAATGGAGGAGATTCTGGAGAACGTGAAACAACGCGATTACTTAGACCAGAACCGCAGGGAGAGCCCGTTGCGACAAGCGGAGGATGCCATTGTGCTGGATAATAGTGAGATGACGATTCCACAGCAGAACGAGTGGTTGTTGGATCGTTTTAAAGAAAGAACGAAATAAAAAAAGTCTCAAAAAATCTCTTCGTTAGAAGTTAGAAGAAACTATAGAGAGATTCCGCAATGATAGTAGAGATAGATAAAAACTCTGGATTTTGCTTCGGTGTGGTTACTGCCATCACTAAGGCGGAGGAGGAACTCTCGGATACGAGCCGCTTATATTGTTTAGGTGCGATTGTGCATAACAGTATGGAGGTGGGACGTTTAGAGTCAAAAGGCTTGATAACGATAGACCATGAGGAGTTTAACAAATTGCATGGAGGAAGGGTTTTGTTCCGTGCGCATGGCGAGCCCCCGACTACCTATCAACAGGCGGAAAAAAATGAAATAACGATAATAGATGCCACTTGTCCTGTGGTTTTGAATTTGCAGAAGCGGATTCGGAAAGCGTACTTAGAATCGGATAGGGAGCGTACGCAGATTGTGATTTATGGCAAAGAAGCGCACGCAGAGGTGAATGGTTTGGTGGGTCAGACAGAGGGGCATGCTATAGTAATCGGCAAATTAGAAGATCTTTCAAAAATTGATTATTCGAAGAATATTCGGCTGTTCTCGCAGACGACAAAGTCGATCGAGGGGTTCAATAGGATTCGTCAAGAGATAGAACGGCGAATGCAGCTGGATTGTGAGCTTGAGTTTAACGACACGATTTGTCGTCAGGTGGCAAATCGGATTCCTAAGATTGTTGACTTCGCATCGAAGCATGAGCTAGTTCTTTTCGTGAGTGGAAAGGAAAGTTCAAATGGAAAGGTCTTGTTTGACGAATGTCGGAAAGTGAATCCCAATATCTATATGATATCCGATTTGGACGAGTTGGATTTCACGGTGTTGACAGGAGTCAAAACGATAGGGATTTGCGGAGCCACTTCTACGCCGAAATGGTTGATGGAGCAGTTGAAGCAGAAGATAGAAATGAATGTTGTACCATAATTGCTAATAAAATGAAGTATCAGATTAACTGTATCGGAATTCTTACGTCTGGAGGAGATGCTCCAGGTATGAATGCGGCTATTCGTTCAGTAACGCGTGCGGCTATTTTTCATGGAATCAAGGTAAAAGGAATTTACCGAGGCTACAAAGGCTTGATTTCAGGAGAGATCAAAGAGTTCCAAACGCAGGACGTTAGTAACATTATCCAACAGGGAGGAACAATCCTTCGTACCGCACGTTCTCAAGAGTTTAGAACGGAGGAAGGTCGCCGTCAAGCATACGAGACGATGGTGAAAGAGGAGATAGATGCCTTGGTTGTGTTGGGTGGAGATGGAACTTTCACTGGTGCGCGTATTTTCGCACAGGAGTATAATATTCCTGTAGTTGGAGTTCCTTGTACTATCGACAATGATGTTTGTGGAACGGACTTCACTATTGGTTATGACACGGCTTTGAACACAATCGTGGACGCTGTGGATAAGATACGTGATACGGCGAACTCACACGAGCGTTTGTTCTTTGTTGAGGTAATGGGTCGAGATGCAGGTTTCTTGGCGTTGAACTCTGCTATCGCTTCAGGTGCCGAGGCCGCTATTATTCCGGAGATTGAAACAGGAGAAGATCAGTTGGAGTCTTTGATTCAACGCGGTTTCCGTAAGACGAAGAACAGTAGTATCGTATTGGTGGCGGAGAGTGATGTTACGGGTGGTGCCTTAGGCGTTCAGAAACGTCTGAAGGAAACGCACCCAGAGTATGATTCTCGTATCACTATCTTAGGACACTTGCAACGTGGAGGTCGTCCATCAGCGTTGGATAGAATTTTAGCAAGCCGTTTGGGTGCTGCCGCTATTGACGCTTTGTTGGATGAGCAGAGAAACGTTATGATTGGTGTCGATGATGACAAAGTGGTATATGTCCCATTCACGAAAGCCATCAAAGACGATAAACCAGTCGATGTTAAGTTGATGGATGTCTTGAAGACCTTGTCTGTTTAATCAGCGGAATCTTAATAGAAAGGTGATTCGCAGAACACAATTCGCGGAATATACAATTTTGAGTGGTCTCGTTGTCCTCTTCTGTCTCTTGCCGTTGAAATCACACGGACAAGCGGCTGGAACGGACAGTGAGACTATCGCCTATATAGACAAGTTCTACAAGACGGCAATTGGTGAGATGTATGAGTATAGGATTCCTGCGAGCATAACATTGGCGCAAGGGATTTTGGAGTCGGGTAGTGGGCGAAGCGACCTTGCAGTGGTGGCTAATAATCATTTTGGAATTAAGTGTACGAGCGACTATCAAGGAGAAACTTATTTGAAGGATGACGACAAGAAAGATGATTGCTTTCGGGTCTATTTAGATGCAGCATCGTCCTATCGAGATCACTCTCTGTTTTTGGTTTATCGTAGTCGTTACTCTTTTTTGTTCAATTATTGGATAAAAGATTATAAGGCATGGGCGATAGGTCTGAAGAAGGCGGGGTATGCCACGAATCCAAATTATCCGCAACTCTTGATTGATGTGATTGAAAAATATCAATTATATGAGTATGACCGACACCCTGAAAAGTATGTGATGAAGCCAGAAGATGAAATCAGCGATTTCGCTAAGAAGGTGCTTCAACAAGTTTCGGATAATACGCAGAAATAGAAATTTATGAAGAATAACAGATTGGCAATCATCGTTTTGATGTTGATTGCTTCTTTTTGTCTTTGTCAGTGTGGAAATTCTGACGATAAGCCTCAACGTTCGATTATTGCTTCTGCTGATGATATGCGTTTTGCATACGGTTTTCAAAGTGGAGATGTTTTGTTGATAGGCGATGATCGGTTGCGTTGCTGTAATTGGCAGGTGAGATGTATGAGTATAGGATTCCTGCGAGCATAACATTGGCGCAAGGGATTTTGGAGTCGGGTAGTGGGCGAAGCGACCTTGCAGTGGTGGCTAATAATCATTTTGGAATTAAGTGTACGAGCGACTATCAAGGAGAAACTTATTTGAAGGATGACGACAAGAAAGATGATTGCTTTCGGGTCTATTTAGATGCAGCATCGTCCTATCGAGATCACTCTCTGTTTTTGGTTTATCGTAGTCGTTACTCTTTTTTGTTCAATTATTGGATAAAAGATTATAAGGCATGGGCGATAGGTCTGAAGAAGGCGGGGTATGCCACGAATCCAAATTATCCGCAACTCTTGATTGATGTGATTGAAAAATATCAATTATATGAGTATGACCGACACCCTGAAAAGTATGTGATGAAGCCAGAAGATGAAATCAGCGATTTCGCTAAGAAGGTGCTTCAACAAGTTTCGGATAATACGCAGAAATAGAAATTTATGAAGAATAACAGATTGGCAATCATCGTTTTGATGTTGATTGCTTCTTTTTGTCTTTGTCAGTGTGGAAATTCTGACGATAAGCCTCAACGTTCGATTATTGCTTCTGCTGATGATATGCGTTTTGCATACGGTTTTCAAAGTGGAGATGTTTTGTTGATAGGCGATGATCGGTTGCGTTGCTGTAATTGGCAGGCAATCATCCCGAATGTGCGTATCGCAACAATAGCGGATAAAGAAACAACGATTGATCGTGAATTGATGGCGATGGACGATCGTTTTGCGGATAAGACTCCATCAAAGATTTTCTTGATGTTGGGATTTAATGAGCTGAATGAAGGTAAGGCAGTGAATATGGTGTACGAACAATTTGTAGAATACTATAAGGTGTTGCGGACTCAACTGCCTCAAACAGAGATTGTGATTCTGTCTCAGTTGCCGATTGGAGAAGTGTTGAAATATGGAGAAGGAAAAGTGACTTCTCAAGACATTTTTGCCTACAATCAATTTCTTAAAATGCATGCCTTGGAAAATGGATTGAACTATATAAATTTGTTTGATGAGATGGCTACGGAGAGTGGTATTTTGAAGGGTGAGTATGATGCGACGGATGGATTTCATTTATTCCCGAACGCATACGTTGTGATGTCGTATCGGATGAAAAATTTATTACAATAATTCAAAGAAGAATCAAATGAATTTTGTATGGAAAAGGTTGTTTTGATTACGGGAGCGACAAGTGGAATTGGAGAGGCTTGCGCTCGAAGATTTGCAAAAGAGGGCTATTCGTTGATTTTGACAGGAAGAAACGAAGCGAAGTTGAATGAACTAAAGAACACTTTAGAGACAGAGCATAAAGTGTCTGTTCTGCCGTTGGCTTTTGATATTCGCAATCGTGAGGATGCAATCAATAAGATTAAGAATTTATCGGCAGAATGGAAGAACATTGATATTTTGGTTAACAATGCAGGCTTGGCAAGAGGTCTGGATTCTGAATATGAAGGTAACTTTGATGAATGGGACGAGATGATAGACACGAACATCAAAGGGTTGTTGACGATGACTCGTTTGATAGTGCCTGGAATGGTAGAACGGAACAAGGGGCATGTCATCAATATTGGTTCTCTTGCGGGAGATGCGGCATACGCGGGTGGAAATGTTTATTGTGCGACGAAGAGTGCGGTTAAAGCCATATCGGACGGATTGCGTATCGACGTTGCGCATACGGAGGTGCGTGTTACGAATGTGAAGCCAGGACTGGTGGAGACCCATTTCTCAAATGTCCGATTTCGCGGTGATGATGAGCGAGCCGACAACGTGTATAAAGGAATCACGCCATTGAATGGTGATGATATTGCAGATGTGGTGTTCTATGCGGCATCCGCGCCAAAGCATGTGCAGATTGCGGAGGTCTTGGTGTTGGCAACTCATCAAGCCAACAGCTTTTGCGTTTACAAAGGGAATTAGTTTTGTGGCTAAAATAGGCAATGGCACAACAGAGTGTGTGGGTGTACACTAAAATAAGAGAAGTAACTCCGTTAAAGAGTTACTTCTTTGTATATACTTTCGATTTCATTCTTGCCGATTTCTTCAAAATCCTTTTTGCGAGGAAGTACTAAAATACCTGCCATGTCGATTGCTCCAGGACTGACCATTCTGAAAGCATCCCCTTCGGCAAAAAAGCATTCAGGACGGTGTTTTTTTCGAGGAAAAACGAAAAGGTGGTAGATTCCGCTCTCATACATTCCAAAGAGATTCATCTTAGGCTCTTCATCGTTACTGTTGAGCATCTGGTATTGTTTGTACACCTGTTCAAAGTAGGACTGGGCAAGTTCTGCGGATTCGCTTTCAATATGAATCGTCGTTCTTCCGTAGTTTGTCCACAGTTCCATCTTCCCATTCTTTAAGACTGTTTTGCCGTTTGCTTTGCTTTCAGACAATATCTTTTTGTCTACTTTGTCTTTTTCTGCCTCAAAAGGAAGTTGTCCTTTGAAGACAGCTTGAAAGTGTAGATGGTCGGGTGCGGAAGCGCCGCTCGCAGGTCCGTTGTAGAGTAGAGTGAAATCATGCAATTCTTTTGTGAATGAGATGAACTCTGAAATTACGGGAAGAATAGCTTGTGTCTGGTGACGATTGTTTATAATTGTCAGATGTCCCTTCAAAATGGGAAAAGGATTGACAAAAACAGTGAAATTATTGTTGATTGGCAATCCTCGTTGTTCAGGAGGTCGGTTCTCTTCGCAAAGAAAACATTTACGGTTGGCAATAGACTTTGCATCTAATTTGGCATTGCTTGATACCTCTCTGGAAGGGTTGAATTGCGTGAAAATTGTAAAATTACCGAAATTGAACTTTTTGAGCTCAGTATGGTCTAATTGCAAAACACGCTCACGGAAGTCGTTCCATTCCGTGAGCTGTTCTTTATAGAGTTTTGTTGCATCAATCATGCTGAACGTATTATCTGCGATACATTTGTTGTTGCTGCTGTTGTTGCATTTGCTGTTGTTGCTGTTGCATGCGACGTTTGTTTTGTTTGTGGCGTCGGAGCAAAGCGAGCGTACGCAATTTGTCCTTGTATCTGTCGTTTTCGTTTTGTTTCTCTATGCTGATATTACTGTCGGTGTTCTCTTCCCAACGTCTACAAAGGTAGATGGAGTTGAAAATGCGACCGATCTGATAGTCGTGCGAGATAGTCAATCCCATAGCGTAATCCTCACCATAGCTTGTGTTTGGCATGTGGTAGCTTCTAAGAATCGGAGTGAAGAAAGCGCGCGGAGCTCCTAATCCATTGATGCGAAGCGCGTTGTTGCGTCCGTTTTTAGGTGTCCACTCACGGTGGTCGATCAAACCTGGCTCTATTGGGTTGAAATCAAAGTCGGTGACAGTGTAACTACCGATGACCATTGCGCACTGCAACTTGTAGAATGTGTTGACGATAGTTTGCAAGGTATGTTCTGTCTGGTAGATGTCGTCGCTATCCAATTGGACAGCGAACCGTCCGCAGTGGATGTTGTCAATGGCAAGATTCCAGCACCCCCCGATATTAAGGTCGTTACGTTCTGGAATGACGTGGATGATACGTTCGTCTTGTTGAGCGAATTTATCGATGATTTCAGAAGTCCCGTCTGTCGAGTGATTATCAACAATGATGATGTTGTAAGGAAACTCGGTTGATTGGTTGATGGCTGATTGAATTGCGTCAGAAATAGTCTTTGCACGATTTTTCACGGGAATGATTACGCTAGCCTCATTCTCAAAATAGTCTAATTCAAAATTGATGGGTTTGAAGACTGGCTCCAAGAAACCTCCCGTTTCTCTCAGGTGGCGTGTGCAAGCCATCTCCTTCTCTATCTGGTCTTCACGGTTGCGTGGATCGACATAGCTGAACATTCCTTTGTTCGCATCTCCCTCAACGGTGTAGAGTAGCTCGTTAAGGTGGAAAATCGGACGTTTAGAGGAGAGCGCAAGACGCGTTCTGTACCAACCCGAAGTAACATAGTTTTCTTTGTTGTTGTTTACTTCTTGCTGAAAGGCTTTTCGGTTTATCAAGATGACAGAACCGAAGTCAAAGTTGTCGCGGAGGCTACCCAACTGATAATCAATCGTAGGGTGGGTACGCTTAACGCCGTCGACCACCTCGTAGTAGTCTGCGTAGATAATGCCAGCTTGCGTGATTGTGGCGACTTGGTTCAATCTTTCAACGCCATATTGAGTGAAATGAAAAGGCACATTGTGAGGACAATACATAATGTAGTCGTTTTGCGCCATTAGGGAGATGAACTTCATTGTTCGTGAACTCTCCAAGTTGTTTGTGACGATAGTCCTGTAACCAAGCTGTGGAACTGCGGTTTGGTCTGAAACAAGTAAAATAATCTCTCCAACACATCTCTCTTCTCTCAGGGCATTTATTGTTTCAATAGTCGTCTCATCACTGAGGTAAGGAATAAAACAATCAATCATGTTAATAATAATTTTAAAAAATATTTCGTTTATACTTTAATTTCGGCAAGTAATAAAGAACTTGTTCTCTGCTCTTTTATTATATTCTGCGAATATACAAACAATATTAAAATTATTTTTCGAAGAACGATATAATCTCTTTCATAAAAGAATTTTTTTCGTCTTCGCCTTCTATGCTTTCAAATGGAACCGATGAGACGACCGTTTTGTATCGTCCTCGATAGCCGACGGTGGCGGGCAGATTACACCCTTCAAAGGAGTGGATAATCTGGGAGCCATTGGCGGTGTCAATTCCGTCGGGTGCTTCAACTGCATATTGTTTGTCGTTTAATACGTTGCAGTAGCGATAGAATCGGGTGTTGAATTCATCCCAGATGGAGAAATAGTTGGAAATAAGACCTCTTGTAGACAGGTGGCTTTCGCTGAGTTTGTAGTGTAAAATTTTTATGGCAAAACGAATCGCGTTTTCGTCGCAAGAGTCTCGCTCAAAGATGTCGGATGCCACATATGCACCGCTGACAAAGAGGTTTCCGTGTGCTTTGGTGAGGTAGTTTTCCAATTTGATTCTCAATTTTTGAGGGAAAAGTTGATAACGGATTTCATCGCCTACCTTCGTGCTTTTCTGTTCGCCTAAGATCAGGTCAACAAAATTGTAGGTGTGAAGACCGAAACTTCCTTCGTAGATTGCTTCATCGCTACACGATACAAACGAATAACCTGCGGCTAATATTGCTTTTCCATGTGGATAAGTGAAGTCGAACGTGTTGCCTGCTATCTTGTTATTCTCGAAGAGAGCATGGCTGGCTCCATGTCCTGGCGCATGGTTTGTTTTGAATTTTCTGTATTTGTTGAAAGAGTATTGGCTTCCTGTATAACTCAAGTCATAGATATATGGAACGCCGTTATCGTCGGTGTCTAAAAAACCAGAGAAAAGAGGAGAGTCAAAAGAAGAAGGGGCAGAAACCCTATGAAATCCATTGATGATGAGAGCCGTTTTTTCGGAGTTCGGAATATAGCCTGCGGTAAGTACTTCGGATGGGAAGCTTTCACCCCCGTCGTTACAAGCGGTTACCTTGAATCTGTAAACTTGGTTAGGAACGAGGGATACCTGTACGGAAGGAGAAGAGACGAGTTCTCCATCGTTCCAACCATTATCTCCAATTGCGGTGTAGAGTAGATAGCGGTCGGGCGAGGCGGTCGGTTCAAGACTGTCGATTTGAGCCTCCCAGTTGAGTGTCACCACATTATGTTCGTTATTTGAGAATTCAGCATGGAATTTATGCACGGGAAGAGGCTGAATGACGTATGGTCGCCCTTGTTGAGTGCAAAGAAATTTCAGTATTCCTTTATAGATAGCGCGGCTGACGATAAAACGAAAACTTGGATCTAATCCGTAGCGCATATCTGTGAAATTCTGGTGGGAAAGCAGTTCTAAAAGTGAAGTAGGAACTTGAGGAACGCGAGCTTCGTAGTAGGATGCATCAGTCAGTTTCCTGCGTGTCCAGCTTGGTCGAAGTGTCTGACGGATATCATCGACTACCTGGGTTTGTAGGATGTCGGTGAAGTCGCGGGCTGCGATACGTCGGTTGCCTGCGTCGTAGGTGCGGAGGTTATTGCTTTCAGACATGTAGATGCCCATTGTTCCGATGACGGAGTCTCTGTGAACATAACCTGCGTCGGTGTGTAGTCCGAAGGCTAACTGAATTGGTATGTTAAGTCCTTGTGTGTTAGGGGATTTAGAAGAACCACCGATGAGATGATTTACCCAGTGTCCACGGCTCATATAGTCGTCTTTGTAGTCGTCTACAAACTCTGTGTGAGAGTAGACGGAATCGGGGAATCCTGCCCATTGTAGCCAGTAGCGGGCCCCCTCTAAGTATTTGGGTTTATTGCTGAACACGATGGAGTCTTGCGCATTCTGCTTTGCCACGACGCCATAGCCTCCGCCAAAACGAACCGCATCTGCTGTTACAATGGCACCGTTTCGTCCTCTGTTGGAGAGTTCGACGCTTGCGATATCTGGGTTTAGCCCCTTTTTAAAGTGAAACGTCCCTAAGTAGATCCATGTGCTTCCTCCCATTTGTTGATTCACAATGAAGTGAGATGCACCTCCCGTATGGTAAACAGTGTAGCGTGCGTTTTTAGTGCTGTTGGGAAGTGTGTGGTAGGAGATATAGACGGCATAGTCGCCATCCTCAGGGATATCGGGAGTCCAAGATGCGAGTGCAGAGCCGTTTTTTTGCGCTTTTATCTGCCTATATGTGCCGTAACAGAAAGGATTGTCGCCATCTAAGTAGGGTGCGTCGCTGCGAGCGAATCCAGAGGTGTCACCTGTGTGCCATATATGACTTTCATCGTTGACTTCATCATATAGAAAATCGTGGTCGTCATTGTCAACGATTACTTCGTTAAGTTGTGTGTCCCTTTCTCGTGGCATCATCACGTATGCGCCTGCATTTTCAAGCATAGGGACGATGAACGGGATCACATAGTCGGAAGTGTAGGTGTCTTCTGCCACTTGGAAAAGTCGTGGACGTTGCCATACCCAGTCGTTTTCTTTGCGCTCGAAATAGCAACCATGACTAGCCCACAAAGCCAAAACATTGTTTGAAAGTCCCTTGGAAAAATTACGGATTGGACTAACTCTTCGGACAATGCAAGGCTCGTCATCGTTGCCAACGTTGAGTCGCTTTTTATCAACTTTTAGATTTGTTCTGTAAAAATTTGGAACAAGGTCTGATATTTCATAGCCGTTGATGAAAATTTCTATCTTGTAATTTCTGAGATGATTTGGCAAAACGCTGCGCACGGTGTCGTAGGCGGTGCGGACGATTTCCTCTCGAAAAGGAACACTTTCTGCGTATTTATTTGCGTAGATAGTGAAGATCTTTTTTTCGTCATTGACAGACACGCTATCACTTTGCGCGATGTTGTCTTTTAGAATAGGAGATAGACTTTTGAAGTAAGCGAAGAGGGAGGCGTTCAGTTCTTTGTTGTAAGGAATGACTACAATGGGTGTTCTTTTCACGGCTTTTACTTTCGCCGAAGCGACATTCTGCTCGGACCCGATGAAACAGAGCAAAAGGAGTAGCAGTGTCGTAATTTTCTTCATAGGTGATTGAAAATTAAAGTGTTAAGCAGAACAGATAAAGAAGGAGGTGTGCTGAAACAAAAAAAGTGCTTTTCGGGAAAGCACTTTTTCAAGGGTGGTACCCAGGGCGAGACTCGAACTCGCACAACCTTTCAGTCACTAGTACCTGAAACTAGCGTGTCTACCATTTCACCACCTGGGCATAATCCCGATAGCGGTTGCAAATTTAAAGAATTAATTTGAAATACAATAGGTGAAAAATGTTTTTTCTGCTACTCAAATTTAAAAACAAAGCGATGAAGCATGAGAATTGGGTCCTCCGTAAGGGGAACACATTTCTTTTGTGTATCTTTGCCGAAACACAAAAAAGAGGCGTTATGAAATACCCCGTCGGCATACAGACATTTGAGCAAATCATCAATGACGGCTACGTTTACGTTGATAA
>CAVKBM010000027.1:0-22843 GCA_963654355.1 Bacteroidaceae bacterium | reverse complement strand
TCAAGACGGAAATCACTCTCCGCATAGACATCCCCTGTCACCTTTGTGCCGTAAGCTAGCGAATTATGCTCATTCCCTGCTATGTCTTTTGCCATACTTGTTCCTTGTTACGTTAAATTAATATGTTTCTTCGATTTACAGTGTGCTGTTGACTAATAGGCCGACTTGAATTGGTCAAGGAATCGAATGTCATTTTCCGAGAACATACGCAAGTCTTTTACTTGGTATTTCAAGTTCGTGATACGCTCAACTCCCATACCAAAGGCGTAGCCAGTGTATTCTTTGCTGTCGATTCCGCAACTCTCCAACACGTTAGGGTCTACCATTCCACATCCTAAAATTTCCACCCAACCAGTGTATTTGCAGAAGCCACATCCTTCTCCTCCACAAAGATTGCATGAAATGTCCATTTCGGCGGACGGTTCCGTGAATGGAAAGTACGATGGACGAAGTCTGATTTTTGTGCCTTCTCCAAACATCTCTTTTGCGAAATATAGCAATGCTTGCTTCAAATCGGCAAACGATACGTTCTTGTCGATATAAAGTCCCTCTACTTGGTGGAAAAAGCAATGCGCGCGGTAGGAGATAGCTTCGTTTCTGTAGACACGTCCTGGACAAAGAACGCGAATCGGAGGCTTTTGCGAGGTCATGACGCGTGATTGCACGGATGACGTGTGTGTGCGAAGCAAAACGTCTGGATTTCGTGTGATGAAGAACGTGTCCTGCATGTCGCGTGCGGGATGCTCTGGCGGAAAGTTTAATGCCGAGAAAACGTGCCAGTCATCCTCTACTTCTGGTCCCTCTGCCACGGTGAACCCAATACGACCGAAAATGTCAGCAATCTCATTCTTCACGATTGAGAGTGGGTGGCGTGTTCCCAACTCAATTGGGTCTGGTGTACGAGTCAGATCTAACTTGTTCTCTTCGTCAGATTTCTTGTCAAGCGTTGCTTTCAAGTTATTGATCTTCTCTTGTGCGGTGTTTTTCAACTCGTTCAAAAGTTGCCCGACTTCTTTCTTCTGCTCGTTCGATACAGTCTTGAAATCGTTGAACAACGCTGAAATCTCACCTTTCTTACTTAGATATTTTATTCTGACAGTCTCCAAGTCCTCTTTTGTGGCAACTTGCAGACTTTTAACTTCATCTAAAAGTTGTTTTATACGTTCTTTCATACTTTCTAATCGGCTTTTGTACGCAAATGTATCATTTTTCTTTGGCATACGCTCGCAAAAAAATATATTTGTTGATGAACACTAAAAGAAATGTAGATGAATTGGATTGGAATTTTCGTTAGCAAACTAAAGGTTAATACACTTCCCGTACTTTTTTGGATAGCTGTCTTTGTCTTATTGACAATCAGTAACGCTTCGTTCGATCTTATTCTCTCTGTCATTATTTCCGCTATCTTGACAATCGGCATGCTAATCGTTGTGATGGTGAGCAAGTTGCTGTTGATCCCTCGTTTATACAAATGGTTCGCTCTTTTCTTGCTAACTTCTATTTTGTTTCTTGCCATATTTGCTCGTGTTTCTTCTTTTATCTTAGACGAGGTTACAATTTCATATATTGATAAAACGGGAATGAAACGTCAAGAGGAAAAGTCTTTGCTCGATATAGAGTTGCCTTCTGAAACGAAGTCTTTTTTTGAGGAACGTGGTATGATGGAAAAAGAGCGTCTCTCTCTCTCAACTTCTTGGAAAGCTTTCATCCTTTATGTCGGTGCGTTTGTCTTCTCTCTTATGACGTACTATCGCAAAAGAGCAGAGGAAATAGAAACGCAAAAAGCTCATATTCTTCAAGAAAAAATGCAGATGGAATTGAATTTCCTACGTTCTCAGATTAACCCTCATTTCCTATTTAATGCGCTGAATAACATTTATTCAATGATTTATACAGGCGACAAACATGCGGCTGATTGTGTTTTGTCTCTCTCTGAAATGTTGAGGTATGTTACATACGAGTCAAAAGAAAATCGTATTCTGCTTTCTGGTGAAGTTGTCTATTTAGAAAACTATATTGAATTTCAACGGTACAGTTACGAAGAAGATATTAATGTGACGTTTGAAAAAAATCTGAAAGGTGAACAAATCTATATTGCTCCGATGTTGCTTCAACCGTTTGTTGAGAATGCTTTCAAATATAGTGGTATAAGTCAGCAGGAGGAGAACGCTTTCATCCACATCAAATTAGACGCTGATAACGACAAAATAGTCTTCTATATTGAAAATTCAATAAGAAAAACGAAAAAGGAAGACAAAACGAAAAAAGGAATTGGTATTGAAAATGTGAAAAAACGTTTAGATTTGTTGTATTTAAATAACTATTCGTTGAATATAGATGAAGATTCTGCAATTTATAAACTTACTTTATGTATAGATTTGACGGCTGATATGGTCTGTTAGGTCTCTTGCTTAACAAAACGAAATTTAATTGAAAAATGGTGTGTTTATGGAAAATGATATAATAAGAGTCATGATAATAGACGACGAGTTTCCTGCTCGCAAGCTCTTATCTGAATATGTTTCTAAGATGTCCAACCTTGAATTGGTTGGGGTTTGTGAGGATGCGATGCGTGCGATGGAGTTATTGCAGAAGGAAAATGTCGATTTGATTTTGTCCGATATCCAAATGCCGGATCTTTCGGGTTTGGATTTTTTTAAGTCCTTGCAAAACAAGCCTTTGATTATCTTCACAACTGCCTACAAAGAATATGCTCTGGAAAGCTATGAGTTGGAGGCTGTGGATTATCTCCTTAAGCCGATTCCATTCTCTCGCTTCGTCCAAGCTATCAATAAGGTTTCTGAGCGTATGAACTTGAAGAGAAACATCTCATCGGCTGCCTCCACAGAAACATCAAAACCTGAAAAGGATTATTTTATGGTGAAGGCTGATTATAAGCTTTATCGTATCGACTACGCTAGCCTCATCTACATTGAGGGGCAAAGTGAATACGTCACTTTTCACATGAAGGATAAAAAAAGAATCACCGCTTACTACTCCTTGAAAAAGTTGGAAGAGGAGCTGCCTTCCGACCAATTCATCCGTGTCCATAAGTCTTATATCGTGTCTATCGCAAACATCGAGGCTGTAGAGGGTAACATGGTGTTGATTAATGGTCAGCGCCTTTCTATCGGGAAAAACTACAAGGATGCATTTTTGGAAAAATTAGGACAGTAATCATATTAAAGCTACTTTACGAAAAGATTGAATTTATGGGATTGGGGTTCTCCTCAATCCTTTTTTTACCAATTTAGATGACTAACGTAAAAGGAAATGCGCTGCAAAGTTTCACAACTTTGCAGCGCACCGAACGTTTCCGTTCTAAAAAATGAAAACAAACACTATTATGAAAAAGTTTCTATTTTATTATGAAAAAGAAAACGGGAAATCTACTCTATAGCAACTGCGAGACCTTGATAAATATTCAAAAGCTGAATGTTCAGAAGCGCAGTGTACTTGGCTTGGATTGTCTCCTGCTGCGCTGTTAGGAGTGAGTTTTTTTCGCTGAGCATCTCAAAAGGCGTCTTCGCTCCTAACGTGTATTTCTCGCTCGTTAACTCGTAACTCGTTTGCATTGCCTCTTCGTTAACTTTTGCGGCTACATAACTCTGTTGCGCTGCTACAGCGTCGTTGTGCGAGGTTTCAATGAGTTTCTTCAAATCATCCTTCACTTTTTCTAAACTGAGCGAACTCATCGTTTTCTCCAACTGGGCTTTCTGCTTCTCTGACTTCCTATTCCTGTTGTCTAAGATAGAGTAGCTGAGTGTTACACCCACGCTTTCGCCGAAATTTTGTTTTATTTGTTCGCTATTTGAGAGCTCCGCTGCTGAGTTATGACCTGTCCCGACATTTGCTTGTAAACTAATGTTAGGGTAGTAGCCCGACTTCGCAACTTTTATGTTCAAGTCAGACATCGTCTCTTCTAACTCTGCTGCCCGAACATCGGGTCTCGTCTGTAGTGCGGTGTTGTATGCCTCCACCTTCGTTGGCAAGGCTACTAATACAGTCTCTTCCGAAATTTCTGGTGTATAGACATCCATATCCGCATCGTCGAGTCTAAGTAATAATTTCAAATTCAATTTGGCCTCTGTCAAATCGTTTTCTGCAACTACTAATTGGTATTTCTCTTTGGCATATTGCGCTTCAATTTGTGCGAAATCACTCTTTGAAATCGAACCTGCTTCGTAGAGATTCTTGCTACGGTCATACTCTGCTTCTGCAACTTCCAACGAACTTTGTTTCGTCTTCAGATTTTCCACAGCGTATAGCACCTGAATGTAGTAGGTTACAACTAAAACTTTAACGTTTTCTTCTGTCTCATCAACATTAACCGAGTCTATGCGCTCTTGCAACAACTGCTTTTTAATGTTGTATTTTCGTTTGAAACCATTGAAGACAGTCCATGAGGCGTTCAAATTGTAGTTGCCATTGTAGGAGGTTTTGTCCAACCCTTCTTCTGTCCATGGACTATTGCTCAGGGTGTGCGAGGTAGAGAAACTTAGACTTGGCTGCCATTGCGCCTTTGCCAATTTCGTATCTACTTGCCCTTCAAGGATTGTTATCGCTCCTTTCTGCATGTCAATACTCTTCTCCATTGCGTAATCCATACACTTTTGAAGATTCCACGCTTCTTCTGCCGATGCCTGCACTCCAATTGTCGCAAATACACTTGCAAGTAGGCTAATTTTGAAATTTACTTTCATCTTATACCTCGTTTTCGATTCGTTGCAAATGTAAGAAGCACTCCAATATTTCAAACATTTTATTAGACTATAAAACACATTTAATAGACTAATAAATTTTGCTTTCCAAATGTCAAACAAAATTCAGACATGAGAAAATATCGCCATGTCTTTTAACACTTTTTAACTGTGTTAACGTGTGAAAGAAAGCAAATTTCCTTTCTTTTCTGTGTTAAAGCTACCGTCATCGTATACTATTTCCCCGTTGACGAAAGTTTTGCAAATTTTGTAGTTAAATGTCTCACCTTCAATTGGAGACCAGCCACATTTGTATTGAAGAGACTCTTTCGTAACTGTTACTGGACTGTCTGGTTCTACCAAAACTAAGTCGGCAAAGTAACCTTTTCTGATAAATCCTCTCTTTTCGATGTTGAATATCTTGGCTGGGTTATGGCACATTTTTTCAACGACCTGCTCTCTTGTGAAATTTCCCTTCTTGGCTAATTCTAACATCATTTGAAGCGAGTTTTGAATGCTTGGAAATCCAGAAACAGCGTGGAGTACGTCGCCTTCTTTCTCGCTCAAAAGGTGAGGCGCATGGTCGGTCGCAACGGTGTCAATAATCCCCATTTCCACTGCTTTCAAAAGATTTTCACGGCTCTTCTGCTTCTTGATGGCTGGGTTGCACTTGATTTTCGCGCCTAATCGCTCGTAGTCCCTGTCGTCAAACCAAAGATATCCGACGCATGTCTCTGCTGTGATTTTCTTTTCTGCCAACGGCTTGTTGTTGAACAACGCCAACTCTTTGGCTGTGGTGAGGTGAAGCACATGCAAGCGTGTGCCGTATTTCTTTGCCAAGTCGATCACTTGCGCTGTCGATTTGTAGCAGGCATCGGAGTTACGGATGATCTCGTGGTATGAAATAGGAATTGGATTCTCTCCGAACTCTGCTTTTACTTTTTCCAAATTAGCTTGGATCGTTGCCTCGTCTTCGTTGTGTGTGGCAACGAGAATTGGCGACTTCTCAAATATCTGGGACAAGATGGTGGGGTCGTCCACTTTCATGTTGCCCGTAGAAGAACCTACGAACACCTTGATTCCGCAAACTTTGCTCTTGTCTACGTTTATTATCTCATTGAGATTGTCGTTGGTCGCTCCGAGATAGAATGAATAGTTGGTCAGACATTTCTTCTCGGCGATGGCAATTTTGTTGTCTATTTCGGTCATTGAGATTGTTTGCGGCAATGTGTTTGGCATATCCATAATACTGGTAACACCGCCTGCTACCGCCGCTCTTGATTCCGTCTCCATGTCTGCTTTTTGAGTCAGTCCAGGCTCGCGGAAGTGTACATGCGTGTCAATCACTCCTGGCAATAACCACTTGCCGTCTCCATCTATTATCTCTGCGTTCTTCAGTACGCTTTCTGGAACGTCGTCCCTAAAGATTTTAGAGATTTTCTCCCCTTCAATCAACACAGAACCTTTGAAAGAGTTTCCTTCGTTGATGATCTTCACCTTGTGGATAAGTATGTTTTTCATGACGTATGACTATTTGGTACTTCGCATGGAAGTTCGTTTACAATAAATATTTATGATAGTAAATATAGTGAAAAAACAAATAAAAATAAGTGTGCGATTCTTTTCTTCGCTATCCTTTTTCCTCTTTTTTCTTCTCTGGGTATTTTCTGAAAAGACTATTCAATTTGAGTCTTATCACGCCGAACACAGCCTCTCCGAATATTCCGCTATTCATCTTTGATACTCCTAAAACTCTGTTTACGAAGATGATAGGTACCTCTTTGATGTTGAACCCACACATATAGGCGGTGAATTTCATCTCTATCTGAAAGGCATAGCCTATGAATTTTATTTTGTCTAATTCAATCGTTTCCAACACCTCTCGACGGTAGCATGCGAAACCTGCGGTGGTGTCGGCTATCTTCATACCTGTAATAATTCTTACATAGATGGAGGCGAAATAAGACATCAAGACGCGCCCCATTGGCCAGTTCACCACGTTGACGCCACTTGTATAGCGAGAACCAATGGCGAGGTCTGCTCCTTCTTCAGAACATGCCTTGTGTAGTTTCAACAAATCGTTGGGGTTGTGAGAGAAGTCGGCATCCATCTCAAAGACGTAGTCGTACTTGCGTTCTACCGCCCATTTGAAGCCTGTGATGTAGGCTGTGCCTAAACCTTGCTTCCCCGAACGCTCAATGAGGTGTAGGCGCTCTGAAAAATCACTCTGAAGCTTTTTTACGATTTCCCCTGTGCCGTCTGGTGATCCATCATCGATCACTAAGATGTGAAACTGCTTGGGCAACGAAAAGACTGCTCTACAGATATTCTCTATGTTCTCTTTTTCGTTGTAGGTCGGTATGATTACTACACCATCGTTGTTTTCCATTGCCGTCTAATTTTGGGCGTTTTATTTACTTTCTTATAACGATTCTTCGGGCTTCCTATTTTATTAATTCAAAGGAATTCGGTGGTTTTCTTCCTCTCTTTTTAAAGAACTTTTGTCAAAAAGAATTTCACATCACCTTTCAAAGAGCCGTATATGCAAATTTAGAAAATGGTTTGGACTTTTATTCTTTATATTTGCAAATATCTTTGTAAAAAAATCTTAGAGTTGGAATTAGTCGATTTAATGGACCGAATAGAGTCTGATAACCAGGTGATTTCGGTGAAGAAATGGATGGAGAATAAAAAGGAGAAAAGCCTACTTCTGAAAGGAATGGAGGGTTCTTTTCGTGCCTTGTTGTTTTCAATGCTTTTTAAGGATTACCATGGACAGTGGCTCATTGTGCTGAATGATGCGGAGTCGGCGGCTTATTTCTATTACGATATGACGCAGTTGCTTGGTAACGAAAAGGTTTTGTTTTATCCTGTTTCCTACAAGGGCTCTGCAAAATATGGAGAGAAACAGTTGGATGCTGCTAATGAGGTGCTTCGTACGGAAGTGCTAGACCGATTAGGACATGAAAATGCTGATTATGTGGTAGTTACTCATCCTGAGGCGTTGTCGGAATTGGTTGTAAGGACGGAGGTTTTGCGAGAAAATACAATTCGTATTTCAAAAGGAGACTCAATTAATACGACGAAGCTCTCCCAATCATTGTTTGAGCATGGTTTCAATCGTGTAGATTTTGTTTATGAACCTGGTCAGTTTTCAGTCCGTGGTAGTATCATTGATATTTTTTCCTATTCTTGTGAATATCCTTTCCGATTAGATTTTTTTGGAGACGATGTGGAATCTATCCGCACTTTTAATGTTGAAACACAACTTTCAATTGATGAGAAGCAGAGCATTACGATTGTTCCTGATATCCGTGAAAAAAAGGACGTGACAGATTCGTTGTTGAATTTCTTGCCTCCGACTGCCATCCTCTCGTTCTATGATTTTTCGTATACGGCGGATATAATCGGAGGTGAAGAGGTGCGTGCAAAAGAAAAAAACGAAGAGAATCCCATTCTTTCAATGGATGTTTTTCTGAAACGGTCAAAAGATTTTAGGAGAATTGAGTTTGGTGGACATGATGGTATGTCTACTTCTTCGGAAACACCAGTCAAAGTTGAATTTCACACGCATCCTCAACCTATTTTTTCAAAGAATTTTGACTTAATAGCGGGTGATTTCAAACAGAAGATACAGAACGGCTATGAAGTGTGCTTGTTGAGTGATAACAAACACCAAATAGAGCGTTTGGAGTCTATTTTTGCAGATAAAGGGCTGAATATTTCATTTACACCAGTTTTAAAGACGCTTCATGAGGGTTTTGTTTTAGATACGAAGCAACTTTGTTGTTACACGGATCATCAGGTTTTCAACCGATACCATAAATATTCTTTGCGCTCGGATAGGGCGCGTGATGGGCAAGCGGCATTGACTCTGAAGGATTTGAACAGTTTCAAAGTGGGCGATTTCGTCGTGCATGTGGATTATGGAGTGGGGCGTTTCGGCGGATTGATTCAAGTGGATGTCAACGGAAAGAAACAAGAGGTTATCAAATTGTTGTATAAAAATGACGACTTGTTGCTCGTAAGCATCCATTCGTTACATAAAATATCAAGATATAGAGGAAAAGAGGGTGAGTCTCCAACAATTAGCAAGTTGGGTACGGGTGCATGGCAGACATTGAAAGAGCGGACAAAGAAGAAGGTTAAGGATATTGCACGTGACCTTATCGCACTCTATGCCAAACGCCGTGAGGAGAAGGGTTATGCATTCTCTGCAGACACTTTCTTACAATCGGAATTGGAAGCCTCGTTTATCTATGAAGACACGCCAGACCAGTTGAAGACGACTCGTGAGGTGAAAGCGGATATGGAGCGTGATTTGCCGATGGATCGCCTCGTCTGTGGAGACGTGGGCTTTGGAAAGACGGAAATAGCGATTCGTGCGGCCTTTAAGGCTGCGTGCGATAACAAACAGGTGGCTATCTTGGTGCCAACGACCGTTTTGGCGTTGCAACACTATAAAACTTTTTCTGAAAGGTTGAAAGATTTTCCGTGCAAGGTGGAATATCTGAATCGTTCGCGTTCTCCAAAAGATGTGAAGCGGATAGAGAAGGAGCTGTTGGATGGTGAGATCAATATTATGATTGGCACGCAGAAGATTTTAGGTAAAGAGGTGAAATTTAAAGATTTAGGATTGCTGATTATCGATGAAGAACAGAAATTTGGTGTCTCTGTAAAAGAGAAGATTAAGCAGATGAAGGTCAATGTTGATACGTTGACGATGACAGCGACTCCGATTCCGCGAACTTTGCAATTCTCTTTAATGGGGGCGCGCGATCTCTCTGTGATTAGCACACCTCCTGCCAACCGTTACCCTGTGCAGACGGAATTACATTCTTTCAACGAGAATGTGATTCGAGATGCCATTCGTTATGAGATGGATCGCAACGGGCAGGTTTTCTTTATTAACAATAGGGTGCAGAATCTGCCTGAAATCGCTGCTTTGATCAATCGCTTAGTGCCAGAGGCAAGAGTGGCGATTGGTCATGGGCAGATGAAGGGTGAAGATTTAGAGAAAATCATTTTGGATTTCATTGATTACGAATACGACGTGTTGTTGGCGACGACGATCATTGAGTCGGGTATCGATATGCCAAACTGCAACACGATTATCGTGAACAATGCGCAGAATTTTGGTTTGAGCGACTTGCATCAGTTGCGTGGTCGTGTAGGTCGAAGCAACCGACGTGCTTTCTGTTATCTGCTTGCGCCGCCGTTGTCAACACTTACGCAAGATGCTCGTCGCCGTCTACAAGCTATTGAAAGCTTCTCGGAATTGGGTAGCGGATTCAATATTGCTATGCAGGATTTAGATATTCGTGGAGCTGGGAATCTTCTTGGCGCAGAGCAAAGTGGATTTATTGCTGATTTGGGGTACGAAACCTATCAGAAAGTGTTGAATGAAGCAGTAGCGGAGTTGAAAATTGAGGAATTCTCGGATTTATATAAAGAGGACGGGTCAACACCAACAGTGGCTTCTTTGCCTGTGGTTTTGGATTGCCAGGTGGAAACGGATATGGAGTTGACATTTCCATCCGACTATGTGGAGAATGTTTCAGAGAGGATGAGTCTCTATCGCGAGTTGGACAATGTCAAAGATGAGGCAGAATTGCTGAATTTTGAGGCCAAGATGCGCGATCGCTTTGGCGAATTGCCTGAACAGACGAAGAATCTGTTGACACTTGTTCGTGTACGCTGGATGGCTCAGAAATTAGGTTTCGAGAAGTTGACCTTAAAGCAAGAACGTATGGTAGGGTATTTTGTGAGTGACGAAAAATCGCCTTATTTCCAAACGGATGCCTTTGGAAAAATTATAGAGTATCTTCAAACACATGTGGAACGTTGCAAGTTGCGTGACAATGCAGGTAAACGTTCAATTATATTTTCGGAGGTGCAGACTGTGGCAGAAGCGTATGATGTTTTGGCTGCTGTTGAGGCTATGAGAATCAGTGCGTGAAATTGATGAAAAAACGAAGTGTGAAAAAGTCAAAAAAAAGAAAAAAAAGTAGGTTGAAAATAGACATAGAATAAAAAGCGGTTATATATTTGCAACGTAACTTTAAAACTTGTTTATTATGGCTTATGTAATTGGAGAAGATTGTGTAGCATGTGGAACTTGCGCAGGCGAGTGTCCAGTTGGCGCAATTTCAGAGGGTGATATTTACAAGATTGATCCTTCCGCTTGTACTGAGTGTGGAACTTGCGCAGATGCATGTCCTGCAGGTGCTATCTCAAAGTAAAATTAGATTAGTCAAGGAATGGGGGTGTTCGGGAGGACACTCCCTTTTTTATTATTTATAGTCAAAACCTGTTATCTTTGTAGGTGGAATTAGTTGATGGATAGAAGAGTAGTATGGTAGTAGCGTTCTCATTGATGGTTCATAAAGCGGACGATGAGCGTGTCGCATATCAGGAGGCGATGGCTTTGCGTTCGGAGGGCGATATTGTACATATTTTCTCCACCTATTCGATGCGTGATAAAAGTCGATCGGAGCGTTGCCAGTGGCTGCAAACGCACTTGGAACAGAGTTGCCCAGATGTGATTATTTGCGACACTCCAATTTCAGTGATAGTGGCAAGAAAGGCGAAGAAAACGATAGAAAAGTCGGAGGGAAAGGTAGTAAAGGTGCTTTATGATATAACAGAGTGGTATCCGTCGAAGAAAAATTTACGGAATTATGGAGTGTTGAAGCGTTTCGTGCGTTTTTTAGCCTTGTCGTTTTTATCCTTTAAGGCATCTTTTCTTGCGGATGCGTTTTTGTTTGGAGAATATTATAAAGCGTTGCCTTGTCAGATTTTGTTTCCTTGGAAAAAAAATCTGATGTTGGCCTATTATGCGACGATAGGAAATGTTAAAAGATATCCTGCTAAGAAATCCTTGAAGAAATCTTGTTCTTTTTATTATTCGGGAAATTTGACGGAGGAAAAAGGTTTTTTTAGAGTGATAGAGGTGGTAAAAGCGGTGGCAGAGAAACGTCCGAATACGAATTTCCTGCTGAATGTTGTTTCATCGATGAAAATGGATGTGGAGGAGGAGATGCCTTCAAATCTGCGAATTTCCTCCCAAAACTGGATGCCGTTTGAAGTGTTCTGCGAGACTGTGGGGGCGAATGATTTGTATCTTGATCAGCGAGATGATGACATAGAGAACACCCATTGCCTGCCTATCAAGATGTTCTATTATATGGCGGTAGGGCGGCCGATGATATACTCCGATTTAAAGGCAATTCGTCGTGGAGTCCCTGAATTTGAAGAGATGGGTGTTGCTGTTAAGCCGACAGAAATAGAAAAGTCGGTTGACGCTGTTTTGCATTATCTTGATGACGAAGATCTCTATCAAAAGCATTGCCGAAATGCGTTACGGTTGTCTGATGAAAAATATAATTGGGAAAGAATAGAAAAGTCGTTTGTGGATTTCATTCATTATGGCATTTGACTTGAGAAAAAACATAGTGATAACAGTGTTGGGAAAGAGTGCAATACTCTTGTCAAATTTCCTTGTCGTTGTGCTGACGGCTCAGTTGTGGGGGGCAGAAGGACGGGGAAACGTGGCTATGTTTATGGCGGATATTGGTCTGCTGGCGATTGTCTCCAATGTGTTTACGGGTAGCAGTGTTTCTTATTATTTGAATAAAGTGGCGGAAAAGAGGCTCTTCCTGATGGCTTTGTTGTGGGTTTCTATTCTGTCGTTATTTGGGGCTATCCTTTTTCATTTGTTTGAGCAAGAAAATCTTTCTTTGTTATTCTTTGTAATATCCTTTGTATTAGGTGTTTATACGTTTTATAATTCTGTTTACATAGGAGGTCAGCGCATAGGTCTTTATAATGCAATGACAGTTCTGCAACCGATGCTTGCTATAGTCTTTATGTTGTTGATTTATTGGACGGTAGACGATAGTTGTAGAGCTTATTTTATAGGATATGCACTGTCTACCTCTATTTTGACAATCTATAGTTTCATGAAAGAGAATGGAAAGAACCAGTGGGAGAGTTTCACAAAAGAAGAGTTCCTTCAATCTTTTAAGTTCGGATTTCAAACGCAGTTGAGTGATTTCCTTCAATTCTTTAATGCGAGGTTAAGTTATTATTTTTTAGCCTATTACGTTGGTAATGCAAGCGTGGGGGTCTTTTCTATATGTGTTTCGTTGTCTGAAGCGATGCTGGTGGTAGGAAGGAGTATTTCAATGGTGCAATATTCTCGTTTGTTGGAGCAAAATACAGATAAAGAGGAGGCGAGGAAGGGTACGAATCAGGTGTTGAAACTCTGTTTTTTCGTTACGTTGGGTGTTTTAGTGGTGGTGAATTGCTTGCCTTCTCGGTTGTATGTTTGGGTCTTTGGAACGGAATTTGAGTCGGTAAGGATGTTGCTTTTGTTCTTGTCTCCAGGGATCTTACTGGGCAGTCTGGCTGATATTATCGGACACTATTTTTCGGCGATGGGGCAGTTGCGCGTTTTGGTGCTGAAATCTGTTATTGGCGTTTTCGTAACAGCGGTTTTATCTATGATAATTATCTCGAAATGGCAGATTGAGGGGGCTGTGATGGTAAATTTAACTGCAAATATTGTAACTTCGTTGGTGCTTTTCTTATTCTACAGAAAAGACAATTTTGAAAATATAAAACTATGGCAAAGCAAGTAGTACCTATTACCCTGTTGACGGGTTATTTGGGTAGCGGAAAGACTACCTTGGTGAACCACATTCTTTTGAACGAGAAAGGGTTGAAGATTGCGGTTATTGTGAATGATATTGGTGAGGTGAATATCGATGCCTCTTTGATTCAGAAAGGTGGAGTGGTAACACAAAAGGATGATAGCTTGGTTGCTCTCCAGAATGGTTGTATCTGCTGTACTTTGAAAACGGATTTGATCAAGCAAATCACGGATATCACGGAGACGAACAAATTCGACTATATTGTAATCGAGGCAAGTGGAATCTGTGAGCCTTTCCCTATCGCTAATACAATCGTTTCTATCTCTGATATGGCACGCAAGTATCGTCTGCCTGATATTTGCCGTTTGGATTGTGTTGCAACGGTAGTCGATGCGTTGAGAATCTCTAAAGAGTTTTCTAATGGTTCTGACTTAACCAAGGAGGTGGATGAGGAAGATATCGCTAATTTGGTAATCCAACAGATTGAGTTCTGTGATGTGATTATCTTGAATAAAGTGAGCGAGGTGGGCGCAGATGAATTAAACTCTGTGAAGGCGGTTGTGAGGAAATTGCAACCACATGCCGAGATTATTGAAGCCGACTATGCAAAGGTCGACTTGGATAAGATCATCAACTGCCACCGCTTTGATATGGATAAGATTTCTGTTTCTGCAGGTTGGGTCGAAGAAATCGAGAAAGAGGCTGAGTGCAGGGACGAAGAGGAGAACGACCATGAACACCACCACGATGGTGACGATGACGAACACGAAGAGCATGAACACCATCACCACCATCATCATCATGACCATGAAGGCGAGGGAGAGGTGGAAGAGTATGGAATCGGCACATTTGTCTACTATCGTCGTAAACCAATGAGTTTGAATGCTTTTGACCATTTCGTTTATCAACAATGGCCAAAGACCATTATCCGTGCGAAAGGACTCACTTACTTCAAGGACAATGAGGATATGTCATTCCTCTTTGAACAGGCAGGTACGCAGAAGACGCTTCAAGAGGCGGGGCAGTGGATTGTAACTGCTCCAAAAGAAGAGCGGGAGGCGATGCTCCGTCAAAGTCCAGAGTTGCAAAAAGACTGGGACGAAAAGTATGGCGACAGAATGGTTAAGATTGTCTTTATCGGTAAGAATATGGACAAAAAAGCTATTTGTGAGGCGTTGGATAAAGTGTGATTTTAGGAATGTATGTTGAGAAAAAACGCAAGGCTATCATGGTCTTGCGTTTTTTATTTGTTGAAATGTGTAATGATTTAGAACCCGAAAGACTCTTTTATGTAATCCCAGTAGATTTTTGAGAAGTAGTCTCCGTCTTTTTTCGTGTACCGAATATCAGTGAAGATTTGGGCAAGTGTTTCTTTCTGATTGATTTTGACAAAATTTTTGTTGACTGTCAATTCTTCTTTCGGTGCGTAGATGCGGTTGATGTCTTCTTCTGTGTAATCTTTGTATGTCTCGTTATGTATGAAGCCATCAACAGCGATACGGTCAGATTGTTCTGGCGTTTCATCGGGATAGCCCACTGTGATGGTGGTGATGGGAACAACGAATTTCGGCAAATTAAGCGTCTTGCTGATTTGTGGCGCATTATAGGTGGTTGTGCCTAAGAAGCATAGACCTAAGCCTTCTTCTTCGGCGAGCGTGGCGAAATTCTGCGCCAATAGCATCGTGTCGATAGCTCCTGTCATAAAGGATTGAAAATTGTCGTAGCCAGGTACTGCTTTCCTCTGCTCACACCATTTGTTGAAGCGGTTGTAGTCTGCACAGAAGGTCAACACGACGGGTGCGTTGGTAATCTGTGGTTGGTTGAAATGTGCTGGGGCTAATTCCACCTTTTTTGCAGCGTTTTTGGTTATAATGACGCTGTAGAGCTGCATGTTACCTGTGGTTGAGGCTTTGGCGGCAGTCTCTAATAACATATTGATAAGGGATAAAGAAACATCTGTTTGTTTGTATTTACGTATAGTGCGACGGTTCTTGATGGATGAAATCATATTTATTGAAATTTTGTTTATTTGTATTTAGACTTATTTTAAACCATTCCTTAGAAAAGTGATAAATTCAGAAATGTTTTCTGAGAAAGCATACGAGTGGTTAAGCGGTCTTCCGTCTTTGTCAATGATGACATAGAAAGGTTGTGCATTTGCACCGAATTTGTGGCGTTGGAGGTAACTCCATTTTTCGCCTATCGTCTTGAGTGTGAGCGTTTTCCCATTTTCTTCTACGGTCATAGGTTCGGAAAGTTCCGTTCTATCGTCGACGAAGAGGGAAACGAGGATATAGTCGTCTTTGATAAGGTTTTTGACTTGAGGGTCGTTCCAGACGGTAGCTTCCATCTTGCGGCAGTTTACGCAACCGTAGCCTGAGAAATCTATTAGGATGGGTTTATTGGTCTTTCGTGCGTGTTCAATGGCTTCATCGTAGTCGTTGAAAGTGGCTTCGGTCTCGCTGTAGAGGTTGAAGTCTTGCGTCCACATAGGGGGAGCGAAGGCACTAATGGCTTTGAGCGGTGCTCCCCATAAACCTGGTATAAGGTAAAGGGCAAAGGCGAAGGTTGCCAATGCACCGAAAAAGCGAAGAACAGTGATGTTTGGCAAATCTCCGTCGCTTTCGAAACGGATTTTGCCAAGTATGTAGAGTCCTGCAAGGACGGCAATGGCAATCCAAAGCACTAAGAAAACTTCTCTATCTAAGATATGCCATCCGTACGCCAGGTCGGCTACGGAGAGGAATTTAAGGGCGAATGCTAACTCAAAGAAGCCCAATAACACTTTTACGGTGTTCATCCAACTGCCAGAACGAGGCACCTTCTTCATTATGTTAGGAAAGAGGGCAAAGAGGGTGAAGGGCCCAGCCAAAGCGATGGCGAATCCCAACATACCCATGATGGGAGCGAGCATGTTGCCTTTTGTGGCGATATGCACTAATAGTGTACCAATAATCGGACCCGTGCAGGAGAAGGAGACGATGACGAGGGTGAATGCCATCATCAGGATGCTGAGCAATCCTTTCGAGTGGTCTGCTTTCTCTTCGGTGGCAGTACTCCAAGAGGCAGGCAACGAGATGTTGAATCCTCCAAAGAAGGAGATGGCGAAAGCCAACAGTAAAGCAAAGAGAAAAAGATTGAATATGGCGTTGGTGGAGAGTGCATTAAGTGCGTCAGCGCCAAACAGAATGGTGAGCAACACGCCTAAACCTACATAGATGACGATGATGGAGAGTCCGTAAAGTAGTGCAGAGGACTTTCCTTTGCCATCTTTCTGATGAAGAAAGAAACTTACGGTCATTGGGATGATAGGCCATACGCAGGGGGTGAGGATGGCAAGTAAACCACCGAGCAATCCCATAAAGAATATGCTCCATATATTGCCGCTCTCTGCTTGAGTCTCCTCTCCGAAAGCCTGTAGCTCGTTGATTACGGAAGCCCAGGTATCAGTTGCTGAGTTCGGAAGTTTTGTTGTGGCTATTGTTGTGTCAGAGGCGTCGCTTTCGTCTGTTTCATCTGTGTTGACGATAGGAAAAGAAAAGGGTGTAGTTGTACGTTCCTTCTCTGTTGATGCCGTGGTTGCATTGTCGTTCTGCTTCTTCTTCTCAAAATGGAATGGTTCTTTTGTTGGTGGCAAGCAGTTGCTGTTGTCGCAAGCCATGTATTCAACATAGCCTTCTAAGATGTATTTGTTGTTATTTTTTATATGGAATGTTTGTTGAAATGTTACTTCTTTTTCAAACCATCTCAGGTTCATTTGAAACATGTCTTCAAATTTTTCCGTGGGCTTCTGCAGACTTTGTACAGAGCCAACGGCAGTTAAATTTTCACTTCTCTCAATAACGAATTGTGTGGATAGAGGACCACCTTCGGGTAGATTTTGATCATAGACGTGCCAACCAGCGTCAATAGTGGCAGTATAGGTGACGACAAGGTTGTCTTTGTTTTCATCGCATTTTATCTTCCATTTCGCTGGCTCTACGATTTGGGCGCAGAGCGTGAGTGGAAGCATGAGGAGAAATAAAAAAATGTTCTTCATGGCGAATTGTTTTTATGTGCATAATGTTTTTCACAAATATAGTAAATTGTGGCAAAAAAAAGGGAAGCCCGAATGGACTTCCCTCTAATGTATATATAAGTTTAGAAAAACTTATTTCTTGATGAATTGCTTAACAACGACGTTGTTGTTAGTGTAAACCTTAACGAGGTACATACCAGCAACCAAGTTAGAAACTTGAACACTATTAGAGTTTGCTGAAGCAACAACTGCACCAGCGAGGTTGAGAACTTCAACCTTCTCAGCGTCAACATTTACATTCAAAACATCCTCTGCAGGGTTAGGGTAAACGACTACGTTTTGAGCATCAACCTTGGTGTCTTCTGTTGCGGACAGAATCTCGTCGTACGTCTTTCCATTGTATGCTGCAGCCTTGTAGAAATGCATAGGTCCAACGTTACCACCCTTAATTGAACCTACACCATCGTTCGGAGTTGCCCAAGTGATAGTCAAGACATATTTGCCAGCCTCTCTGACGAGCAAAGAAATTTCATCGTCTGGGACACCATCTTCATTGTATGGTTTCCACCAACCGTACAAGTTATTTGAATCACAGTTCTCACCAGACAAATGCCAACCATCTATAACGTTTTCTGTACCCGATTGGTAGAGGGCGTTACCCAACGCAGTACCAACTTCTTTCTTGAGTGAGAATGATACTATGTCAGTACCACCGTTGCTGGCAACACCAAATTTGTAATAACCAGCTTCTTGAACATCAATTGAGTATGCTACCCACTCTCCTGGCTCACGCCATCCGATGTTGTGTTCACTCCAACTACCTACTGTAACACCATAAGGGTAGTTTCCCAATGTGAGACTAGTTCCTGCAATCTGTGTTACATCAACACATTCTGTGTTTCTGAAGTCACTCCACTCTGCGCCTGCATAACAATGGATTTTGTTATCAGATTTGCATGACTGCTTATTACATTCTGCTAAGTCATCGTCAGTTGAGTTTTCTTCGTGGTATGCAACTCCTTCACCTCCTTTATCGAAATATCCAATATTGAAAAATCCTTTAGCAGGAGTCGGGATAACTTGGTAGTCATTGTATGGACCATCAGTTGTGATTACAGTAGGGCAATTTCCATCTCCACAAAGTTTAGTCTTAGCGTAGTCTCCAGAAGGAGCAGTTGTGTAATTGGTACATTCCTTCAAAGAAGAAGACTCTTCGTCTTTATTACTCCAGTTCCAGAAACACCAGCTAAGTTTTGCACTACCGTCGTTAGCACCATCGCAAACCTCCAAAAGTGAATTTCCTAAAGATGGACAGATATCGTCCTCGTACGCATATTTTTTACCTGAGGCTCCTCCTGTGTAGTCAGATACACCCCACTCCGAAACGAACATTGGGATTTTTCCTGCAGCACCCTTCAAGTTTGACAAGAATTGGTAGTGCGTACAAGCGTAGTAGTGGAATGCGTAAAGGATTTGTTTTGAAACATCTGTGCCGTTAACTGTCGTGATAGGGTCTGATGCGGCTTGCCCTGGCAATTGGTCCCATTGAGGAGTACCACAGATAATCAAAGCGTCTGGGTCGTTTGCCAAGATATGGGGAATAACCTTGTTGGCGTATGTTTTAATATTGCTCCAACTTGTTTTTCCTGGCTCGTTACAGATTTCATAGATGACGTGGTTGTAACCTTTCTCTTTGATGTATGCAGTCATCACGTCAAAGAAATGCTCTGCTCCCATGCTTGAATAATTGATGGCTGAACCACCATTCAAGTAGTTGTTAGGGTCTGGGTTATTGCCGTTTTCATCGGTAGGCAAAATGTGGTAGTCAACGATACAATAGATACCTGCATTGTATGCGTAGTCAACGTATGCTTTCATCTGATTTTCAAAGGCTCCTGTAGCCCAAGCATTAGTTGCATACATTGCCAAACGAACGATGTTGGCACCCCAACCCTTCATTATGCTTACAGCATCTTTATTCATACAACCACTTGCTTCTGAATAATTCAGACCGAAGGTTGACCAACCTCTCAACTGGATCGCGTTACCGTTTTGGTCAGACAACTGCAATCCATTCAATTTCAGATTTCCGTACTTCTCGATGTAGTTAATACTCGAGTAGTCGGCTGCGTTCGCTGTGAAACAGGCGAACATCACTGACAAAAAGAATAAAATTTTCTTCATTGTACTTGAAAAATTTGTTTTATAACTTGATTTTTAATCGTTCTTAGGCTGTAATAGCTCCCAAAACAACATCAGGTTTGTGTGTTTTTCTGGATTTTGTTAGAGAACTATCTTCCTATTATACTTCATTCACATCGCGGAGCAAGGTGACAATTCCACGCTTCGTTTGTGTATACGCACTACATCTTCACATTATGGTCGCAAATATAGGTGAGAGGGTGTGAATTTGCAAATTTTTTTGAATTTTTAAAATGGAAAAATCATAATTTTGTTAAGGTAAAAATAGGGAAAGTACAATGAAGTACCCTATAGGAATACAAGCTTTTGAGAAGATAGTAAATGAAGGTTATGTGTATGTGGATAAGACGGATATGGTATATTCTCTTGCACATAGCGGTAGTGTTTATTTTCTAAGTCGTCCAAGACGATTTGGAAAGAGTCTCCTCCTTTCCACGTTGGAAAACTATTTTTTAGGGAAGAAAGAGTTATTCAAAGGACTGTTCATAGAGAAATTGGAGAAAGAGTGGAAGACATACCCTGTCTTTCATGTTGATTTTAACAGTGAAAATGATGCTTGAAAGATTTATAAGGTAGGTTGTAGCTTTTCTTCTAAAACGGGAACTATTGAAGACTGGGCTGTAGAAGAGTAGTTGGTCGCCTATTCAGCAATCAGGTCGTCCACCGCCATTCCGCACACTTCGATGAGTTGCGTTGGGTTGATCTTGATTTGCAAGCCGCGAACACCTGCACTGACATAGATAAAGTCGTGTTGGAGGGCTGTGTTGTGTATGTGCGTAGGGTAGGGCTTCTTCATGCCTAATGGGGAGCAACCGCCACGGATGTAGCCTGTCAAACCTAAGAGTTCCTTCATAGCAGTCATAGCGCAGCTTTTGTTGCCAGAGGCTTTGGCTGCTTTCTTCAAGTCTACCTCTTCGGCTCCTGGAATGACGCATACGAAAATGCCTGTTTTGTCTCCTCGTAACACCAATGTTTTGAATACCAACTCAATAGGCTCGTTGAGCTGGGCGGCTACATGCACTGCGCTGAGGTCGTTTTCGTCTACTATGTAGGGTACAAGTTCGTAAGGAATCTTCTTGCTGTCTAACAGACGGGCAGCATTTGTTTTTTGTATTTTATCTTTTGACATATTTTTCTCGTCATTAAAAATCTTATTTCGTGACGGTTCTGAACACCTCTTCCATTGAACGCTCTTGCAAGCGTAGCGTGAGCAAAACGGCATTTTTGGCAACACATGCGAGGAACACTTTTTCGCGAACATCTTCATTGGAAGAAATTATAAATGTGTTGCCTGTGAGGTGGCTTACCGAATGAACGCCTTCTATTTCTTCTATGAAGTCGGCATTGGTAGGCGAGAGAAACTCCGCTAAGGTAGAGATTGTGTGATTGTCATTTGATGACACAACGATGTCTTCTTTGTCGTCGACTGCAATTTTACCCTTGTTGAGGATGATGACACGGTCGCAAATGGCGGAAACTTCCTGCATGATATGAGTGGAGAGCATGACGGTCTTTTCTTGTCCTAACTCCTTAATCAAGTCGCGCACTCCGATGATCTGGTTAGGATCTAAGCCTGTGGTTGGTTCGTCTAAAATCAAAACCTCAGGGTTAGGAATCAATGCTTGCGCTAATCCGACACGTTGACGGTAACCTTTGGATAGAGTACCTATTCTTTTTTTGTATTCCCTTGTCAAGCCTGTCTTCTCGATGATTTCATCGACACGGCTTTTTGAAGCTTTGCCTATTTGATAAACACCTGCGATGAACATCAGGTACTCTTTGACATACATGTCGGGGTAGATAGGGTTGTGTTCGGGAAGATAACCTATCTTTTTATGTGTTTCCTGAGGATATTTAGCCACGTCCAAACCGCAGACCTGCACACTTCCGCTATCGGCGGCAAGATAACCGTTGATAATCTTCATCGTGGTAGATTTACCCGCCCCGTTATTGCCGAGAAACGCCACAATTTCTCCCGTCCCGATAGAAAAACTGATGTCGTCTAACACTTTTTGTGTGCCGAATGATTTAGATAGGTTTTGTACTTGAATCATGGTATTGAGTCTTTGTTTGGAAGATATTCCAGCGTTGACTATTGTTTATTTCTTTCGACCGAAATCAGCGGGTATTTCACCCCACGACTCTGTCTGCCATTTGCGGATAGGGTTGTGGTAGTCGTTGTTTTTCAGCCAATTTTCAGCGCGTTCGATGAGGCTGTAGAGGTGTTCTGTTTTGTCGTTTTTCACGAGATTGGTTTTGCACTTTTTCTGTCTTATCCATGAGATGGCATTGGCGCTGTCCGAGTAGATAGGCATGTCTGATCCTCTTTGTTTCAGTAGGGCTAAGCCATGAACGATGGCGAGAAATTCACCTATGTTGTTGGTCCCTAATGGGAATGGTCCCGCATGGTAAATTTGTGAGTTGTCTTTTAGATAGACACCTCTGTATTCCATAACACCTGGATTATGAGAGCAAGCCGCATCTACGGCAAGGGCTTCGGTTCCGATTAATGGCTTTCCAACGGGGATATTGTCTACGCATTGTTTCAGTAAATCGCTGAAAGACTGTGTCTTACCAGATGCGATATAGTTGGCGTAGCCGCTCACATATGCCTCCTCTGCCTTTTCAAGGGACTCAAATGATTTGTATTTTGCATTCGGGAATTCATCAATTTGCGACTTGCAATCCGCCCAATTGACATAGATGCCAGGGGCTCTTCCTACCCAGACAACGTAGAATTTTTGTTTTTTCTCAGCCATTTTGGATGATATTAGACTTAATCAGTAACTTTTTCGAATGTCATGCCATCGAGTAGTGAAACGTATGTTGAGATGGCCTTCCTTATTTCATCTAATTTGATGTATTCGTCGGCGGTGTGAGAGCGTGCAGATTCTCCAGGACCCAGTTTGAGGCTTGGAAAATGCATAAAAGCTTGGTCTGACAGGGTTGGAGATCCAAAGGTGGACATTCCCAATTCCAAACCTCTCTTTACGATAGGAAGGTCTGTCGAGATACCCGAAGAGGTGAGGCGGAACGAACGAGCTTTCAGCTCTGACTCCAATTCTACATCAAGGATGGAAAAAACCTCTTGGTTGGAATAGCAATCATTCGTGCGTACATCAATGACGAAGGTGCACTCGTCGGGGACGACATTGTGTTGTGTGCCAGCATGTACCATTGTAACGGTCATTTTCACGGGACCTAAAGAGGGTGAAACCTTAGGAAGCTGAGCCGTCCGAACCCACTCTATGTCTTTGATTGCTTTATAG
>CAVKBM010000026.1:0-23184 GCA_963654355.1 Bacteroidaceae bacterium | reverse complement strand
CCACCGCTGGGTTCACCAAATAGTAATTGAAATGATATTGGTCGCACACTATCTCATCCTGAGCATGAAGCACTCCCGACATTCCGAAAAGCGTTACCGCCACCAATAACAGTCTATAAATGACTCTCATAACAGAATTATCTTTAGTTCTAAAATACGTTTCTTCTTTCGCCCTCAGGTGAGATTTCAATATAGACCAAACAGATTCAACCTCTTCGCCTCACCTTCTTCACTCCTGCTTCGTCTTTTTGTCGCCTCACATATAATTATAATATACTATACACCGCCTGTCCTCAGGAATCCTTTTGAGTGGAGTTCAAAATTAAGAAAAATTAACCTAACATTTGCAAATGTCAGCACAATAATTTTCAACATTTTGAATAAACGTAATTCTTATCTTTCTAATCATAACTAATCAAGGTTCTTCATCCTCCAAGAATCGAACTGTTTTATTCTTCTTTTTCTCAATTCTGAACGAAAGCATCAATTCACTCGAATTAGACGAAACATTTGAAATGTCTCCTAAGCCCAACTCAAAGGCATAACCGATACGGAAGATTTTATACTCAACTCCGACATTGAAATGCAACATATTTGAAGAGAAAGAATCCTCGCCATTCAAATCTGGCCGATAGGTGATACCGAACCAAATAAAGCGTTTGATAAACGCCATCACATTCAACTCAGCTCTATTCGTGGAGTTTCTATGCGTATAACAGAGAGCCGGCGCAAGGTCGAAATCCTCCGAGAAAGAGAACAAACCACGAACGTACCAATTGAACTGTCTTCCCGGCATTGAGGTGTTGACATTTTCCTCATTAGATAGCAAGTGAACCACCGACGCACCGAACATAAACTTCGGCATCGCCAATTCGACTCCAAAATCCATATCGGGATGCACTTTAGATACCTTATCACCATAGTTCAATGTTTGTTCTTGCAGCTCCTGGGGATCCAACCATATATTCTTCGATGCATCAAAATAATGATACAAGATACCTGCTGACAAACCGAAAGACATCAAGATACTCTCATTCAAGTTCAAATGATAGGCGTATGCCGCCTTCATGTTGAGGGTTCTATTGGCAACACCGACATCATCGTAGGAAACAGAGAAGCCAATACCCGAACGTACCTTCTCAAAATAGTTGGTAACATTCATCACACCAGACTTTGGCGAGTTGTCTAAACCCATCCATTGCCAACGTCCTAAGAGGAAGAAATCAACATCATCAGTATTTCCCGTAGCAGAAGGATTAATATTCAATCTTGAGAAAAACTGTTGAGAAAGCATCAAATCACGCTGTGCGAACAAAGCCGAACAGGCGAAAAATATCACTATTGAAAATATAAGTTTTTTCATACACACCGTCCTCCTACACTTTATTCATCCAAAATTTTTATATCTACACGACGGTTCTGCTCATGTTCTGGCTCTGTCTGTGCATTCGGAATAACGGGATCGTGGAAACTTCGTCCTACAGCAGTCAAGTCGTCCGGACTCATACCCCTCTCTATCAACAACTCACGCACATAGTTCGCACGAGCCTGAGACAACTTCGTATTATAGGCATCCGTACCACGAGAGTCGGTGTGTCCACTCACTTCAAACTTCACCCCTGGGAACTCCTTCATGGCCGACACCAACTCATCCAACTGGACCAAATACTCTGGCAACATCTTAGACTCGTTGAAGTTGAAGAAGAACAACACCCAGTGGAAGCCCTTAGGCTCCGTCATCGCCACCTCTGGTGTCAAATCGAAGTCTGGCTCTGCCTGATATGGTCGAGGCAACCAAATATCGTCTTTACCTTTACCCCCGGCACGATTAGACATCAACATCACCAAAGTATTGTTTCCAATGAAATTATATTCATTCGCACTTGAGTTGAATGTTGCTCCCAAGTTTTCTGGTTTCGTCCATACCTTACGAGTAACCTTCGACACATTTCCAGCCGTGTCCGTCACATCAAAGGTCATATTTCTATAATGAGAGACATAAACATCCATACCACCAAAACCGCCAGGACGATCCGAAGTCAAATACATAGCCGTATCACCAACAACAAACGGATAGTCCTCACGAGCCTGACTATTCAGGCGTTCAACGCTATCACTGGCATTGACAGGCATCTTCCAACCATACGGGGAAGACTCCTTTGTGTCTCGATCGATATACCAAATGTCCTTTCCTCCATACGATTGTTTTGGGAAATCAGCAGAAAAATAAATTCTCTTTCCATTCTCAGCAATCGTAGGATTGAAGAAACCTGATATTCTATTGTAACGATAAGTCCAACCACCCATGACGGTAGAAGAACCACGCACTTCCTTTCTGACTTTATCCAATCCTTCAATGCTCAGCATCTTAGGTTCCGAGAACTTTCCCTGAGATAACTGTGCCTCGTAAAGATCTGAATTACCCAACTCGTCGACCCTAGCAAAATAAATTGTTCGACGGCGCGGATCGTATGCAAACTGTCCACGAATACCTAAACCACATAACTCCTCGCAGACTTCCTTCTTTTCCAATTCAAAAGAATTACCGATAACCGCACTGTAAGCGGTATCACCAACGAACCACACAACCTTGCCATCTTTATAGAAAGACATAGGCCTTTCTTGCTCGGCTGTATTGACATCTGATGAAACCAACTCATAACCGTCAACAAATTCATTATGAATGGAGTAAGCAACGCCACTCACAAGAACTGCTACAGCCAAGAGAGTTAAACGCTTCATTTTAGAACACATAACACAAATTATTATACCTATTATCAATTATGTTTTTGCAACACTTTTAAAAAAGTTGCATTTTGATTTGCCTTTATTTCATTTCACTACTTCAATAGTCCCCTTGTAAACGCTTCCATCTTTCAATATGACTCTACAGAAATAAACACCAGGGTCTGCCATCCTTGATCCTTTTCTTCCATCCCAACCATCATCACCATAAAAGACCTTCATTCCATACCGATCGTAAATCTCCACCGTAAACCCTTTTACAAAGTTGTCATTCAGACCTTCACGCACATACGGCGTAAACGCAGTCGGAACACTCAAACCTAATTCAGCAGTAGCCGATACCGTAGGACAAACACCATCGCTCGCATAAACAACGTACTTCGTCGTCGACATCGGTTCAACATTCTCCAAAATGTTCTCTGCCGTCGTTCCCAAAGACTTGGCATTGCTTGTCCATTCATACTGAATAGGATTACCTTTCATCACGTTGGCCGTCAAGTTTATCTTCTGACCTAAGACAATAGAACTCTCAGTGAGTTCAAGACTAATCTCTGGCTTTTCATACACTTGAACAGGACCAACTTCGACCTTTACATCTGGGCAAACATTATCTACTGCAACAATCTCGTAGTAATATTCACCCGCAGAAAGAGGAACGTCTTGCAAAGATAAAGCAGAAGAATGATATGGAGAAGAAACCGCCAAGCCATACCACAAATATTTTGTTGGTTGACCTTGTTCTACCGTTGTCGTAAAATGCACCTTCTCTTCCAAACAGATTTGATAATCTTCTACAGGAATTGTTACATTAAATTTCATCGGTAAATGGACATCAACCGATGTCGGTCCCTTAGCATCTTTTGAAATTGGACAAACTCCATCGTACACATAGACCTCGTAGACATGTTGCTGAGTCGTCGGAGTTATTTTCCAACTATATTCCATCGCATTCGTATCTACACCATCAATAATCAATCCTCCGTATTCAAACAACTCATAGTGAACAGGCTCTCCTGTCTCACATCTCGCCGTCAACGTCAAAGGCTCAGAAGAACTGTCTTCGCAGAAATATTTAGAAGACACTTCCACAGAGACCTTGATTGGTTGATTCACCTTCACCGTCGCCGTATCTGAATGTAATGGAGCAAATTTCTCCGTTCCATAGCAAATACTATCTGAAACGAGAGCAAAATAGTTAAAAAATCCAAAAAATTCAGCCTTTTTAAGTAAAAAGTTATTGACATTCTCAGACAAATCTATACCATTTTCGTTCCATCTGTACTCTTTTACGAAATTTTCTGCCTCAGCAGGGTCGTAAGAGACAATTTTCACCTCTACCATCTCATCTTGACAGATTACATTCTTGGTAGCCTCAACATGCACTTTAAATGGTGTCTGCAAAGTAATCGTTACTGTTTCCGAGGTTTGCATTCCACAAACATCTCCATCATTTACTTTCAAAGTATAATTAATAATTGAACCTGGAGTAACACCTACATACGACTTCAGATTGTCAATAGCAGACAATGGGTTACCTGCAACCTGGGGAATCACGTTGGAACTTTCATTATATACAGAAACGTATGAGTATGTATAGGATTTATACGAATTAATTGCTCCTGTATTCGAACCCACCAATGTAACTTCCTCTCCCTCAGAGCAATAGTATTTCTTATCGGTTTGCAAAGTTACCTCGAACGGTTCATTGATATCAATAGACTTTGAATCTATCAAATCTGCTCCATCTTTCACACATATTCCATCTGCTGCAGAAACAGAGAACAGGACTTTGTCCGCAGGGTCTAACCAACCATCCATCTTATTGAGATTAAGAATGGTATCTGTCGTTTCCACGCTTTCATCTTTTCCATTACCAACTCTTTTCCAAACGAATTTATCAATGTGGTTGATGGCATCCACTGGATTTACTCTCACCATTAACTCGGAAACTTGCCCTCTATTACATAATTTATCCCCGTCGGATATCAATTCAATCGTAAATGGGACGTTTACATCAAAGTGAAGTTGATTGTTCGAAGTAACCATATCGCAAATCTGATCGTCTGTTTCCAAATAAATCTCAAAAGAGTTTCCTGCCACAAAAAGACTCGGGAAGTTTGTGGCGTTGAGATGAAGGATAGAATCTCCAGCATACCCCTTAAATATCTCCGTTTTCACTCCCGACTTATCAACTGCAATCCATCTGTATTCCTTAATGTAATCTCTTGACGATGCAGGAGATACAGTAGTATGGATATCTACATTCTCCGTCGAGCAGACTCTTGAAATTTCATCAGAAGAAATTGAAACCTTATAATTGATAGAAATGTTTGAAGTAAACGACTTTGTTATAGCTGGACAAATTCCATCTGACGTGGTCAGACTAAAAGTACCAGTCATACTCTGATCAACGGGATAGTCAAGCGTCAAGCCATTACCACTGATCTCAGTACCGTTCAATTTCCAAACATACGAATTGATGTGTTTTACGGCATTAAGAGAATCAATATTCGCAATTACCTTAAACTCATCACCTTGCATAGACAAACAAGAGTCTGGCCGATTGAAATTCCAGTCATACCCATTGTATCTGACCATAACATCATTAGATTCATTTTCGGCTGCACACGTTGCATCGTAAACACCTAATTTATAGCGAACTGTCGAACCTGCCTTGAAAACATTCGGATATAACTTATCATTTATTTCTATGTCAAAAGATTCTTTTAAATTATCTATTGCTGTCACCTTTTCCCCATTGATGAAGAAATCTAACTCACTGATATTCAACAATGCAGTAGTTGGAGAGATAACAACATTCAAGTTATGTTTTCGGTTTTGCGTAACACACAATGTAGGATCAGAACTCAAAGTGATGCTAAATCCACCCTCACGAATCTCCACATTCGTACCCATATTTGTCGTATCTTGGCTAACCGTCTCACAAACATCTGTGAATGAAGATGTTACATACGCAATGAGTTGAGATGAACGGATTTGCGTTTTCTCGGCATTCAACAGTTGCTCGTGCGTAAACTTTAATTCATTGGTAGTGGTTGATTGGCGCAGCGTGTCTCCTTTTGAGAAAATCACGACCCAATCATATTGAGAAATTTTCTTTTCTATCTTCTTTGCTTCTTCCTCTGATCCACCTTCCACGACCACATTAGCCCTCAATGACAACACTTCGGAATTAATAGTAGTCGCTTCTTTCGAGACGCAGACAGGATCCTTGCTAGCATTAACAACCACCTTGTAGTGTCCATTATGAACGGTGTAAGGCACATCAATGTAGTCTTGCAAGAAACAATATTTGTCATCTACGTTCACAGGTGTAACTCTCACCTTACCCTCGATGGAAGAGTAATTTGCAATTTGTGTTGGAGTAAATGTTTGCGTCGTATCATCGACAACAAATGCTGTTCCAGACACACTTGACCAATCAAATATTAACGGAGGCTCCGAGTAGTTTCTTTTCACAGATACAGTCACAGAATTGCAATCTATAAACTCAGTCTCTATAGATTGAATGTCCAAGTTATATTTCTTATGCGTCTTAATGACTTGAAAGAACTCGCACCCTCCTTCATCAACTGCCTTGAAAAAGACGGAATCCAACCTTGCAAAGTCGTACACTCCCAAATTCTTACCATCCGAACTTGACACAAGGAATTGTTCTCCGTCCAAAACCGTCAATATCAAACTATCTTTTGACACTCCCTTGACATCTTTCGAATAGATAACAGAGCTATCCGCAGCAAGCCAAGACATATTCCACTCATGGTCTGCCTCCGTCAAATGACGAATACCATTCAATTGAACAACTGTTTTGGGAATATTACAAAAGGCAACGGAATCTCTGTCGCCCATCTCACCACCGTATGTGTTTTTTATAACAATATTCGTCGTAGCACTATGGAAAGTGAACTCGCATTCCGTAAGATTAGATGTGGTTCCATTAGCAATTTCACGTGCGATTCGCTCTTCATCTGCAATTATAACACGGTAGGAAATGTTTCCCCAGAAATCCGACTTGTTTGTATTGACAACCGCAGTATCTTCCTTCAACAAATCGGGATTTGCTGCATAGTCTCTCAAATCAACCCAAACAGTATCTCCATTGACAACCTTCTGATATTGAAACAGATAAAGTGGATTATCAAGATAAGTGCTATACTGAGAAGCTATCAACTTAATATCGCCTCCAGAGCAAGTAATGACATCATGATCGAGTGTGTCGCCATTCATCACCGCTTTCAAGTCTGATTTAGGGATACACACAGAGAAAGAAATATCGTCCAGCAACATATCATTTCCATCGCCCTCCTTTCCATTGTTGTAGATGACCACCCAAACATCATCTGTTTTTTCAGACAATTGAATGAACTCATCTATTCTATACCAATCAGAACCCACAACCACATCATTGGTATTCAATCGAGCCAGCACATTAGCATCGCCTTCATTCGGCAATGTTTTCGATTCAACTGTCATTTTCTTCAGCAAGCAGATGGTCAAATTCACAGGATTCTTAGAACCATCCCCTGGCGTTGTCGCATTTCTGATACTCATACCGAAATTAAAACGATCAGCAGGACAAGCCAAAGGTGCTTTCTGCGCATAAATAGCAGATTTCGAGTCCTGCGTCTTACCTGCATTCACAAACAACATAGCCCCGTTTTTATTTCCTGTGTAGTCCGAGCAAGAAATGAAATCGTCTCCATTTTTATTTTGATCGCAAGAGTCTGGATTCATAACAATCGCATAATAACCATCTTGCAAACGAGCAGAAGCATCTCTCACCCATTTATCCGTCTCATACTGAGAAAGCATCGGGTTTTCTGTCAAAAACAGGTGTCCATCTGTACCGACGAACTGATTGGCATCCCCACTGGTTGTCGATGAAACAAACTTCGTAGCTGGCACAACATATCCAAACGGATCGGGAGCAATAAAATGACGAATCGTGAAAGCACTGGTGGACAATGTATCAACAGTCATCACATCACCTTTCGCACCTCTCGCAGAGTAATAAGAGGAAGAAGAGCTATAGGTTTCAGGGCAACTATAACTTGAAGAAGACGAACTTACGGTTACCGTAGTTTTGTGATTTACCGTAATCTTATTCTCAAAAACTTTATCATTAACGACATAGACATCTCCAGCCATAAAGAAACCAAAAGTTTCATAGAAGAGTGTCTTCGTCTCCAATCCATTACAATAAATTGATTTTGAACAATCTATCACGGGATAATTCAGAACAGCAGAACTTCCATTGCAAGAAACACGATAGTATAGCGCATGGTTTGAAGTTGAGACAGGATACCTAAACGTCTTTTGTGTTTCGTCCACCGTCCATGTAATCTGGTCATCAGAGGTTTCCCAAACAAAACTCTCATTTTCTATATCCTCTAACATCGAAGTACCCGAAGCATAAAGCATATTGCTATCCTGCAAGCATGAATTCACTGGGTAACGAGAAGCAATAAAGAAAGTACATTCCACGACATGGATTTCAACCTTATCAATCAAAACGCCATCTGCATAACAATAAACAGTCGTCGATTTTGCAGGCGCAAGTTCGATTGTAGGAACGATAGACTTTCCTAACACAGAACCATTTTCATCCTTCCACGTATATTCAGCTCCTCCCGTATAATCTGTTGAAAAAGTTGCCGAGTGCCCCTCACAAATATACCGTTTACTTACCGAGACAGAATAACCACAAGAAGCATAAGTTGGCGTAACCACCTGTGAATTGATGATTGTATCGTTCAATGCCGAAGTCAATCGAGAGAAAACAGTTACAGGCAACAAAGAGTTTGTTGCATAATTAATCTTCAAATATCCTTGATAGTCAGGCAACCATGTAGTGTCAGTCGCACCTTGCAGCTTCTCTCCCCACTCTATCTTATACTTAGAAAGATCTGCGTCTAAAGCTTGTAATTGAATCGTTGAACCAACACAAAAATCAAAGGAAGAAGCAGCAATCATTCCCTCCGCCGACTTGTCATAAACATGAACAATGGAAGTTTCTGGATCATAATAAATCCAAAAATGTTTCGTAACAGAGCCATTCGTCTGGATGCGAGTATCGTAATCCAGACTAATCACTGTTTTAGGATAATCAAACGAAGAGACATCGACTCCAGAAATTTTGAATGTTCCGTTGAATCCATCCGCTTTTACCGCAGCATAGTTTCCCACCGTTTGGACAGTCGCAGAGCCACTCCACGTCTCACTAACCTTGCATTGAAACGCTGCAAAACACAAATTCGAACTTAAGAACATCCAAAAGCACAGCAATTTGGACAAAGCCCCCCCCTTAACAAAGAGAACAATACTTTTTTTCATAAAATCCATCAATTAAATGTAATAATTAGCACAAAAAAGAACCGAAATTCTATCTCAGACACCAATTCTTTTGCGTGCGTTGATTATAATAATGGTCTTATATCGAGCAAATATAGAAATTTTACAACAATTAACAAATAGAAAAAGCAACAAAACAAGAAAATCTCGTCTACATTTTTAGTATAAATGAGACGATTGTAATTTTTGCTCAATCAAAGCTATAATCGTCTCATTTATAATACGAAAACACTTTATCTAATCAAGATACTATTTTATACAGACTGCATCGCACACAATTTTGCATAATGACCATTCAACGACAACAAATCCTCATGCTTTCCTTGTTCAACAATTTTGCCATCCTGTAACACACAGATAATGTCTGCATTACGAATTGTAGAAAGTCTATGGGCTATTACAATAGATGTTCTGGTGCGCATCAGTCGTTCTAACGCCTCTTGCACCAATTTTTCCGATTCTGTATCTAAGGCAGATGTCGCTTCGTCTAAAATCAAAACGGCTGGATTCTTCAAAACAGCCCTTGCAATACTAAGTCTCTGCCGTTGTCCTCCAGACAACCTACCACCACGGTCTCCTATCGTCGTCTGGTAGCCATCCTCCATCGCCATAATAAACTCATGTGCATTAGCAATCTTAGCTGCTTTAATCACCTGTTCTTCTGTAGCATCCTCCACACCAAAAGCTATGTTATTATAAACGGTATCGTTGAACAAAATCGCCTCTTGATTCACATTTCCCATATAAGAACGTAAATCATACAACGTCATGTTTTTCACATTGACCCCATCTATCGTGATTTCGCCCTCTGTAACGTCGTAAAAACGAGGCAAAAGATCAACCATGGTCGATTTTCCAGAACCTGACTGACCTACTAACGCCACCATCTTACCTTTCTCTATCGTCAAGTTGATGTTCTTAAGAACGTATGTGTCTGTATATTTGAAGCTTACATTCTTATATTCTATCTTCTCAGAGAAAGGTTTTGGAACGACTGGGTTCTTCACCTCCTTCAATGGATTTTCCGCCTGCAGAATCACATCAATACGATCTAACGATGCTTTACCTTTTTGTATGCTATAGACAGCTTTTGACAAATCCTTCGCTGGATTGATGATGCTATAGAAAATCACCAAGTAGTAGATAAACTCTGCCGCAGAAAGCGAGCTATTATCAGTTAAAATCAAAGTTCCACCGAAGAAAAGGACTATTGCTATCGTTGCTGTACCCAAAAGCTCACTCATAGGATGTGCCAACATATAACGACGGTTAACACTGTTAGTAGTTCTTCTCAAGCGTTCGTTCATATTAGAGAAGATACGTATTACCGACTTTTCCGCATTAAATGCCTTGATGACACGCAAACCGCTTAAAGTCTCCTCTATTTGTGAGAGCAAATCTCCTTGTTGATTTTGAGCCAACTTGGACTGTTTCTTTAGCGTTTTTCCAACGCCCCCCATAATTCCGCCTGCGATTGGAAGCACTATCAAAACGAAAAGAGTCAGCTTCCAACTCAGCATCAGAAGGATGACAAGGTAGACAACAATCATAATAGGATTTTTCGACAACAACTCTATGGAACTCATAATGGAGTTCTCCACTTCAGCCACATCACCTGTGATACGAGCCATAATATCGCCCTTCCGCTGTTTGTCAAAGAAACCTAAGTTCAAATCCACAATTTTTTCATACAATTGCCTACGAATATCTCGCGTCAATCCAGTACGCATAGGGATAACAAAGTAACTTGCCAAATAAGCGACGCCAGTCTTCAAGAAGGTCATCAAAATCAAAAAAACTGCTAAAATCAACAAAGTAGACTGTGCGCCACTTTGTTCAATGTAGTTCGACACCCAACAATAAGCATTATTTTTTATGACCTCAAAATCCCAATCAAAGGGCATGTATTCATAATGTACCGTCGTTGTTTTGAACAAGATCTGAAGAATCGGCACAATAAGAGCGAACGAGAAAACACTGAATACCGTCGACAAAATATTGCAAACGATATTCAGAATGACGTTCGACTTGTAGGGTCCAACAAACCTGCTAATCAGTTTGATGAACTGCAAATCAGATATTTTACTCATAAGCAAGTTTCATCGCCACCTTTTCCTTAATAAACGAGGAGGAGGCTGAAAGAATTATATTCCTGTGTAGTTATGAGGAGTGATGGCACGAAGCTCTGCTTTCACACTCTCACTGACATTCAACGTTTCAATGAAATCTTTGATAGATTTCTCTGTGATCCCTTCATTGGTACGAGTCAACGCTTTCAATGTCTCGTATGGGTTTGGATACCCCTCGCGACGTAAAATTGTCTGAATACCCTCGGCAACGACAGCCCAACATTTATCCAAGTCGGCAGAGATGGCTTTTTCGTTCAGCAACAACTTGCCAATTCCCTTTAAAGAACTTTGTATGGCAATGAGAATGTGAGCAAAAGGTACACCTACATTTCTCAACACCGTAGAGTCGGTCAAATCGCGTTGCAAACGAGAAACAGGCAGTTTAGCAGAGAGAAATTGAAGAATGGAGTTAGCCATACCCAAGTTACCCTCAGCGTTCTCAAAATCAATAGGATTCACCTTGTGGGGCATAGCGGAAGAACCCACTTCACCAGCCTTGATTTTCTGTTTGAAATACTCCATTGAAATGTACTGCCAAAAATCACGGTTCATATCAATCATAATCGTATTAACACGCTTCAAACAGTCGAAAATAGCACCAAGATTATCGTAATTGGAGATTTGAGTAGTCCATTGCTCTCGTTGCAAGCCTAAAACATCATTCACGAAATGGTTTCCAAACGTACGCCAATCATGGTTTGGGAATGCGACATGATGGGCGTTAAAATTACCCGTTGCACCACCAAACTTAGCACTAACTGGCAAAGTCTTTAACTGATCCACCTGCACACGTAATCTGTTTACGAAGACCATAATTTCCTTTCCCAAGCGAGTTGGAGATGCTGGCTGACCATGAGTTTTTGCCAACATCGGAATATTCTTCCATTCTTCCGCACGAGAAGCCAACTCCTCAATCAATTTCTCAACTTGTGGCAAATAAACTTCATTAATTGCCGCCTTGATAGAATACGGAACTGAAGTATTGTTGATATCTTGAGAAGTCAGACCAAAATGGATAAATTCCTTGAATTGAGCCAAATTCAACGCATCAAACTGCTCTTTCAAGAAATACTCAACAGCCTTCACATCATGATTGGTTATCTTCTCTATCTCCTTGATCCTCCGAGCATTATCAAGCGTGAAGTTCTTGTAAATATTTCTTAACGCAGGAAAATTCGTGGCATCAAAACCTCTTAGATTGGGAAGAGGAAGTTCGCACAAAGCAATAAAGTATTCAACCTCAACAAGCACACGATAACGAATCAAAGCGTACTCTGAAAAATATTCGGATAAAGGCTCCGACTTGCTCCAATATCTTCCATCTACGGGAGAAACAGCAGTCAACGTATTTAATTCCATCTTATTTTTATTTTCTATCTTATTTTGAGAACTGCGAATATAACATTTTCAACGCACATCTACAAATGAATATTTGCGCCAACAATCACGGCTCCATCATCTCATTAGGATGTGATTTCTTCCATTTTTCAACATTTTTTTCAAATGTCTTCACCTTCTTAGAGCTTTTATTCTGCTTAAACCAATCGGACACATAAATTCTTTGTGGAATTGACCGACCTTCGTCTCTAAAATGTCTTTTGCCATTTTTCTTCTCTATAACGACTTTGTCATAAAGCCTGTTTTCCGCCCCAAACGTCTCCATTACCAAAGAATCTCCTTGAATTGAAAACCTTTGATAGTAACGATCAGCAGTACCCCATTTCACCACATCTCCCACGAAATCCATTGAATAATCTTTCTTAGATGAGTAAGAGACAAGTCTCAACGGAGAGGACATATTGCCATCAGCATCCATCTCTACATTAAATCGAGCATAAACATGTTCATGACCTTGAAGCACTAAATCCACATTATACTCCTCTAACAAGCCATTGAAAAAGAGTCGAGGCATCAAATTGTTTATCTTTCCTTTTACCGAATATAAAGGATGATGTAAGACAACCACATTCCACTTTGCAGCTGATTTTGAAAGTTCCGTCTTCAGCCAATCCCGTTGAGCAAAGAACTTCCAGAAATCCTTATTTGAGTCTAATAGATAGAATCTAACATCGCCTTCTTGAAATGTATAGAGCGCATTTTCTCCATTTTCTTTGTACGATTTTTGGAAATAAAAAAACGTCAATGGGAAACGTTCCTCCAACTTTCGTGGCATAGATTTTAGATATTCATGGTTACCAGGAACCGCCACAATCGGATATTTCATTGAGAATGTATCTAATGCACTAAAAACAACATTCCAATACTGATCCATCGGCTTTTCTATCAAATCCCCGCCAAACAGAAGAAATCGAACGTCTTTATTTTCAGCCATTATTGAAGGTAAAATGGAGCCAAGACCTCCATCTAACTCATCTTGAACATCACCAAAATAGAGAAATGAGTAATTTAGGTCATCACTTTTACGAAAAGTCTTCCACGTTGTCGTGTCATTTTCCGTACGTATTCGATAGTGGTAAACATTCTCCGACACCACTCCATCTATCAATACATTATAAAAAGAACTTTTGCCTGATCGAGATTGAAACACGTTTGATTTTGCATCCAATGTATGTAAGATGGAATCTCGTTCAACATAGTAATCCAACCAACTTGGATGTGACACAGAATCACACACCCAAGTAACATATCTTGAATTTTCATCTTCACCCATCGTTAATAGGATGCGTGAGATTTTGTTCTCTGTTACATACACAGGTTCAGGAGGATTTCCAAACCATACATTCCAACGTTTCGCACATACAATCACAACTACAAGTATGATTATCAGTGGAATAAAAATCTTAACTAAACCATTTCTTCGTTTTCTTTCCATTTGTCATCTGCCAAATCAAGTCGTAAAAAAACAGACCCTCTAACGTAAATTAGAAGGTCTATCAGAAATAACAACGCCTTAATAACCTAATATTTTCAACATGGATTTAAAGCTTTGCTCTTTAGCGAACAATTTGGTATAGTACTCACCATTCTCATCCAAGTCGATTACAACTAATTTTGGAGCAGGCAACAAACAGTGTTTGATTCCACCAAAGCCACTCAATGCCTCTTGATAAGCCCCCATGTGGAAGAATCCAATAAACTGTTCCCGATCCTTCTGTATCTTAGGCAGGAAAATCGCATTTGAATGGACTTCGGCGTTATAAAAATCCTCACTATCGCAGGTTAAGCCACCAAGGTGAACACGTTCGTAAGGTTGATCCCAATTGTTGACTGCAAGGAATGGGAATCGTTGGTTCAACGCCCAAGTATCTGGCATGGTGTTGATGAACGAGCTATCAATCATATTCCATAACTCCCTATCATTTTGTTGTTTCTGATTAACGATTGAATAGAGCATCGCACCACTTTCACTCACGGTAAATGAACCAAACTCCGTGAAAATATCTGGTTCAGGAACGCCTTGCTGCGTACAAATATTCTTCACGCTTGCCACAATCTCCTCCGACATATATTCATAGTCGTAAGAGAAATCCATGTGTGTTTGGAACGGGAACCCCCCACCAATGTTCAGACAATGTAAGTCTGGGCAAATCTTCTTCAACTCGCAATACAGGTTCAACACTTTGTTCAACTCATTCCAATAGTAAGAAGTGTCTTTTATACCTGTATTTACAAAGAAGTGAAGCATTTTCAGTTTCACTTGTCCACTATTCATGATGTGGTTTTTGTAAAACGGAATAATGTCGGTAACACGGAACCCCAAGCGAGAGGTATAAAAATCAAATTTAGGTTCTTCCTCGGTTGCTATTCTAATGCCGACATTTAAAGGTTCTGTGAAGTCTTTGAGCAACATGCCCAATTCATCCTTGTTATCCAATATAGGAATTACATTTTCAAAACCTCGCTTGATAAGAGACTGTATATTTTCTGTGTATTGCGGGATTTTAAAACCATTGCAAAGTACATAGCGTTTATTATCTAAATGACCCGACTCATATAAACATTCCAACAAGTTGACATCGTATGCCGAAGATATTTCTACATGAACCCCATGCTTAAGCACTTCTTCCATCACAAAAGAAAAGTGGGAACTCTTCGTACAGAAACAATAGTTGTAGTTACCTTGATAGTCGACCTTTGCCATTGCCACATTGAAAAGACGACGAGCCTTCTGGATGTTATGGGCGATACGAGGCAAATAGGCAATACGCAACGGAGTACCATATTGTTTAATCACATCCATCAAAGGAACGTTAAACCACTGAAGTTCATTATCCACGACACTGAACTCATCATTAGGGAACTCGAACGACTGTTCTATAAGATCAACATACTTGTTTTTCATCTTATTATCTACAAAAAGTTAATTTCATGAGACAATCATATTAGAAAAAATACACCCCATCTCAATATCGGAATTGAAACGGGGTGCAAAATTATCATTTTTAATAACAAATGCGAACAAATTACATATTCATTCCACCATCAACTTGAATTACTTGACCTGAAATGTAAGAAGACATATCAGATGCCAAGAACGTAGCGCAGTTTGCGATATCTTCCGTAGTACCACCACGACGCAAAGGGATCTTTTTAATCCATTCATTTCTGACATCGTCAGACAATGCCTGAGTCATCGCTGTGTCAATGAAACCTGGGGCAATGGCGTTCGCACGGATACCCTTAGGTCCCATCTCTTGACCGACACTCTTAGCTAAAGCAATCAAACCAGCCTTAGAAGAAGCATAGTTCGCTTGCCCCGCATTTCCATGAACACCGACAACAGAAGCCATATTGATGATTGAGCCATGACGTTGGCGCATCATGATAGGAAGACAAGCGTGGATGAAGTTGAAAGCGCTCTTCAAATTCACCGCTATAACAGCATCCCATTGAGCCTCAGACATACGCAACATCAAACCGTCCTTGGTGATACCTGCATTATTTACCAAAATATCAATTGAGCCAAATTCCTTGTGCACTTCGGCAACAACAGCCTCTGTCTCTGCGAAATCTGCAGCGTTAGAAGCATATCCTTTCGCCTTTACACCTAAAGCAGCTATTTCTTTCTCAGTCTCTTGAGCTGCCTCGTTAATTACTAAATCTGTAAACGCAATATTTGCACCTTCTTTAGCAAACTTAAGCGCAATCGCCTTACCGATACCACGCGCTGCTCCAGTGATAAGCGCAGTTTTTCCGTCTAACAATCCCATAGATAATATATTTAGTTAGTATTTGGGTTATCCTCTTAAATTTCCGCATGCAAAGATAGAAAATAAATGTTAAATCATGACCTCGTCATCATTCTTTCATTGACGACATTTTACACTGACAAGTTTGTCAGTACTTGTCTCAAAGTTCTGCCAAAAATGTCAGGAAGTAGTGATTTTTTAAGTTTGGCATAAAATATGATAAGTTAAAAGCGAAGCAGGAGCGAAAGGAATCCTGCGAGGGAAAAAGAAAAACAAAATAAAAAATAGTCTATGAACATTAAACCATTAGCAGACAGAGTTTTGGTAAAACCTGCTGCAGCAGAGGAGAAGACAGCGAGTGGAATTATCATTCCAGATTCAGCAAAAGAGAAACCATTGAGAGGAGAAGTTCTCGCAATCGGTAACGGAACAAAAGATGAGGAGATGGTCGTAAAGGTAGGCGACAATGTTCTCTACGGCAAATACGCAGGCACAGAGTTGGAACTCGACGGTGAGAAATACCTCATTATGCGTCAGAGCGACATTCTCGCAATCATCTAATCATTCAACTCTACACGCATCATTATGATGATGTGAGATGCAGTTAATTCAAAAACCAATTAAAAAAATTTAAGTCATGGCAAAAGAAATCAAATTCGATACAGATGCTCGCAACCTTTTGAAAAAAGGTGTAGACGAGTTGGCAAACGCAGTAAAAGTTACCCTTGGACCTAAGGGACGCAACGTAATCATTGAGAAGAAATTCGGTGCTCCTCACATCACAAAAGATGGTGTTTCAGTAGCAAAGGAGATTGAACTTGAGTGTCCATACGAGAATATGGGTGCGCAGATTGTCAAAGAAGTTGCATCCAAGACAGGAGACGACGCAGGAGACGGAACAACGACAGCAACCGTTTTGGCACAGTCTATCATCAACGTTGGCTTGAAGAACGTTGCTGCAGGAGCTAACCCAATGGATTTGAAGCGTGGTATCGACAAGGCCGTTGCGAAGGTGGTTGAAAGCATCAAAGCACAAGCACAAGAGGTTGGAGACGACTACAATAAAATCGAGCAAGTTGCTACTATCTCTGCCAACAACGATAGCGAGATTGGAAAGCTGATTGCCGATGCAATGGCAAAAGTAAAGAAAGAGGGTGTCATTACCGTAGACGAAGCCAAGGGAATGGACACTACAGTAGACGTTGTAGAAGGAATGCAGTTTGACCGTGGCTACCTCTCTCCATATTTTGTAACCAACACAGAGAAGATGGAGGTTGAGTTTGACAGTCCATACATCCTAATCCACGACAAGAAGATTTCTTCGTTGAAAGACATTCTTCCAATTTTGGAGGCAACAGCACAGTCTGGTCGTCCATTATTGATTATCGCAGAAGATATTGATGGCGAGGCACTTACAACATTGGTTGTAAACCGTTTACGTGGTGCTTTGAAGGTAGCCGCAGTCAAAGCTCCTGGATTCGGAGATCGTAGGAAAGAAATGTTGCAAGACATCGCTGTTTTAACAGGAGGTATCGTTATCTCTGAAGAGAAGGGTATCAAGTTGGAGAGCGCAACGATTGATTTGTTAGGTACTGCAGAAAAAGTTACCATCAACAAAGACAACACGACTATCGTCAATGGTGCTGGAAAGAAAGAGGACATCGCAGAACGCGTTAACCAAATCAAAGCACAAATTGAGACTACGAAGTCAAGTTACGACAAAGAGAAACTGCAAGAGCGTTTGGCTAAGTTGGCAGGCGGTGTTGCAGTACTTCATGTTGGTGCTCCTTCTGAAGTTGAAATGAAAGAGAAGAAAGACCGTGTAGACGATGCATTGAGTGCAACTCGTGCGGCAGTAGAGGAAGGAATCGTACCTGGCGGAGGTGTCGCATACATTCGTGCAAGCGAGATTTTGGCTGATATGAAGGGAGACAACCAAGACGAAACAACTGGTATCGAAATCATCAAGCGTGCTATCGAAGAGCCACTTCGTCAGATTATCGCTAACGCTGGTAAGGAAGGTGCTGTTTATGTACAAAAAGTACGTGAAGGCAAGGGCGACTTCGGTTACAACGCTCGCAATGACAAATTCGAGAACTTCTTCGCTGCGGGAGTCATCGACCCAGCCAAGGTTACTCGTGTTGCTTTAGAGAACGCAGCTTCTATCGCAGGGATGCTCTTGACAACAGAGTGCGTCATCGCCGAGAAGAAGTCTGACAAGCCTGCGCCTGCAATGCCTCAAATGGGCGGCGGTATGGGTGGCATGATGTAATCCGAGTTACATAAAATCACAACCATAACATTAAGAGAGGGTGGAACTGAAGTTCTACCCTCTCTTTTTATTACCTGTAAACCACATATATCTCAACATGAAAAATCATATTGTTTTAGAACACTCCATAGAACAAAAAAGGGACGCTCCTTGAGCATCCCTTTATCATACAATAAAGAAACTTCTACAAAAGCACGCTTGCCAATTCAGAGAGCTTGCTTCTCTCACCCTTGATCAGATTGACATGAGCGAACAACTCTTGTCCCTTCATTTTATCAATCATATAAACCAAACCGTTAGACTGCATATCCAAGTATGGGGTATCAATTTGTTGAACATCACCTGTAAAGACAATCTTACAACCCTCACCCGCTCTCGTGATAATAGTCTTCACTTCATGAGGTGTTAAGTTTTGAGCTTCATCAACAATCAGATAAGTGCTACTCAAACTACGACCTCGGATAAACGCAAGAGCCTCAATAACGAGTTGCTCATTTTTTTGCATATCATCCAACATTTTCAACTCTCGACTGGTTGGTGCAAACTGATGCTTGATTACATTCAAGTTATCAAACAACGGCTGCATATATGGAGCAACCTTCTGCTTCTCATCGCCAGGCAAAAAACCTAAATCCTTGTTCGACATTGCAACGATAGGTCGAGCCAACAGAATTTGCTTGTAAGTTTCATTTTGCTGCAAAGCTGCCGCTAAAGCCAACAATGTTTTACCTGTTCCTGCACGACCTGTAATAGCCACTAGCTTGATATCGTCATTCATCAACACATCCAAAGCGAACGTTTGCTCAGCATTCCTTCCCTCGATTCCGAAAGCTTTCTCTTTCTTCACTTTTTTAATCGTCCCCCCTGCAGCATCATATTTCGCCATCACAGTTGATCGTATGCTCTTCAACATAAAGCAATCATTCGGAGACAGCTCAACATTCAAACCAACATCAGCCACTGGAACCCCATACGGTTCTGCATAAATACGGTCCACCACATCGGCATCCACATTTTCGTAAGTCTCCTGTGCCTTATCAAAAATATCCACATTCTTAACCTTATCCGTGGTGTAATCTTGTACATCTAAACCGATAGACTTCGCTTTCATACGAAGGTTCACATCCTTGGTTACGAGGATCGTGCGAGTTTTTTTATCTTTCTCTTGCAAATACAAAGCGACCGCCATAATGCGGTGATCGGCAGTCTTTTCAGAGAAAGACTTTACCAAAATTTCAGGGTAGACAGGATTCGTAACAACGAACAGACGACCTAAACCTGCACCCAAAGAAACACCATTTTTAAAGAAGTCGCTGTCTGCGCTCAGAGAGTCGATTTCACGAACGAACTCTCGAGCATTGAAATTGATTTGTTCATTACCTTTTTTGAATTTATCCAACTCCTCTAAGACAACGATTGGAAGATATATATCGTTTTCCTGAAAATTGTAAATACACTTGTAATCGTGAAGGATAACATTCGTATCCAAAACGAAATTCTTCTTTGCGCCCATAATCAATCCAATTTACGTGTTTATCATTAAATTCAAGGTGAGAAAGAGAATACCTCATGTCTTTGAAAGAATAGAGGTATCATGTACTTTCGTCCCTACTAAATTAGTTTTTCGGTTTGTAAAAACAAACTTTTAAAAAAGATTTTTCCGAATTTTGCAAGCGTAAACTCATTCGTTTTTTCAGAAACAACAAAGTAGAAGATTAATTAGGAAATTCAGAAAAATGGGAGAATCAGAAAAAATGAACTACGCAGATACACTGACCTATATCTACAATCGCATGCCATTGTTTCAGATGGTTGGCAAATCCGCATATAAAGAAGGTCTTGAAAGCATGCAAGCCTTTGACAATCGTTTAGGCAATCCTCACCGCTCATTTAAATGCATTCACGTTGGGGGGACAAACGGGAAAGGTTCGACCTCTCACACCCTCGCCTCTATTCTTCAATCCGCAGGATATAAAGTGGGGTTGTTCACTTCGCCACACCTCAAAGATTTCAGAGAACGCATCAGAGTGAATGGTGAGGTCGTACCAGAACAATTTGTCATTGATTTTGTCGAGAGACATAAAGCATTTTTTGACATCATCTATCCTTCTTTTTTTGAAGTGAATGTAGCAATGGCATTCGACTATTTCAGACAAGAAAAGGTCGACTATGCAGTTGTGGAGGTAGGACTTGGAGGAAGATTGGACAGCACCAACATCATCACCCCTATTCTGAGTGTAATCACCAACATTAGTCTTGACCACACCAACATTTTAGGGAATACATTGTTGGAGATTGCCAAAGAAAAAGCAGGAATCATCAAAGAAAACACACCGATTGTCATAGGAGAAGCGGAAGGCGAAATAAAAACATTGTTTCAAACCACAGCAGAAAAGAAACACGCATCCATTTTTTTCGCGGAAGATAACAAAGCAGAGTGGACACACAACAGAACCGACAAAGATGGAATGCCATTGCAGGGATTCTCAATTGATAGCGATGTCATAGAGACACCTTTAATGGGTAACTATCAAGCAAAAAACATGGCAACCGTAAAATGCGCAGTAGAAAGACTGAGGCAAATAGGAGTGGATATCAGTAAAAAAGCCGAATGGGAAGGATTTCAAAAGACTATCTCTCAGACGCACCTTTTGGGAAGATGGCAAATCATAGGAAAGAACCCCACTATCGTATGCGACACAGGGCATAATGTTGGAGGCATCGAATATATCGTCAAACAATTGGAAGCAACCCCACACAAGGCGTTACACATCGTTTTTGGCATGGTAGGAGACAAAGATGTGTCGCATGTGTTAGATTTACTACCTAAAAAGGCACACTATTATTTCACACATGCTAATATCCACCGAGCATTAGACGAAAAAAAATTATGCGAGATGGGAAGAGAAAGGAATCTTCAAGGCAATAGCTATCCAACTGTAAGAGAAGCACTTGAAGAAGCCAAAAGAAACGCAGAGGAAGAAGACTTAATCTATATAGGAGGTAGCACCTACGTCGTGGCAGAAATAATCTAAAAAAAACTATTCAAAAAACTTTGTAATATCAGAAATACTCTCTACATTTGCAACGCTTTTGAGGAAGTAATTTTTCAAGAAAATGTTGTTTCGGTCTTATAGCTCAGCTGGTTCAGAGCACCTGCCTTACAAGCAGGGGGTCCTAGGTTCGAATCCTAGTGGGACCACAACGGCAGTTTTATATTGCCATCCAATAGTTGTTGTTATTGTTTCGGTCTTATAGCTCAGCTGGTTCAGAGCACCTGCCTTACAAGCAGGGGGTCCTAGGTTCGAATCCTAGTGGGACCACAACGGCAGTTTTATATTGCCATCCAATAGTTGTTGTTATTGTTTCGGTCTTATAGCTCAGCTGGTTCAGAGCACCTGCCTTACAAGCAGGGGGTCCTAGGTTCGAATCCTAGTGGGACCACGAAAAAGGTGGAGATGCGACATTTCCACCTTTTTCGTGTTTGTATATTACCCATACATCTCATAGGCATACGGTTTTTCACTATTTGCAAAAATATGTCACCATTAAATTAGGAAAATAAGAAAAAAGTATTACCTTTGCACTCGCTTTAATGCGAGAAAGGATGGTCGGGTAGCTCAGTTGGATAGAGCAACAGCCTTCTAAGCTGTGGGTCGAGGGTTCGACTCCCTCCTCGATCACCGAGAGAAGAGTTTCGGATAGTTTTAATGTCCGAAACTCTTTTTTAAGGATTCTGCTTCAACAAGTACAAAGAAAGAGTGCAACCTGTTAGGTTGCACTCTTTCTTTGTATCATTATACCTTCTATTTCACATCTTTTACTAGGCGTACCGACATTCCCAATCCTCTGGAAAGGAGATTATCAGAACGATCTGCCTTTGTCGCACTGAAAGAAATGCCATAAGAATAATTTTGATTATTGGATGAGGTTGACCAATAGTAGCCATTAGTTCCAACCTTATTTATTGTTTTTTCATTTCGGCAACCACCACAAGGCAATATCACAACTCCCTGCTTTTCAAGTTTTTCAAAATTCTCTCTTGTGTATCTATTGCCAGAAGGAACTGTAAATGACACAGATGAAAAGAAGCTACTAGACTCTAAGAACGTAACTGACAAACCATCCAACTCAGTAAAATCTGTTGGGAACAACATACAGCACAAGTAAGAATTATTATCAATCTCAACATAGCCCATAGTCCATTTATTCAGCCTAAAGAGGGACATCCATTCTTCTTTAGTGAGTGTGCGCCATACATTGGGTTCATTACCACCATTACTAATAGCATTATAAACACCCCAATCCGCATTAGCATAGGATCCTCTTAAATTATTAGAGGGGCTATCCCCCACATAATAGTATACTGAAGACTTTAATGTTGCCCATGGCTGATACTCTTCTTTTGTTTCACCTTCACGATACCAACCGCTTGTACCCCAACCGAAGAGATCTATCCAGCCGTCGTAGGTTTCGGAGATGTTGGCGTTGTCGCTTCCAATCACGTCATACTGCT
>CAVKBM010000025.1:0-23443 GCA_963654355.1 Bacteroidaceae bacterium | reverse complement strand
GTGTCTGTCTGATGAAATACAACAAAAATGATGGCCTGGTTACAAGTTTTGCTGAAATTGCATACCTTTTCATCTATATCACTGTCGGTGGAAAATATAAGTTCTATATAACCGTCGACATCATCTGTAAAAGTATAATTTTTAGGCTCCGAAGAAAGAGAATACTCAAAATAACGGGGAGTCCCACAGTGGTAATAATTCGCCTTTACTGGAGCAACTTTGTTGTCGAACTCTATTCGTAGAGAGTCAATAGGATTATTAGGTGGTGGTACTATAGCATAAGCTTTCTCTATCTCTTCTTCTATGTTTACGTCAGAGCCTTCGTAAAGAACAAATCGTTGTTTGTATTCTGCAAATCGTATGATACGCAGACGTTTTAACTCTGATATCACTCTTTCTGCATCCTCAATTCCCATTGCTGTTTGCATATAGGATGAAAGTTGTGACGTGGTCATAGAAAAACCTGCACCCCCGAATAGATTAAGTAAACCTATCGCTTTTATTGTTTTGATTGCATCAATCAGGTTTTGTGATGTGTCCCATTTCACTGTTTCTACTCGCTCTATTGCTACTAAAATGGCACTCCATTTCATGGAGTCGGCATCTGCATCTGTAAGATAGGAGTGAAAGTTCGCTATGAGATAATCGTAAACGATACTGATGTTATAAGTGCATTTGCTTGTAGACTTGAATTTACTTAGCGAATTGGTTCCCTGTGCGTTTAAAAACGAAAATAAAGATCGTTCGTTTTGCCCATATTTTTGGATCGCTTTCGTTAGTATCATTGCGGAGAATGCGTCAAGAGGAAACAATTTTGTAATTGTTTCACTTTCCAACATAGGCGATACAAAATGACAATCTTTTGCTAATGATAGTAGAACATTCGCTTGCGTATTTGATTTTTCTCCATCATTCCCTAATGATTGAGCAGCCATATATAGCAGTTGCTCAATGGGTTCTGCAAATACGACTTCTTGAAAACGTCCTTTTACCTTTTTCCACTCATTTTTTTGTGTAGTGGTTAGTTTGGAGGCGTATGCACTAAAATTTTGATGTAATGTTGTGAGTAGTAGAATATTACGACCTGGAACATTGACGAATTCGGCTAATTGTTGCATAAAATACAACTCTAACTCGGCATTGTTTTTTGCAGCATGTTCAAGAACTTTACCAAACTCATCTATGACTATTACAAGCATCTTGTTTTGTTTCTTCAAACGAAGATGGTAGTCTTGTAACATCTCTAAAGCATTGTCGCCATTTACTTTTTTACTGAGTTTTGAGGACAGCAACTGTGCTAAAGGTTGATAGTCTCCTACAATATTTAGTATATCATAGCTATTTACTCGGGCAAGTGCGTCTTTATTCCTTACTAGAATTCCGCTTTTGTCTGATTTTAACAAGTCTTGTTCAAAGTTTAGTAGGAAACAAGACTTGCCAGTACCGTATGTACCGATGATTGTGAAACTATGTATGCCTGCTTGATATTGATTAACAATCTCGCAGGCTACTTTTTGAGCATTGGGTGTTACGATGTATTTCTCGTTCCCCGAGACTCCATTCTCTATGTTTGCAGACAAACTAAAGTTTCTCATTTTGATAGTAATGCTTGAGGATTCCAATCGGACTTAGATTCTTTAAAAATTGTACTTGCCTAAGACCTGCTGTATCAGTGTATCGTAGTATGTCGGAATGGTGCTCTTGCAGGGTGCGGAGCATAGAGATGAGTTCTATGTCGTTTATACAGAATATATTCGCAATGTTTTGTAGAGTGTCATAATCAACAGTATTGTCGTTCCCTTTTTCTATAATGATAGCGAAGAGTAGGATAGAAAGGGGAATTTGTCGTTTCCCTTCTCTATTAAAAGAGTATTGCTTTCCATCGGACGACAGCCGTATCAAATCGAGATCAATTAACAGTGTGGAATACTCTTCCATTGATTGTGCCATTTGTGGTTGCACATAATTTTGAAGGAGTACTCCGATATCTTTTTTTACAGTGTTTTCATTATAGCTTTTCTCCTTACCGTCTTCAATCATAGTGCGTTTAACAAATGAGACTACTTGATCTCTGTCAAATGTAAGTCGCTCTCTCTGAAAACGTGAGAATAGCAGGTTATATAATGTGGCCTCCCCTGAACTTACTAATAAATAGTGTAACAACCAGAGTGTTCCGAGATCCTCTATAAAGGGGTCTGCTCCATTTCCTGTGTTAAATAAGTAGTCAGCGATATATGTGATTTGATCTTCTTTTATGAGTGAGAAAGAACGTAACCAATATCGTATTGAAGATACCATATTCTTGCCGACACCCAGTTCTACGACTGAGTCGGCATTATTCCAATTTCCATTTCCTTTCGCAAAATCATAGCCCTTCTTCAACCAAAGTGTTTTACAAGGAAATGACTCATGACCAGAAAATGTGTATTTTGTACTAGTTGCCATTTTTCCTACTCAATTTGATTTTTTATACGCCTACTATTAATGTCTTCAAAACTGATACTTTGTGAATATCGTTAAATAGAATAAATATGATTTTTTTTATACTAAAATGACGAAAATAAAAAAAAACGCGATTTGGAAAAGTTTTCTTTATAAAAAGTGATTTGCTTTATTGAGAGATGTGAAAAAACACTTTATTTTTTTATTAAATACGTCTTTTGACATCGTATTCATACACTCATTTGCCTCTTTTTTATATATATATCTTTGCCTATGTCGTATGAAAATGGTAATTTTCGCTACTTATTTTGAATTTTTATGATAGTAAGAAGTAAAGCTCCTCTTCGTTTAGGTTTAGCGGGTGGAGGTTCCGATGTGTCGCCATACAGTGATATTTATGGGGGCTTGGTTTTAAACGCAACTATAAACCTTTACGCCTATTGTACAATAGAGGAGACTTTGGATAATCAGATTACGATTAAGGCTTTTGATGCGGATTGCCATGAGAGCTACGCTTCAACGGAGTGTTTGGAGATTGATGGGGAGGCAAGCCTTATTAAGGGTGTATACAACAGAGTGGTAAAGGATTTTGGCGTTGGAAAAAAGTCTTTCAAAATAACGACTTACAACGACGCTCCTGCGGGTTCGGGATTAGGCACTTCGTCAACGATGGTGGTTTGTATTCTCAAAGCCTTTGTCGAATGGCTCAGTTTACCTTTGGGGGATTATGAGATTTCTCGTCTTGCGTATGAAATTGAACGTAAAGATCTCGGACTTTCGGGTGGTAAGCAAGATCAGTATGCGGCTGCTTTCGGAGGGTTTAACTATATGGAGTTTTTACAAAATGATCTCGTTATTGTAAACCCTTTGAAAATCAAACGATGGATTATTGACGAATTGGAAGCGAGCATGTTGCTCTATTTCACAGGGAAAAGTCGTAGTAGCGCCGCTATCATAGAAGAGCAGAAATCAAATACTTCAAAAGGTGAGAATTCTGCTGTAGAGGCTATGCATAAGATCAAACAGAGTGCCAAAGACATGAAGTTAGCGGTCTTGAAAGGTGATGTGGCAGGATTTGCCAGTATATTGCGAGAGGCTTGGGAAAACAAAAAGAAGATGGCGAACAATATCTCTAATCCGATTATTCAGGAGGCGATGGATGTTGCTATGGCGGCTGGCGCTTTGGCTGGAAAGGTGTCGGGTGCTGGTGGCGGAGGCTTCATCATGTTTGTCGTAGAACCGACTCGCAAGAAATCTGTTGAGACCGCATTGAAGAAACTCGATGGTTTCGTTATGCCGTTTCAATTCAGTGATGGAGGGGCGCATGGATGGAAAATTTATAACACGGATGATGTGGATAATTTGAAGAAATAAAGGTATGAATACTCATATAGACGATTTGGTGCGACGTTATCCACAGTTGGATTGTTGCAAAAATGAGATACTGAAGGCTTACCAAATATTAGAGGAAGCATATACGGCTGGACAGAAACTACTTGTGGCAGGAAATGGTGGTTCTGCCTCCGATTCTGAACATATTGTTGGGGAACTAATGAAGGAGTTCAAATTGAAGCGTAAGATTTATGCCGCTCAGATCGATCGTTTGATGCAGATTGACCCGGAGATGGGAACTGTTTTGGCAGATCATCTGCAGGGATCTCTTCCTGCCATCTCATTAGTTGGAGAGCCTTCTTTGACAACTGCTTTTATGAATGATGCGGTGCCAGTGCTGATTTTCGCACAGCAAGTAAATGGCTTGGGAAAGGCAGGCGATGTCTTCTTGGGAATTTCTACTTCTGGAAATAGTAAAAATATATTGTATGCGGCCGTTGCGGCAAAGTCGAAAGGACTGAAGATCATCGGACTGACAGGCAAAAATGAAAATCAGTTGGAAAAATTTGCTGATGTTTGTATTCATGTTCCAGAAACTGAAACTTATAAAATCCAGGAATTGCATCTTCCTGTGTATCATTGTCTTTGCTTGATGTTGGAAGAAAAATTCTTTGGATGACTGTTTGACACAGTGGAATGTGAATTGGTGAGCGATGTCTTTTTATTGCAAATTTGAGGTTGAAAAAAGAAAATATGTTACATTTGCAATGTTTATGACATACATAGATGAAGCAAAAAATTTGTAAATTCATTCTAAGGGTGGCTGGTTGGAAATATGAGTTGGCTTTCCCATTGCCTGAGAAATGCGTGTTTTGTGTTGCGCCTCACACGAGTAATTGGGATTTGGTTCTTGGCGAACTACTCTACTACGCTGTAGGTGGAAAGGGTAGAGTCTCGTTTTTTATCAAAAAGGAGTGGTTCTTTTTCCCATTAAATTTTTTCTTCAAGTGGTTGGGAGGAATCCCAGTTGATCGTAAGAAGAAAACCTCGTTGGTTGACCAGATGATCGGAGAATTTGAAAAGCGAGAAGAACTCTGTTTGGCGGTTACTCCAGAAGCAACGCGAAAGGCTAATCCGAATTGGAAATATGGTTTTTACCACATTGCAAAAGGTGCAAATGTGCCTATTGTACTTGTTTATTTTGATTATTCAGTAAAAAAAGCGGGTGTTGAGCGTCAGATAGTGCCTTCTGGAGATGTGGAACGTGAAGTAGGCGAGATAAAGCAATATTATACCCGGTTTAAGGGACGTTACCCAAATCAGTTTGCAGTTTAGCTCTTGTTGAAATTGTTGTTGATAGTCGTAAATGTCTGAATTTTAATTGATAAGACTATGAGGGTTGCAATGTATCAAATGAATATAGCGTGGAAAGATGTCAATGCTAATTTGCAAAAGTTGAAATTGTGGTTGATGTCGCATAAAGGGGAGACAGATGTGGTCGTTTTGCCAGAAATGTTTTCAACGGGCTTCTGTGTTGATGCTTTGGAATTGTCTGAGGACGGTCGCTTAAACACGATTTCAATGCTTCAAGGTTGGAGTGATGAGACGGATATCGCCATCGTTGGTAGTTTGATGTATGCCGACGGTGAGACACATTATAATCGAGCATTTTTCATAGCCCCACGACTGACACCTGTCTTCTACGACAAGCGTCATCTTTTTCGTATGGGTAGTGAGGGTCTTTATTTTTCTTCTGGAGATAAACGAGTGATTGTTGAATACAAGGGTTGGCGCTTTTTGATGCAGGTCTGCTATGACCTTCGTTTCCCTGTTTTTTCACGCATTCGTAATAACGATTATGATATTATTTTGTATGTGGCTTGCTGGCCTCAGTCAAGAGTCGGTGCATGGAATATTCTTCTTCCAGCGCGTGCTGTTGAAAATCTTTCGTATGTCTGTGGCGTAAATGCTTCGGGGGTGGATGATGCTGGTCGGATGCAAGCAGGACACTCTACACTCATTGATATGCGAGGAAATGTTCTTTCCATGTTGGGAAATACGGAGGACTTTAGTATTGTTGAATTGAAAAAAGAGGATTTAGAAAAGTTTCGTTCAAAATTTCCAGTATGGAAGGATGCCGATGATTTTGAAATGAAAAATATTTAAAAAAAATCCTCAAAAAATTTGTACATATAAAAGAAAAATCACATATTTGTGAATGCAAACAAAATAGGTAGATTTTTCATAGTTAAGGTTTAGGTTAATGGATTAAGGGTGGTTGTGAAACTACCCTTAGTTTTTTGTTTAATTTTGTGTTTTCTAAGAATAGATACATTAAAGGTTGAATTTATGCATGGATTGTTCGTCATCTACGGAGAGAAACAGGTTTCTTCTTTCGATTTGAAATGTTCTGATGAAAAATTTCAGAAGAAAGAGGCAACTGTTGGTCGTTTGACAGTTCAACAAGTTACGTTGCAAAAATTTGAAAATGAAAAACTTTTTATTCGAAACGATCGTTTTTTTATTGCGATTGAAGGCTTGGTTTTAAACTGGGATGAACTGAGAGAAAAATATGCCGTTGCGGATAATGAAAGTTTGATTGATGCTCTTTTTGAAAAAAATGGGAGGACTTTTTTCTCGGAACTCAGAGGTACTTTCTGTGGCGTTTTCTATTTGATTGAAGAAGACCTTCTGCTCGTTTTTGAAGATCACATTGGTTCTCAACTGCTTTTTTATCATCAAACGGGAGAAACTTTTTTTCTCGCATCTGATTTGAATATCTTGTGTGGCACCTTGAAAGAATCTGGAATGACTTTCTCCTATAGAAAAGGTGCTTTCTATGAGTCTTTGAATGGAGCGGGTTATGTTCGTCCTGGTTTAACCTATCTGAATGAAGTGCATCGATTGGATGCTGGTGAATATCTATCTAATCAGAGTGGAGAATTTCATGTTTCTCGTTATCATAGGTTTGAAAATGTGCCAAAGTCTTATTCTGAGAAGGAGGCTATTCAAGGTTTGGATGTGCGCTTTAAACAGGCGGTAAACAGGATTATTCGTATTAATAAAAAATATGGTTACGCCAACTATATCTCTTTGAGTGCAGGTTTGGATTCCCGAACGGTAAACTTTGCAATGAAAGATCTGACGAATGATACTACTGTTAATATAACTTACTCTCAGAGTGGATTTTACGATGAAAAAGTGCCGAAAGAAATAGCAAAACATCTGGGTAATCAGTGGCATTTTGAGAAGTTGGATGGTGGCCCTTTTGTTTATGAGGATTTTGATAACTCATTAAGAATAAATTTTGGATTGGTCTATTACTCTAGCGTTGCCTTGGTGTTGCATGGGCTTTCCTCTGTAGAAAAGAGCTCCGTTGGTTGCATGGCGACGGGAAATTTTGGAGGTGAGATAATGGGCTATTCCACAGATTCTTTGGGTACTATCAGTTCGTATGGTGAACCGTGGATACTTAGATTGAAACGGCTTTTCCATTTGAACAACTATCCTAACCATGAGCTGAAATACCTTTATGGAGAGTTGTTCCCTACGGGGATGGGTTTGTTTTATGCGGTATCGACATTTGCTTACGCCTATTCTCCATTCATTGATGTTGATTTTTTGAGCTTTGCTTTGTCTATACCCAAATACAAACGTTGTAATTATAAGATTTACGACAAATGGGTGCAGTCTTGCTATATAGATGCAACGCGTTGGTTGCATAATGGTACGAAAATAGGAGACCGACCTTTCTGCCTCGAATTTAAAGGTAGATCTATTCCTCTCAAAGACGTGCCAATGCGGATAGTTCGTTATTTGCTAAAGAATCTTGTCTCAAAGAAATATGGTGTGAAAGTGACGAAGTCTATTTCAATGAATCCGTATGACAGTTGGTATGAGGAAAACCCTAAGGTAAGGAATTTTGTTGATGGATATTTAAGAGAGAATCTTTCTTTGTTGGATGTTTTAAAGGATGAAAAATTGAAACAGAAAGCGTTGTCTATGAGCGAGGGGTCTATGTTAGAGAAGATGCGTGTGATGACGATGTTGGGAAGTCTAAAGAATTTAAATGTCTATTTTTAGACCGCTTTATTGTGAACAATATGCAAATCTCTTAAATTTGCGATGTTTTTTATGATTAAATATTTCTTTTCAGGAAGATGAGAAAAATTGCTTTTACCCTTTTATTTGCAGCGGTGTCATCGATAGCCGTGGCAGACGATTTAGTAAAAACTGCTGAGACTTTAGAAAATGGAAAGGTAATTTCAGAGTCTGCCGATAGTGCAGTTTGGAAATTTCCAGGATCTGTAGGAGTGAATGCCAATCAGGCATATTTCAACGATTATAGTACGGATGGGACAGGTGCGAGTGTGTCGCTTGATGCGTTTCTCAACTTGAATGCTAACTACCAGAAGAAGCGTACTTTGTGGGAGAATGCTTTGGCTGCGAAATATGGTATGATTTACTCAACTGAGTTTACAGGTCATGACAAGATCAGAAAAAACTTGGATGAGTTCAGCATCAATACGAAATATGGTTTTAAAGTGTCGAAAGCATGGTATCTTTCTGCTTTCGCAAACTTAGAAAGCCAGTTTACTGAGGGCTATGAATATAAGGAAGATGTGAATGGTAAGGATTCTGCTGTGGCGATTTCCAATTTTTTTGCTCCTGGCTATGTGAAAATCTCTCTTGGTATGGAGTGTATTCCTAACAAGTATGTTTCTGTATTCATTTCTCCAATCACTGCTCGTTTAACGTTCTGTCGTTTGGATGAACTTGGTGATAAATATGGTATGAAACTGGTACATGAGGCTGAATATGACGCAGATAAAAATTTGCTTCGTGAGGCTGAATACGAACATAACAGATCTGAGTTGGGAGCGTACGCTAAAGTGAAATCAGATTTTGATATTACGAAGATGTTACATTTATTCAGCACGTTGGAAGGATTCTACGCTTACAACAAAGCGGTTGAGGAGTATACCGATGCTTATGTTGACTGGTATGGTCGCTATTATGAGATGCCAACCTTCAACGAGGCGGGCTATGAAAAAATTTATGGTGTGTCAAAGACGAATTCTATTCATGGCTGGTATTTGAAATGGAAGTTGGAATTGCTTTTGAAGGTATCAAAGTATGTCAACGTCTCTTTCAAAACTCAGTTGAAATATGATAATGCGGAGAGAAAGGCTGTTGAAGACAAAAATTACGGATTGCCTCAGGCTAAGGTTCAATTTTGGGAAACGACGTCTTTGGGGGTTACCTACGCATTCTAATTTTATAAAGGACAGATAAGGTTATATGATTAACGAGGAACAAAGGGAGGCTCTCAAGTCGTTGGACTTGAGAGCGTTCTTGTTTGATATGGATGGCGTATTGTACGATTCAATGCCCCATCATGCTTTGGCTTGGATTTATGCTTTCCAACAGGTTGGCATTGAGTATGACAAATATAACGTATACCTTCATGAGGGGATGACGGGGGATTCCACCATTGAAGAGTTATACCAAAAAGTGTTAAAGTTCACTCCTACGAAAGAGGAGTGTAAGCGCGTCTATAAGATGAAAGCCGATTACTTTGAAAGTTTAGGTCCTGCGAAAGAAATGCCATACGCATTTTCTATTCTCTCATATCTAAAAGAACAGAATGTTAACCGTTTCATTGTTACTGGTTCTGGGCAGCAATCTTTGTTTAATAAATTGGAGCATTCCTTTCCAGGAATGTTTGAACGAGAGCGTATGGTAACCGCTTTTGACGTGAAGAAAGGAAAACCAGATCCAGAACCATATTTGATGGCATTACAAAAGGGAAATTTGAAGCCGAATCAAGCAATCGTTGTTGAAAATGCACCTTTAGGAGTGCGGGCAGGTGTGGCTGCGGGTGTTTTTACGATTGCGGTTAATACGGGAATTTTGGAGAAAGAGGATTTGTTGGTTGAAAAACCAGATATGCTTTATCATTCAATGTACGCTTTGTATGAAGACTTGCGAGAAATCATTGAATTGGCAAAGAAATAACATAAATCTTTGAATTGAGGAGCGGAAAGGAACGACACAATTTTTTTTTAAGTATTTTTAACCTATATTTGTTTGCGAAGGTCTCTTGTAGACACCATGAAAAACGCAACAAGATGAGAAAACTAAGGTGGATATTGTTTCTGCTTCCTTTGTTGTTCGCTTGTGTGAAAAGTGACACGGGAACTTTCGATTCTGATTTAGAGAGAATTAAGAGTCGAGATACTATTCGTGTGGTAACATTATCTAGGTCTACAACCTATTTCGACTATCAAGGAAAGGAGATGGGCTATGAGTTTGAAATGGCTCAGCGATTGGCGGAGTATTTAGGTGTGAACCTGAAGATGGTGACAGCCCGTGATGTGGATGAAATGGTTAAAATGCTTGATAATAAAGATGTAGATGTGATTGCTTACCCTGTTACAATCTCAAATGAGATGAAGGAGAAAGTAGATTTTTTGGATCCTGTCTATAGAACAAAGCAAGTGCTTGTACAGCAACGTAAAAAGAAAAAAAAATTGAATGTGGCGGAGGCTATGGATTTGACAGGTAAAGAGGTTTATGTCGTAGAAAACTCGAAATATCACAAACATCTTATATCGTTGGATGATGAAATTGGAGGTGGAATACAGATTCAGTTAGTCTCTAACGAAGAGGATGAGGAGTCTCTCATTGAAAAGGTGTCTAAGGGTGAGATTGAGTACACCGTCGCAGATAATACGATAGCAATGCTCAATAAAACGTATTATGACAACATTGATGTAAGTGTGGTTTTAAGCCATTCTCAGAAATCTGCGTGGGTCGTACGATCTGGTGCGAACGATTTGAAAACAGAAATTAACAACTGGTTTTCAAAGATTCAAGGAGACTTTACTTACCAGTATCTTTATCATAAATATTTTGAGAAGCAGAAAAACTATTCAAAGAAAAATCCGAAGTATATTGATAAGAAGACAATCTCTAAGTTTGATCCGTTGTTCAAAAAATATTCTCCGATAATCTCGTGGGATTGGAAGCTGTTGGCATCAATGGCTTATCAAGAGTCCCGATTCAACCCAGATGCTAAGTCGTGGGCTGGAGCGATGGGATTGATGCAAGTGTTGCCGTCGACAGGAGTGAGATATGGTGTGGATAGCCTTGGCTTGTCAATACCCGACCAGAATGTTAAAGCCGCCGCAAAGTATTTGAGAAAGGTGGATGGAATGTTTGGTTATATAGAAGATAAGGACGAACGCACCAAATTTGTTTTGGCTAGTTATAATGCAGGTGTTGGACATATTCGTGATGCGATGGCCTTGGCAGAAAAGCATGGTCGCAATCCTGATAAATGGAGTGATGTGCGTACGTTTGTGCTGATGAAGTCAAAACCGGAATTTTTCAATGACCCTATCGTGCGTCATGGCTATTTGCGAGGGGAGGAGACTGACCGTTTTGTTTCTGAGATAATGGTAAGGTACAAGGAATACGATGAGATGATAATTGATTGACAAAATCTGTGTAAAGTCCTATTGTTTTGTTACCTTTGTAAGAATGTGGGGGCGTTCTGTTGAAGCAAGTTTTAGAGTTATGCCTTTGCTTGCTGTGGCTTAGAAAGAGGCTGTGGCAATTGAATTATGAGGAGATGGATGATTTGATTTTTTACAGCATGGCAAGTGGAAGTAGTGGAAATTGCTACTTTATCGGAAACAGACAATATGGCTTTCTTATAGACGCTGGCATAAGTGCGCGTCTGATGTTAAAAAATCTGAGAGCGATAAATATTGATGTGCCACAGGTTCGTGCCTTATTTGTTACACATATTCATAAAGACCATACTCAGTCTATGAGTGTGGTGGGTAACCGTTGGAAAGTTCCCGTTTTTACTACAAAGAAAACATTCTTAGAGATAGACAAGGCTTCCTATATAAGGAAAAGGGTTGAATATATGAATCGTCATTGTTTAGAGCATGGAGATCGCATACAGTTAGGAGATTTTTTCATAACCTCTTTCTTTGTCCCCCATGATGTGGATGACAACTCTGGGTTTGTTATTGAATATAAGGGAAAGACAATAGTCCTGATAACCGATGTGGGGCGTCTCACTCAGACGATTCTACAGACGATTAGTTGCGCAAATTACCTCATCATAGAATCTAACCATGACAAGGATATGTTATTGAATGGATCGTATCCGTATGATTTGAAGCAGCGTATTGCAAGTTCAGAAGGTCATTTGAGCAATGATGAGGCTGCGTATGCGGTGGCTAATTATATGAACGATGATTTACGTGCATTGTTTCTCTGCCATTTGAGTGAGAGTAACAACACACCTGAGCTGGCTATTAAAACGATGCAGAGAGAGTTGATTTATCATGCATTGTCGAAAGCGATAAAAAATCCGAAGTTCCCTATAGTCGCTTTGGATCGCAAAGAAGCTCAATTATTTGTATTGGACTAAAAAAAAGAAGATGTTTACATTGCTGAAAAAAGAGTTTTGTAATTTTTTTGCCTCTCCAATGGGTTATATTGTGATAGGTGTGTTTTTGGTGATCTCTGGTTTGTTTTTGTGGGTTTTCCCTGGAGAATTCAATGTGTTGGAGGCTGGGTATGCCAATCTTGATGGACTATTCTTTTTTGCTCCTTGGCTATACCTGTTCTTGGTTCCTGCCGTGACGATGCGTCTGATTTCGGAGGAAAGAAAGACGGGAACGATAGAGTTATTGTTGACCCATCCCATAACAAAGTTAAATATTGTCTTGTCAAAATATTTTGCGGGCGTTTTATTGGTTTTGTTTTCCTTGGTTCCATCTTTGATTTATTTCCTATCGGTATGGATTTTAGGAGATCCGATGGGGAATATTGATACAGGTGGAACTTGGGGTTCGTATATTGGACTTTTCTTCTTGGCCGCAATTTATGTATCAATAGGGCTTTTTTCATCATCGCTAACTGATAATCAGATAATTGCGTTTATTGTGTCAGCTGTTCTATGCTTTTTCTTCTATACGGGATTTGATATTATTTCTGGACTAACAAGTAAAGGGTCTTCTGAGAATCTAATCGCATCATTAGGAATTATGGCGCATTACGATTCAATGAGTCGTGGTGTGATTGATAGTCGTGATATTATCTATTTCTTGGTTGTTACATCTATATTTGTTTTCTTGACGAAGGAAGTCTTGGAAAGAAAAGGCTGATTCTGAATAATTTATGTACATAGATAGAAGAAAGATTTCGGAGAATGTAGAGTTGCTGATAGGCAGATGCCTGGATGACGAAGAGTCTTTGCTTCAAAGTTTTTCGTTACTACAAGACGAACTTCGGAGTGAATTATCTTCGGTTACGAATCGTCAACGAAGATTAGAATTTTTAGTGGAACACATTCTTCTTAAAGAGTATTTGGGCAAAGAGAAAAGATTGCTTCACGAAGATAGTGGAAAGCCTTATCTTGATGATAACCGATTGAAAATCAGTGTTTCTCATTCTTCTCATGGAGAGGTTGTTGTGGCGTTAATCATTGGTGTAGCTACGTCTTTAGGCATTGATATTGAACGGAAAAGAGCGACTTTGGTTCGAGTGATGCATAAATTTTTGTCGGAAAAAGAACAACGACAAATAGAGCAAATATCTGCGGAGCGGAGGTTGGATGCGTTGGCTTTGTATTGGTGTGCCAAGGAGACTATTTTCAAGGTGATGCCGAAGCCTTTGCCTAATTTCGCTGATGAAATGCTCGTAGAGCCTTTTGAAATATGTGCGAAGGGAAGAATGACGGTTTGGGGTGATACAATGGGTGAGAATAGAAAATTGATATTAGAATATGAATTGACGGAAGAGTTCGCAATGACGTATTCCGTTATAAAAATCGAAGAAAATGAAAATAAGAGGTATGCAAGAGGCAGACCGTAAAGAGGTATTGTCCATGATGGAGGTTTTTTATAATTCTCCTGCTGTTTATACAAATGGTAGTTGTGAGATTTTTATCGCTGATGTTGATGCATGCTTGAACGATTCTCCTTTTTTGGAGGGTTATGTTTTTGAGGAGAATGCTGAAGTGTTAGGGTATGCTATGGTGGCAAAAAGTTTCTCAACTGAGTTTGGAAAACCTTGTGTGTGGCTGGAAGATCTTTATTTAAAGGAAATTGCCCGAGGTAAGGGTATCATTCCGTCTTTCTTTAAATTTATAGAAGAAAAAAATCCGCATGCTGTATTTCGTTTGGAGGTAGAGCGTGAAAACGAGCATGCGGTACATGTCTATGTGAAGGCCGGTTTTACTGAACTTCCATACGTTGAGATGAGGAAGTAGAATCTTCTACAACCAACCGATCTGTTTTGATTCGTTCCATATACTGCTGTATGATAGCTTTCATTTCTCTCTCCATTTGGAGTTGAGGCTCTAATTTTCCATTTAAGTCTTTCTTCATGGTGGAGTCTGAAAGTGCATATACAGCGGTTGTTTTTATACCGTCAAATTGGATGTAATAGCCGTTTTTGACAAATTGATAGATGCCGTTGTTGTGGTTGATTGCAGAAAGATTTTCTTTTGGGGTGTTAATGAGATCAAATCCGAAAGCAAGATAGGGGTTGTCGTAGTGAAGTATGCCCAATATTGTCGGCATAATATCTGTTTGCTGGGCAATTTTATCTTGTATTCCTGTTGGTATCTCTCCAGAAGGATCAAAGAAAATGACTGGAACTCCAAACGCGCCTAAGTCAGTATTGTAGTAGTCATGATTGCTCATGTTGGAATGATCCCCTGTGATGACAAAGATGGTGTTTAGGTACCAGTCTTGTTTTGAGGAATATTCAAAGAATTTTCTGAATGAGTAGTCTACATATTGGATGGGTTTGTGAATTGCCAAATCTCCCCCTGAAAATTTATCTTCATATTCTTTAGGTACTACGAAGGGGTGATGGGAGGTTGCTGTAAAGATACTGGTCATAAATGGTTGTTCAAATTCATTCATCTTTGTTGCGTAGTATTGCAGAAATCTCTCGTCCCAAATAGCCCAGGTGCCATCATAGTCTGCCTCGCCTCCAAACCTGCTGTCTGCGATATATTCTGTCATTCCATAGTAGTCTTTAAACCCTGTTCTTCTGGCAAAAGATTGGAATCCCATTGATCCATTTGGCGCGCCATGGAAGAAAGCCGTGTAGTAGCCTTTTTTATCTAATTCTGTGGCTAAACCTCCGATTCTGTCGGAATAGTAAGGGGATAGAACTAATGGTTCAATAAAGCGAGGAATACTTGAAAGGACAGAGGGCATAGCATCTATGCTCTTTCTACCCGTGCTATATGAATATTTGAAAGTTAAACTCTTCGTTATCAAAGAGTCAATAAACGGAGTGTAGCCAACGTATTCAGGACCAAATTCAGTGTTTAATGCGCCTACATATTCTCGAGCCAAACTTTCCCATATAATGACGACAACATTCTTGTTTTGAAATGGAAGTGTGTCGTTCGGTTGATGTATAGGAGTGAAAATTTTTTTCAATTCTTCTTTGTCAAAATATTTACAATCGGGATAAGAATGTTTGCCGATTGTACGAATCATTGAAAAAGGGGTGTTTAGCACCAAAGTCGTCTCTGTTGCTTTTGACGTATATTGGTTGGCATTGCTTAATGTGATAGGACGTACGAATGAACCAAATCCACCACGTATTCCGTTGATTGTTAAGAAGATAATTAATGCAAATAATGGAATTTTATACAAATAATAAACCTTTAGGTTGTTTGGTTTATTGATTTTGGGTGCTTTGTAAATGAAGAATAGGAAAACGAAGAAGACGAATGCTGTAAGTACTAAGTACCAATGGTTTATCAACTCTGCCTTTAAAATTGATAGTAAATTGTTCTCTCCCTCAAATTCTTGAAAGACCGTGCAGGTGGTTCTTCGTCCTGTAAAACGAAAATACACTGTGTCGCAAAGATTCATCACAACACCTAATCCGTTGAGTACCAAATAGTAAATTCGTCCGATGTTGTCGGATAATTTATATTTGAGGTGGCACGGAAATGTAAGTAACAGAATTAGAAGAATGTTGGTGTAGAGAACAGCGGTTAAGTCAAAACGCATTCCCCCCATAATGATCTCTAACCAATGAGAGAACGATATGTCTGTGTAAATAGAATGGTTTTCAAGGAAAAATACAAAACGGCAGGCCATATACACAAACATAGCCCAGAAAATATTCCAGATTAACGAAAAGGTCTCAGAAGAGAAGCATCTGGAAAGTGATTTTTTCATTTCTATTTACGATTTTTAGTTGTTGTTTAGCATTGACTCTAAGAGTTCATCTAAATTAGGACTAAGAATGATTTCTGTTCTTCTGTTTTTGCTTCTTGACTCTGTAGTGCTGTTGTCGTTGATAGGGCAAAACTCTGCACGTCCAGAGGCAGATATCTTAGCAGGATTAACACCTTTGTTCTCTAATAGAATACGAACGATGGCGGTTGCTCTTTTTGCGCTTAGATCCCAGTTGTCGAGGATATATCCATTCCCTCGATAGGCAAGGCTGTCTGTGTGTCCTTCCACGACAACGTCAATGTCTCTGTTTTCTGCCAGAAATTTTGAAAGTGTTTTGAGTGCGGTACCTCCTTTTTCATCTACTTCCCATTTGCCTGATTTAAACATGAGTTTCTCATCCAAACGAACGTATACTTTGCCGTTTTTGTTCTCTACTTCTATGCCTTTCCCCTTGAAGTTCTTGAATGCAGCTGCCACTTTCTCTCGCAAACTTTTCAAAATACTATCCTGTTTGCTGATGATTGCATTGAGTTCATTTACCTTTTTCACTTTTTCGGAGAGTTGTTGCTCTTTTAGAGAAAGTGATTTGGAGGCTTTGTCTAATTCTTCCTGAGATGTTTTCAGACTTTTTTCTGAAGCGTTGAGCTCGTCTTCTCTTTTTTGAAGTTTCTCTTGTGTCTTTTGTAAATCTGCCAAAAGATTCTTTATTTCGCTTGAATTGGTAGAATTGGTGAGTTTCTCTGTCAACTGCTTATTAGCTGTTTTGAGGTCTTCTATTTCCATTTCTGCTTGATGTAGTGTCTTCGACTGAGAAATGGAGTCCTCCATAAATTTCCGAATGGCAAGTTGTGCAGCAGCGGAGTCGTATTGCATCTGTGAAATCTTTCTACGGAGTGCGTTGATATTCTGACTTTGTTCTTCTGTTGTATTTTGGCATTCGTTGAGTTGATTTGTTGCATCTGTCAATTCTTTCTTGCTAACACAGGAACAAACAATCAAACTTATGAGAAAAAAAGAAGCAATCTTTTTCATATTTAAAAATGAAATTTAGAGAAACTTGTGGTCGCAAATTTACTAAAAATATCCTAATTAAATGAATGTTTATATATGTGCAGAAAAAGAAGACGGTCAAGCTTTTTTGCACTCAACCGTCTTTCTTAATAATTTGATTGCTTCCTAATTCTGCAGTGCGGAAGCACCTCCTACAATATCAAGCAACTCGTTGGTAATCGCTTGCTGACGTGTCTTGTTGTACAAGATGTTCAGTTCGTTAATCAACTGAGTGGCATTGTCTGAGGCAACCTGCATTGCTACTACACGAGCACCATGCTCTGAAGCATTGGAGTCGAGTAGGCAAGCGTACATTTTCGTCCTTAAGGCTTTAGGTAATAAAGCCTCTAAGACTTCCAACTTGCTTGGCTCTACAATGAAATCTCCGCAAACGCTATCTTTTGCGTCTTTCCCGGTATCTAATTTGATAGGCAGAAAAGTTTCTGTTTGCAATTTTTGAACAGCGGTATTTTTCAAGTGATGATAGATTAAAATCACTTTATCATACTCTTTTGTCAAGAATTTATCCATCAATTCGTTAGTGATAGCACTGATTGCATCAAATGTGGGGTGGTCGGCAAGGTCTGTGTCAATGTCAACTTTTTCCACATTCTCAATTTTCTTAACAGCGTCCTTCACTTTTTTACCGATAGGGTAGAGCGTGATAGTAACTCCTTTACTGCTCTCTTCTTTGACAACTCTGTTCAACTCCTTGATTACGTTGGAATTGAATGCACCGCAAAGGCTTGAATTAGAAGAAAAGGCCACAATAGCAACTTTCTTAACTTCTCGAACTGCAGAAAAATCAGACTTGAAGTCCGTCTCCGTTGCCAAGAAACTTTCTAATATGCTATTCAGACGGTTCTGATATGGCAAAATGTTTTCGATAGCCATTTGAGCTTTCTTTAATTTTGCCGATGAAACCATCTTCATCGCTCCCGTAATCTTCTTTGTGGAGTTTACTGAGGCGATTCTTGCTTTTACTTCCTTTAGTGATGCCATTTGCTAAGCTCCTTTCTTGATTTGTGAGATAACTGTCTCGGCTTCTTGTTTCAAGATACTCTTGATGTTGTCATCAATCTTTCCTTGTTTCAAACAGTCCAAAACATCTGCTCTGTGAAGATGTTCCAACCTTTCAATGTAGACCTTCTCAAACTCGTGAACTTGCTCAACTGGTAACACGTTCAAGATTCCTTGCGTTCCACAATAGATTACAGCAATCTGGTGCTCCACTGGGTACGGAGAGTATTGCGGTTGCTTCAACAACTCAGTGTTGCGGACACCCTTGTCGATAGTCATCTTTGTTACGGCATCCATATCTCCTCCGAATTTTGTGAATGACTCCAACTCACGATACTGCGCTTGGTCTGTTTTCAAAGTTCCAGCGATTGATTTCATTGCCTTAACTTGTGCGCTACCACCTACACGAGATACTGAGATACCTACGTTGATAGCAGGACGAATACCTGCATTGAACATGTTGGTTTCCAAGAAAATCTGACCATCTGTGATTGAAATCACATTGGTTGGAATATATGCGGAAACGTCGCCTGCTTGTGTCTCAATAATAGGAAGCGCAGTCAAGGAACCTCCTCCTTTTACTTTGCCTTTCAAAGACTCTGGAAGATCATTCATTTGAGCAGCCACGCTGTCGTTACCGATAATCTTTGCGGCGCGCTCCAACAAACGTGAGTGGAGGTAGAACACATCTCCTGGGTATGCTTCACGTCCTGAAGGTCTTTTCAAAATCAGAGAAACCTCACGGTAGGCTACGGCTTGCTTTGACAAATCATCGTAGACTACTAAGGCGTGCATACCTTGATCGCGGAAATATTCTCCAATCGCTGCTCCTGCAAATGGAGCATAGTACTGCATTGCAGCAGGGTCTGATGCTGTTGCAGAAACGATGATGGTGTAGTCCATCGCTCCGTATTCTTTCAAGGTGTTCACAATGTTGGCTACGGTAGAACCTTTTTGTCCTACTGCAACGTAAATACAGTAAACAGGATTACCTGAAAGGTACGCTTCTTTTTGATTAATGATGGTATCTATTGCAATCGCAGTCTTTCCTGTCTGTCGGTCGCCAATAATCAACTCGCGCTGACCGCGTCCTATAGGAATCATTGCATCGATTGCTTTCAAACCTGTTTGTAAAGGTTGTTTTACTGGCTCTCTGAAGATAACTCCTGGAGCCTTTCTCTCTAACGGCATCTCCAACAAATCTCCTTTGATTGGACCGAGACCGTCGATAGGAAGACCGATAGAGTTTACAACTCTACCAACCATGCCTTTACCCGTCATGATGGAAGCGATTCTCTTCGTACGCTTCACTGTGTCACCCTCTCTAATTTGGTCGGTAGGACCGAGCAACACAGCACCCACGTTGTCCTCCTCCAAGTTCATAACAACGGCATTCATACCGTTTTCAAACTCGAGAAGTTCGCCCGCTTCTGCATTCTGTAGTCCGTAGATACGAACTACGCCATCGCTGACTGACAGCACCTGGCCTACCTCCTCAAACTTGACTTTTGTGTCCAAGTTTTGAAGCTGCATTTTCAGCACGTCGGATACTTCACTTGCTTTTATTGCCATAATAAAATAATTCTTAAAATTTGAATACTAATGCTTGCTACGCCTCTGCTGAGTTGTTGCTTAACAATGTGTTTTTCACGTCGCGCAACTGACTTTTGATGCTGGCATCCAACTGATAGGTCTCTACATTCAAGACAAAACCACCAATCAAATCTGGATCAATTTCTTTCTCAAACTCAATGTCTCCGTCTGCTACAGACTTTACTGCCTGTCTCATACGGTCTTCCTCTGCCTGAGTAATAGGAGCTGCCGTGACTAATTTGCTTGTGATGATGTTCTTTTTCTTGCGATACATATCTTGGAACACCAAGCAGATGGTTCGGAAGTATTCTTCTCGTTTATGCTCGATGACCAAATCTACAAAGCGACTAAATTCGGTGCATACTTGGGTACCAGCAGCAGTGATTATCAACTCTCTCTTTTTCTGGTTGGATATTGTTGGATTGTCCAACGCCTCACTTAACTGCGGCACTAACGAGAAATTGTCAGAAAGCGTCTTCACATCATTGTACACCAACTCTTCATGCTTGCTATCTTCCGCAAACATATAGAGAGCTTTGGCATACCTTGCTGAAATTTTACCTGTATTCATCGGCTTTACGATTTAGCTATGTTTACCTCATCCAAAAGCTTGTTGATCATGTCGAGCTGGGCATTCTGGTTGTCTAATTTGCTTCGCAATACCTTCTCTGCTATGTCTACAGATAGGGCGGCAACCTGAGAACGAATCTCCTTAACGGCATTGTCTTTCTCCAATTGGATGCTTTCTTTCGCATTTTCAATGATCTTGTTTGCCTCCACGTTTGCTTGCGTTTTTGCATCCTCAATCATTTTATCTTTTAATTTGGTGGCTTCTCTCAACATTTCGAGTCTCTCATTTTTAGCTTCTGCTAACATCTTCTCGCTTTCTGCCTTGATGTTGGCCAACGCTGCGTTAGCTTCGTCAGCTTTCTTAAGAGATTCTTCAATGTAGTTTCCTCTGTCTTCTATCATTCCGACGATAGCAGGCCACCCCCACTTACCAAGAATGAAGACGACAATAAGGAAGCATAGAAGCATCCAGAATAAAAGTCCAAAATCTGGTGTCAGTAATGACATAATTTTATCCTTTTAGAAATTATACGAACAATGCCAAAATAGCAACGATGATAGCCAAGAATGCTGCTCCCTCGACCAAGGCTGCTGCTACGATCATGTTGCTTCGGATGTCACTTGATGCTTCTGGTTGACGGCCTATTGCTTCCATTGCAGATCCACCAATCTTACCGATACCGATACCTGCTCCAATTGCTGCGATACCTGCTCCGATAGCTGCACCTAATTTTGCAGTCGCTACACCTGCAGCTGCTGCTTGCAATAAAATACTCATCATAGTTTCTAATTTTTAATTGTTATTTGAATTTTTGTTATTTCTGATTTCTTTGCTTCGTTTATTCGTGTTCCTCTACTTGCGCCATTCCGATGAATAGGGCTGATAGAGTCATGAACACATAGGCTTGGATGAAGCATACCAAACATTCCAAAAGCGACATAAACACAACCAACAACACTGATATGACTGACACTCCTGCTCCTGCTGCTACATTCATTTGCCCGAACACGAAGATTAATCCAATCAATACCAAAACCATCACGTGTCCTGCGAACATGTTCGCAAATAGACGGATGCACAATGCAATCGGCTTTGTGAAGATACCCATCACCTCGATGAACTGCATGATTGGCACTGGTGCCTTCAACCATACTGGAACTTCTGGCCAGAAAATCTCTTTCCAATAGCCTTTTGTTCCGCAGACATTTGTTAGTAAGAACGTAAGTGCCGCTAACACAAAGGTAATGGCAATGTTTCCTGTCAAATTCGCTCCGCCTGGAAAAATAGGAATGATACCCAGCACGTTGTTGATGAAAATGAAGAAAAACGCAGTCAGCAAATAGGCCGAGAATTTCTTGTAGTTTTTTCCAACACTTGGCTTAATGATGTCATCGTGCAAAGATACGATGAGAGGCTCTAACAATGCCTGCAATCCTGTAGGTCTTGTGCGAGGATTCTCACGGTATTTCTTCGCAATAGAGAGGAAGATGATGAGCAAAAGCGCGCAACTGATGAACAAAGACATTACATTCTTTGTGATGGAGAAATCCAATGGACGCTCTCCTGTCGCTACTTCGACTATCTTTCCCGCATTGTCGCCTTCCTCAGCAATCTTGTATCCTTTGTACTCAACGTAGTGTCCTTCGTGTCCTAACTTGTTGGAACAGAAAACATCTAAACCGTTTTGTCCATAGACGATGCAGAGTAGAGGAATAGAGACATGCACATCTCCAATTGTCGTGATATGCCAATCGTACGCATCCCCGATGTGACCGAAAATCATCTCCTTCATATTCAGAGACTCTGCCTCTGAAGTATGCTCAGACTCATTTCCAGTTGCAGCCTCAATAGTGTCTATCGCTGCTGTTTCGGTAGTGTCTTGCGCTTGCAGAGAAATACTCAACATCAAGCAAAACACTGCTATGAATGCGCTTGCAATGTGGCTTATCGTTTTGTTTCTGGACTGTCTCATTTTTCTTTTTGATAATCCTTGTTTAATTTTAAGAGGACTGTTGCCTCGAATACCGAATACGTTATGTAGTAAACTACAAACATCGTGATGAACGGAATGACGAGCGATCTGTGAAAAAAAGCGTAAACAACCGCACCAATTATGGTTATGAACAGCTTCAATCCCTTGAGCAACATGAACATACGTCCATATTTGTTCCCCTCGTCTTTATTCTTGTCCAAAGTGAGTATCGTAAGGATTCCGAAGACTGAGAAAAAAACTGACAACACGTTTGCCACTATGCTCAACTCCTTGTATTGAGGAAGAATATACATAAAAGCAGCGTTGGCTATGATTGCTAAAATCAACATTACGATGACTAATAGGCAGCACGCTTTTCTCGTCTCTTTCTCCATTAGAACTTCTTATGCTAAAACATTTTCAACACAGACAGAAATCACATTGTTTTTGATTTCTGCGAAACCTCCGTCTACTTTGATTATGATCTGTTCTCCTCCAGAAAGAAAGGAGATATTTCCGTTCTTCAACGATGAAATCATTGCGGCGTGGTGGGGCAAGACAGTAAAACTTCCTGCGCTACCTGGTAGATTTACTTGCTCTACTTCGCCTGCAAAGACCAACTTGTCTGGTGATATAATCTCCAATTTCATATTGTAGAATTTTTAAGACCGTTAAGCAGTTGCTTGAGACATCAGTTTCTTTCCTTTCTCAATGGCATCATCTATTGTTCCAACATTCAAGAATGCCTGCTCAGGAAGATCGTCAACCTCACCGTTGATGATAGCGTTGAATCCCTTGATTGTTTCTTCTATTGGCACCATGACACCAGGAAGTCCAGTGAACTGGGATGCTACATGGAATGGCTGTGACAAGAAACGCTGGATACGGCGAGCGCGAGCAACGACCAATTTATCATCTTCCGACAACTCTTCCATACCTAAGATGGCGATGATGTCTTGCAATTCCTTGTATTTCTGAAGAATCTGCTTTACATTCTGAGCACACTCGTAGTGCGGTTTTCCGATTACGTTTGGATCCAAGATACGAGAGGTGGAGTCTAATGGGTCAACCGCAGGATAGATACCCAACTCAGCGATTTTACGGCTTAACACCGTTGTCGCATCCAAGTGAGAGAATGTGGTTGCTGGAGCAGGGTCTGTCAAGTCGTCCGCAGGCACATACACAGCCTCTACGGCGGTAATAGAACCATGCTTAGTTGATGTG
>CAVKBM010000024.1:13481-23715 GCA_963654355.1 Bacteroidaceae bacterium | reverse complement strand
GCATATACTCCGTGTCAAATTTAGAATAGTCGCTACACAAGACATGAGGGACAACATCAATTCCATATTTATTTTTGATAGCCGCCGCTATCGCTACTGTTCCTGGTCGCTGACGCACTCTCTCACACTGATACAACCCATTATCTAATGTTTTGTAAATCAACTCACTCCGATGCGTCGTTATATCAATATACTTAGGGTCAAATTCTCTAAGCTGATCTATAGTCTCATAAATAGCCTCAATGCCATTTCCTTTCAATGGAGGTAACACCTCAAAAGAAAAAGCAGTCTTCTTCGCACTCAAAATTAGATCTCTAACACTCATTCATCAAAATCGGTATAGGTTAATAGTAGTTCTGCGTATTCATCTTCTCAAACTCATCAATCGTCTCCGCCTCCACCAAGCTTCCGTTATCGCAAAACACCATTCGGCCACCAAATGCCCTCGGCCAACGCTTGTTGTGGGTCGACATCACGACCGCTGCTCCATCCTCTTTAATCTTATGGAACAAACGTAACAGCTCTTCCCCTGTTACAGGGTCAAGGTGCCCTGTCGGCTCGTCTGCCAATAGCAATTTCGGACGATTGAGCAAAGCCCGTGCGATTACGATACGCTGTTGCTCACCTCCCGACAGCTCATGAGGCATACGATAACCTTTCGTTGACATTCCCACATAATGAAGCACCTCGGAAATGCGTTCGCTAATCTGCTCCTTGCTCATATCCGATGTGGCATTCAAGACAAATGAAAGATTCTCATTGACAGAACGATCGGGAAGGAGTTGAAAATCCTGGAAAACGATCCCCATCTGGCGACGCAGATACGGTATGTTTCTCGTCTTCATTTCCATAAGGTCGTAACCTAACACTGTGGCACTTCCTGATGTGATGGGAACCTCACAGTAGAGAGATTTCAGAAATGTACTTTTCCCACTTCCAACTTTACCCGTCAAATAGACATAGTCTCCCTCGTTCACCGTCAAGTTAACATGTTGCAAAACAGTCTGCTCTTGCCGTGTAACACTCACATCCTTATAGGTTATCAATGCCATTGAAATTCTCTCCTTCCGAGTTTATTCTTCTTTATTTATTCTCTTCGCCCCAACATGTGTCCGTACCCGTATGGCAAACGGGACCCACAGGGTGAACGCGAATCAACAGCGTGTCTTGGTCACAATCCGCCTTTATGGAAACAACATTCAAAAAATTTCCGCTCGTCTCACCTTTCGTCCAAAGGCGTTGTTTCGTGCGACTAAAAAAGGTTACCTTACCTGTGTCTTCGGTTTTCTTCAATGCCTCCTCGTTCATAAATCCTAGCATCAGCACCATCCGTGTGTCGGCATCTTGAATGATCGCAGGTACTAACCCACCCATCTTTTTGAAATCTACTTCCATAACAAGCCTATTTAGACTATTTCTATTAAACTTTGCGAAAATACAAAAAAATCAAGATAAATAACGGCACAAATCTTCCATTTTTATACGCCCCTCATAAATCGCCTTGCCTGTGATGACTGCCGGCACTCTTGCTTCCTCCAACTCATCAATATCCTTCATTGAACTTACGCCGCCGCTGGCTATTAAGTAAAGAGAAGGCATCTCTGCCAACATTTTTTTGTATAATTCAACAGACGGACCTTTCAGCATTCCATCCTTACTAATATCTGTGCAAATACATTTGTCAACCCCTCTATCCATAAATTTCTGCACAAAAGGAAGCAGGTCGACATCGGTAGTCTCTATCCACCCGCTCACAGCAATTTTCTCATCTTTCACATCTGCTCCTAAGATAATTTTCTCCGCGCCAAATTTCTCCAACCAGGAAAGGAAAGTGTCTGGTTTCTTCACCGCTATACTCCCTCCTGTGATCATCGATGCACCACTTTCAAAAGCGATGCGCAGATCTTCATCGCTTTTTAAACCACCTCCAAAATCAATTGTCAACGAGGTTTGAGTTGCTATCGTTTCCAACACTTTATAGTTCACAATATGTTGCGCCTTCGCACCATCCAAATCCACCAAATGAAGTCGCTTCACCCCCACACCCTCAAATGTCTTTGCAATCTCCAACGGATTCTCATTATACACCTTGCGCTGCGAATAGTCTCCTTGCGACAGTCTCACACACTTTCCATCAATTATATCAATGGCCGGAATTATCTCTATCATATTTTTGTCAATATATTTCTAAAGTTTTTATTATGTTTTATCAAGAAATGACTAATTCACTTCTTCGTTCATCAACCTCCACGCCTTCTCGTCGTCAAATGATCCATTACTCATCTTTCCCACAATTTTTCCTTTCTGCAAGAAAAGGAGAATAGGGATTCTATTTCCAGTGATAGGCATAAGTTCACGAGGATCAAGAAAGAAGTAGGGTTGTGTCGTGATGTTTGTATCCTCTTTAAACTTTGCAAGACCTAACTCCGTTCCCCAAACGACCCACTGAGCACTCGCTTTAGGGCAATTATCCAAAAGCACCTGCAGTTTACGCATCGCATGCTTGCAATAAATACATTTCACGCTGAAAAAACAGACTACGGCAAAATCCTTCTTTTGTATTTCCTGCAAAGCAGGACGTGTCATCGCCAAATTCTGATACAATTGTTCATCGAAATGAATGGGACGCTCCGTCCGCAGTCCAAAAGGCAATTTTAGGATAAAGGCATAGACAAAAGACGAGATAAACAAAAGTGATAGAAATGTACGCCTCCAAGGTATATTCAACTGCAGGCTCCACGTCGAGAAGTAAAGCAAAAGCAAAAGAAACGCATTTTTCAACAACGACAACTGTGGCGGCATTTCGAAAGTTTCACCCATGCAATGGCAATTTCCATCATTTCCGACAATCCATAAGAAAGCCAAAAAGATAGAAAAAACAACAAGCACTCCCAACGCCACCCATTCTACGAATCGCTTGTAAAGGGTCGTCATCAACAGCAAACCTAATGTCATCTCGCCAAACAACAATAGTCTAGCCCCATACGAGCAGATTGTCAAACTAAAAACGTCAAAAGAGAACAAATAGGATTCAAAGCCCTCCAGCGACATAAATTTCAACACAGAAGAGAGTACAAAAGTCAACCCCAACAACAATCGTGAGACTAAGCCAATTAGACTACGAGTTTTGTTTGATTCTTGCATCTCTACGCTATGCTGCATTTCAAATTCTATTCTTTGAGACAATTATGGAGCAACAGTGCATGTCCAACCTTCTTCATTCAATTCAGAACACTTCCCCTCATAGTCGTAATGAGTGTTCGTAACTTCTTTCCCCTCTTTGTCTGTCGTTTTACAATCACAATCATTCACCTGAGAACAACTACTTATCGAAAAAAAGCATAACGTGAACAATGTGAATACAATACAATGCTTCATATTTTCTATTTTTTATTTTATCACTCGATTATGTCACAAAAAAACTATTTTTTCAACTCTGGATAGCTGATTCTCGTGTGATAGATAGTTTTCAGTTTTTCCTTCAACACAGACTTTACTATTTTTATCTGGTCTAAGGTGATTGGTGCCTGATCAAACATTCCTTCCCTCATCTGCCCTGTAACTATCTTTTCGACCAATTCGTTGATGGTCTGGTCTGTATAGTCTGTCAAACTCCGAGAAGCAGCCTCTACTGCATCACACATGCAAAGAATGCACATCTCGCGACTTGAAGGACGCGGACCAGGATAGGTGAACAATTTTTCGTCCACAGGCTCATTGGGATGCTTATTCTTATAGGTTATCAAGAAATATTTCACCTGACTCTCGCCATGATGAGTCTGAATGAATGCCTGTATCTTCTCCGGCAAGTTGTTTTGTTTAGCAATACGAACGCCATCCGCAACATGATTGATGATGATAGCCGCACTCTCTATCTCTGTTTTCCCTTCATGAGGATTTCTACCTCCCGTCTGGTTCTCCGTGAAATACTCTGGATTCGCCATTTTACCAATGTCATGATAAAGCGCCGCAGTGCGAACCAAAATAGGATTCGCCCTATCCTTCAAGGCTATTGCACACTCCGCCGCCAAGTTGGAAACCTGCATAGAGTGTTGGAAACTACCTGGAGCTACTTCCGAGAATTTCCGCAGCAAAGGATTGTTCGTGTTCGCCAACTCCACCAACGATGAATCTGATATATAGCCAAAAATTCGTTCAATGATGTAAATCAATGGATTAGCGAACAACAAGAAGAAACCATTGATTAAAAAAAGCAACAACGGCATCTTGTCCACCTCATCTATGTTCTTCTCATGGATCAAAGAGAATCCCAAGTAAAGAACCATATAACTGAAAGAAATCAATGCGGCCGACTTAAACAGATGCGACCGCTGATAAACCGTTTTCAACGTGCAGATAGACAACATGCCAATGCTCACCTGCAAAAACAAAAACTCAAACTCGTTCGGCACAAGCGACGAACAAAGTAGCACTGTAGTCAAATGTGTAAAAAGAGCAGTTCTAGTATCGAAAAAGACACTTATCGTGATAGATATAAGCGCATACGGAACTAAATAAACGTATTGGGAATACTCTTTCGTAACAATCCATGCCGTTATCAAACAGAAAACCAACACCAACGAAAGAATGAACACGACATCACGAGGATCCACCAAAAATTTCTGGCGGAATTGGTAGAAATAGAGGAAAAAAACCATCAGAACAAAGGCAATAATGAACCCCTGCCCTACCGCAATCATCCTGCTGTTTCGTTCCTTATTGTTCTCTTCAGTAGAGAATTTCAAGGAATTTAGAATATCATACACTTCTGCCGTCACAATCTCGCCATGTCCGATAATCTTCTCGCCACTCTGCACTTGTCCTTTCGTCAACGAGATGGTTTTCAACATCTCTTTTTTCAGATTCTCCGTTTTCTCCTCATCATAAATAATGTTTTCTTCTATGTAATTGTTGAGGTTGTAATCCTTCAATATCTTTGAATCCAACTCCGCAGGAGATTCGTTAATCAGCTTCTCGTATGCTGTCTTTGTCGAGAAAAACTGCTCAATTTCATACTCTTTAGAAACATTATCAGCGATAATACGGATTTTTTTCACTCCCTCAGACTGTTGTTTCTCACGCACATTGCCAGAAATGACACCTACGGAATAAATTTCATTCAGTTTATCCTTCACATAACAGTAATACGGGTAATTTGCATCGTCGGGGGAGGTCTGTAGTTTACTCTTCATTATTTCAATCATAGTAGACTGCACAGCGGTGTCTTTCTCGTAGATCGGACAAAAATCTTTCAGAAGTGCCGAGCGTTCCTCCTCCAACTCGCCATCCGACTTATAAATCTCAAATGCGTAGGGAGCGGTAACCTCCTCGTATTTCCAAGGGCTTCCTTGATTATAAGTATATTGAAAATGCAAGACATTCGGAAAGAACCAAAAGATAATCACCGCCGTTGCCAAAAACAGGAAAGCGATAAATGTATATTTCAAGGCTTCTTGACGTCTTGGCGACTTATCTCCAAACGAGAATAGAAGTGATATAAAAGACAAATGTTTCATAACATCACATCATTGGGGTGCACGACTACATTTTAACCTAAAACTATTGTTGACTGCAAAGATATAATAAAGAGAAATTATTTTTCTTAAAAAATTTCAAACGAAAGATTTGGAACTTTTAAAAACAAGTAGTACATTTGCACCGCTTTAGGAAACGAAGCGTTTGCGAAAATAGCTCAGTTGGTAGAGCACAACCTTGCCAAGGTTGGGGTCGCGGGTTCGAGTCCCGTTTTTCGCTCAAAAAGGAAGAAGCCGCAGTGGTGGAATCGGTAGACACGCAGGACTTAAAATCCTGTAATCATTGCGATTGTGCGGGTTCAAGTCCCGCCTGCGGTACTTTTTCAAGTGCCTTAGGGGAAAAAAGATATATAGCAGACTTAAAAAGTCTGTTTTTTTTTGCTGTTTTTTTATTTATAATAGAATCAACAAAAAGAGGAAGACAGAAAAAAACGATTTTCGGTCTTCCTCTTTTTATACATCTATAGTTCTTCTATAAAATCAGCATTGCATCTCCGTACGATCCGAATTTATACCCCTCCTTAACAGCAACATCATAGGCATTCATGACATTCTCATAACCTCCAAAAGCGCTGACAAGCATCAGCAACGTGGATGTTGGCATGTGGAAATTAGAAATCAATCGGTCTGCCACCGTAAAATCGTATGGAGGGAAGATAAACTTGTTCGTCCACCCTTTAAATGGTTTTACCATCGCATCTGTTCCGACACTCGTTTCAATAGCACGCATAGTTGTAGTGCTGACAGCGCAGATATGTTTCTTATCAAGATGCGCACGATTAATAATTTCTGCTTGCTCTTCCAAAATCTCCATCTCTTCAGAGTCCATCTTGTGCTTCGTCAAATCCTCGACATCAATGTCTCTGAAATTTCCCAATCCTGCGTGCAAAGTAACGTAGGCGAACTCACAGCCTCTTATCTCCAAACGCTTCATCAACATTCTATCAAAATGCAATCCTGCCGCAGGGGCGACAACCGCACCCTCTTTCTTGGCGAAGATACATTGGTAGCGATCCGCATCCTCTGGTTCAACCTCACGTTTTGACCGAATATGGTCAGGTAATGGAGTTTCTCCCAAATCATACAACACCTTACGGAATTCCTCATACGTCCCATCGTAGAGAAAGCGAAGGGTGCGCCCACGCGAGGTGGTATTGTCTATCACCTCCGCCACCAAAGAATCATCCTCACCAAAGTATAACTTATTTCCAATTCTGATCTTGCGGGCAGGATCCACCAAAACATCCCATAATCTCATATCTTTATTCAACTCCCGCAGCAAGAAGACTTGAATGCGTGCATTGGTCTTCTCCTTGTTTCCATATAAACACGCTGGGAAAACCTTCGTGTCATTAAATATGAACACATCCTTATCATCGAAATACTCCCATAAATCTTTGAATATCTTATGTTCAAGTTCCCCAGTTTTACGATTCAACACTAGCAACCGCGCATCCTCCCTATTCTCTGACGGACGAAGAGCGATCTGCTCCTCTGGAAGGTTAAATTTGAATTTGGATAACTTCATAGTGCCTCTTTTATTATATATGATGCCAGTCTCCTGACTTGTTTTTTTCCTGTTTTACTTGTCTACGCATCTTGGGGTGTTTGGACCTGCTCGTCTGTCTGCGACCCTGCCTCTTCCTGCAATCTCTCCGCCGCCAGAACATCAATCATTGATTCAAAATCCTCCAATGTATAGCATTCTTCAACTTTCATATCTCCAATGCGCGTTCTACGCAATGCCGTCAAGTGCGCCCCACTTTGCAACGCCTCGCCAATATCTCTTGCTAAAGCACGGATATATGTTCCTTTGCTACAAACGACCCTTACGACAATTTTATCTCCTTTATATTCCAAAAGTTCAATCTCGTCAATGACCAATGTTTTAGGTTTGATTTCCACTTCCACTCCTCTACGAGCATAGTCATACGCACGCTTACCATTCACCTTCACGGCAGAATAGGTAGGTGGTATCTGCTGAATCTCTCCAACGAACTTTTTCAACGTCTCTCTTACCATTTCTTCGTCAATGTGCGAAATCGGATATTCCGCATCAACCTGCGTCTCCAAGTCAAAAGATGGAGTGGTCGCACCTAATCTGATGGTTGCGACATACTCTTTCGTCTTATATTGTAAGGATTCAATTTGTTTCGTTTGCTTTCCCGTGCAAACGATCAAAACTCCCGTTGCCAAAGGATCCAACGTACCCGCATGACCGATCTTCACCTTGCGGATTCCCAATCGGTAACGCATCAGGTTTCTTACTTTATTCACAACGTCAAAGGAAGTCCAACGTAACGGCTTGTCGAAACAGAACACTTCCCCTTCTTCGAAATTCATATAGGAAATCGTATTTTTCAATAAAAAAGAGTCTCTATAAAGAAATTGCAATCGACACAATACCGACGATAGCACAGTAGATGGCGAAATATATCAACTTTCCTTTCTTGACTATACCAATCATCCACTTGCAAGCGAGACATCCAAAGACGAAAGCCGAGATGAACCCAACTATCAAAGCGATTGGAGACACTCCACCACATACCGTTTCATAGCCATCCTTTGCTACCTTCAAACAATCCAACAAGGCCTCCCCTAAAATCGGTGGAATGACCATCAAAAATGAGAACTGTGCCAACTTCTCTTTTTTATTACCCAACAACAATCCAGTTGCAATCGTCGTACCCGAACGTGAAAGACCAGGCATAACGGCACACGCTTGCGACAACCCTATGATAAAAGCATCTACCAAAGATACTTCTTCTTTTTCGCAAGAAATCGAACAACTATTCTTCCCTTTGCACCTTGGTTTTGTATAATAATAAGAAAAGGACAACAAAATCGCTGTCAAAATCAGCATACAGCCCACGATAAGCAATCCTGAACCAAAAATTTCCTCCACATAATCTTTGAAGAACACGCCAACGATACCCACAGGAATCATTGATAAGATGATGGCAGCCATATACCGCATCTCCGAGTTCCACTCAAAACCGTTTCTGATTGAATGGAAGCAACCGACGAAAAGCCAAGCCACTTCCTTTCGTAGTATAACTAACGTGCTCAACACCGTTGCCACATGCACGGCTATCGTAAAAATCAGATTACCTTCTTGAATGCCAAAGAAGTACTGACCAATCGCTAAATGTCCGCTGCTGCTGACTGGCAAATATTCTGTCAATCCTTGAACTATACCAAGAATCAATGCTTGTATTACATCCATTACTCGTTCTCCTTTTTCTTAGGAATCCATAAAATGGCAAAAATCTCGAAGAAAAAGCCAAACAACGCAATCATCGGTGCGACTACAGTGCGACGAGTACTGAATATTTCAGGATTGAAAGTTACTCCATCCTCACTTCCACCGCCTACCATCAGGCAAAAACCTATTACAATCACTAAAAAACCTATGGCCAAAAGCATCAGATTTTTTTTGGGTAATGCATATTCCATTTTTACTTTTACTTTTATAACGAAGCAACCTGTATATTATTTACAACACATTAAATATAATAGAGGTCGTCTGTTGGTTTATTTAAATATTTGTTTACGGCAAAAAAAGTAGCCACACACGAAATAACAACACTACAAATCAGTAACATTCCGAAGAGAGGCACAAAAACTCTCGCCTCATGAAGCTCCAATATACTAAAAGGGAAATCCTCATAAAAATGGTTCAATCCGACAATGTAGACAACAGCCATCACGAAAGCTGTCAACGCAATGTAAAGACTTTGCAACAAATACGGTTTTAGGATAAATATGCTCGTCGCTCCCACCAATTTCATAGTATGAATAGTAAACCTATCAGAATGAATCAGCAACGACATTGTATTATGAATCAAGACATAGGAAATGAGAAGAAGAAGTAACGTCGCACACATTAAAGCTAATGCGATTCGATTAACATTCCTCTCCATAGTGTTAATCATATTTTTCTGATAGTCAACTCGTTGTACGCTGTTCAACTCTCTCAATCGTTGAGAAATCAAAGTAATACTATCATTGGTGGCATATTGGGCCTGCACATGCACAACGTATGTATCTGGCAACGGATTATAATCCGAAAACTCTGAAGGGTCCTCACCTATCTCATTGCAGACCTCCGCTATCGCCTGCTCTTTGCTGATAAATGCAGCGTCTTTTGTATAAGACTGCGACTGCAAGAATCTCCCCAATGACTGCACTTGCTCGTTGGTCGCTCCGTCCTTTATATATATCGTGATTGCCACCTTTTCCATTATTGAGGCCGACATATTGCGAGCCACCATCGTAATCGCTATGGTACACCCCAAAAGGAAGAGTACCATCGAGACGCTCACCGCTGAAGTCAGTTTGGAATTAAAAAACTTGTATTTTGTTTTTTTTGCCATTGGGAAATCTCCTTTATGGGTACAATCAACCAAAATTTGCGCAAAAATAAAGAAATATCTACAATATGCGGAAACTTTCACGGAAAATTCTTTCGGAATGAATCTCTGTTCCTCAGAAATATTTTCACAAAACTTTGCAGTGGAAAGGATGGCACTCCACTTCTTGCATTTTTGAACACCAAACAACTAAGAAACTCAAATTTATTCGTAAATTTGCCCATAATTTTGTATCTGCGGTTTGGTATCTTCAGTTACAAAAGAATTGAACAAACGAACCGATTGCAAAATAAAGCAGTGTGATTCTCGTTTCAGAAGGTGTAGACA
>CAVKBM010000024.1:0-13471 GCA_963654355.1 Bacteroidaceae bacterium | reverse complement strand
AGACATTTTTAGAGACATTGATGTACATAAGGAAAAGAATTGTCAGTTTAATATTTTTGGCAGGAACATTGTTCTTCTTCGCAGGGTCGGCCAACGCTCAGGTGAAATACCTGGGTGAGTTGGGTATTTTAGGCGGAGGATCATATTACAATGGGGACGCCAATTCCCGCAAGATATTTAAAGACACACACTTAGCGTTTGGTGGATTACTCAGGGCGCACGTTACTAACCGTTTTATGGTTAAAGTCAGTGTCATCAAAGGCGGTGCTTCAGGAGACACACGAGATTTCAAAAATCTACTTCCAAACGGACAACAAGCAGATTTCAGCCAGAATTTCTGGGATATTGGTATACATTTTGAACACAATTTTTGCAAGTTCGGAATGGAATCGTGGGATCGAGAGCTTCGTCGCCATACTCCCTATATATTGGTGGGTCCGGGACTTTCCATCTACGAACATTGGTCGGGTAACAAGCATACTTTCAACTTCACGTTCGGTGTGGGCTACAAATTCAAACTGAGCGAGCGATGCAACGTAGGGGTGGAATGGTCTATGCGTAAACTCTTTGTTGATGACTTTGATGTGACGAAACCGTCAAACAAAATTTTAGACGATCCTTATAACGCAGGACACTCCTGGATTAAAAACAACGACTATTATACTTGCGCCTTCGTATTCATCTCATTCGACTTGTTGAAACGGAAAGGTGCTTGTAGAACTCTTCAATTTTAAGAAAATGTCTGCATTTGAACTGATTGATAAGAATAGAGTTCCTCAACATGTGGCTGTCATTATGGACGGAAACGGACGTTGGGCAAAACGCCATGGAAAGGAACGAGTGTTTGGCCACCAAGCGGGGGTTGACTCAGTAGACAAGATTACCGAGGCTGCCTCTAATTTAGGTATCAAATATCTGACTCTTTACGCTTTCTCTACAGAAAACTGGAATCGCCCCAAAGCCGAAGTCGATGCGTTGATGGAGATTCTTGCCTACTCGCTCCGTACCTACATCAGTAAGATTAGCAACAATAATGTTCGTCTGCGTGTAATCGGGGATATTGACAATCTCACAGAAAAGGCGAGAGAAAACCTCTATGCTGCTATTCAGGAAACAGAAAAAAACACAGGACTCAACCTCGTCTTGGCTCTCAACTATTCTGCCCGATGGGAAATCACGAATGCAACTAAAAAGATCGCCAACGATGTTAAAAACAAACAGATACAAATAGATGATATCACAGAAGAATTGTTTTCAAACTATTTGTCGACCCAAGGCATGCCAGACCCCGACTTGTTAATTCGAACGAGTGGAGAACTTCGAATCAGCAATTTCTTACTTTGGCAACTCTCTTATGCAGAACTCTATTTCACAGACACCTGCTGGCCTGATTTCAAAGGAGAACAGTTCTTTGAAGCAATATTAGACTACCAAAAGAGAGAAAGACGATACGGCAAGACAAGCGAACAAGTGAAGAACGAAAATGTTTAACATGTTGAGTTTCGCTTATTTGTAGAACCTTTCAATTCTTTCACGATAACCTTTCAAAATGAACAGATTTTCAGCTTGCATCTTTCTGCTTTCATTGCTTTTTTCAATGACTGTCGCTCATGCGCAGGAAGTCGTAACAGACTCTCTCAACGTGACTTCCGACAGCATTGTGGCAGATTCTACCACTACGACTCAACCTTTTGAAAAATCCACATATATTCCTAATATCAACTATACAGACACTCCCAAGGAATACGAAATCGCAGATATTACCGTCAGTGGGAATTGCCACTACGACAAGTCTGTAATCATCAGTTACTCAGGACTTTCAAAAGGTCAAAAGATTAAGATTCCAGGGGATAACATCAGCAAGGCTGTGAAACGTTTCTGGAAGCAAGGTCTCTTCTCGGATGTGAAGATTTCCGCAGCAAAAACAGACGGCAAAAAAATATGGATTGACATCGCCTTACAACCGCGCGACCGCATCACAGACGTCATCATGACTGGTGTAAAGGATAAAGACAGAGAAGACCTTTTGAAGGAGTTGCCTATCAAAAAAGGTGGACAGTTAACTCCAAACCTCATCGTCAGGACAAAGACGTTACTAAAAAAACACTTCGCAAGCGACGGTTATAAAAATGCAGAGATCTCTCTCGTCGCAAAAAACGACCCTCGCGTTCCCAACAACGTCAAAGTCTACATCGACATCAACAAGGGAAAGAAAGTGAAAGTACACAAAATCTATATGTACGGTCTTCACGAAATGGAAGCAAAGAAAGTGAAACGCGCCATGAAGAAGACGAAAGAGAAGAGTCTCGTCACCATTTTCAAATCAAAAAAATTCATTGACGAGGAATACATCAACGACAAAGGAAACGCAATCGATAAGTTCAACGAATTCGGTTTCAGAGATGCTGTGCTTGTATGCGATAGTGTAGTTCCCTATCCTAAGAAAGCCAACCGAGTTGACATCCACATGACTTTCGAAGAAGGAAAGAAATACTATTTCAGAAACATCACATGGGTGGGCAACACCGTCTACTCAAGCGAAGCCTTGTCCGCAGTACTCGGCATCAAACGTGGCGATGTGTACAATCAAAAGCTTCTGAACGACCGTCTAATGACAGATGAAGACGCTATGTCCAACCTCTACATGGACAATGGCTACCTGTTCTTCAATGTTGAACCTTATGAAGTAAACGTAGAGGGCGACTCTATCGATATCGAACTGCGTATCTACGAGGGGCAACAAGCCGTCATTAACAACATCATCATCACTGGAAACGAAACCATCTACGAGCATGTAGTTCGCCGTGAACTTCGCACAAAACCTGGACAACTTTTCAGCAAGTCGGATTTGCAACGTTCCGCCCGTGAGCTAGCGGCGACAGGACAATTCAATCCTGAGACAATGGATATTCGTCCTGAACCAGATCCAGAGAATGGCACAGTTGATATTCTCTTCAACCTTGAGCAGAAGAAAAACGATCAGGTGGAATTGTCATTCGGTTGGGGTCAGACTGGTGTGACTGGGTCATTAGGATTGAAATTCACCAATTTCTCAATGCGCAACATCTTCAACAAAGAAGCCTACCATCCATTGCCTCAAGGAGACGGACAAACGCTTTCGCTCTCCTTCTCAACAAACGCTCGCTACTACACATCTGCCAGCATCTCGTTCATGGAGCCGTGGTTGGGCGGTAACAAACCAACAACGTTACAAACATCAGTCTACTGGTCTAAACAGACAGGCGTCAACAGCCAATACTACTCCGACAACTACTACAACAGCCTCTACTACGACAACTACTCATATAGCTACGCTGCCGCAGCCGACCCCGACAAGTATATCATGACCATCGGTGCAAGCATCGGTATCGGTAAACGTCTCACTTGGCCTGACGACTATTTCTCTATCTATGGAGAATTGGCTTACCGACACTACTCATTGCAGAACTGGAGTTATTTGGACATTTCTGATGGGCACGCCAACAACCTAAGCATCTCAGGAACGTGGAGTCGTAACTCATTAGACAACCCATACTACACCCGTAGAGGTTCTAAACTATCCCTTATGGTGCAGTTGACACCACCATACTCCCTTTTCAAAGACAATAGCCGCATCGATGAACTGGCTTCACGCTACAAAAACGGAAGTTCTGAAGAGGAACATAGAGGTTTGACCGATGACGAATATTATGAAATGCAACAAGAGCTCTATAAATGGGTTGAATACTACAAAGTAGAACTCAAAGCACAGACATTCACTCCACTCTCCGCAAATCAAAAACTCGTGTTAATGACACGTATGGAATACGGATTCTTGGGATACTACAACAAAAATCGCCGTTCTCCGTTTGAGAGATACTATGTCGGAGGAGATGGTATGACAGGGTACAGCAGTACTTACGCAACTACCGCCGTCAAAGTGCGTGGTTATGGTAACGGCTCACTAACGCCAACAGATCCTGTTACTGGACGAGACGCAGGTAACCTCTACTCTCGTCTCTCTATTGAGTTGAGATACCCTCTGATGCTTCAAACATCAACCACCATCTACGCCTTGGCTTTTGCGGACGCTGGTAACTGTTGGTCAGAGTTCAAAGATTTCAACCCTTTCAATCTGAAAAGGTCGTTAGGATTAGGAGTCAGGATTTTCCTTCCTATGTTAGGTCTGATTGGAGTTGACTGGGGTTATGGATTCGACACACCTTACGATGTAGGTGAAGGCGGACACAATTTCCATTTTGTCATCGGTCAGGAGTTCTAAATCGAGATTATACAAAAAAGCAAATAATTTCATTCTAAATAATCAATAGTATGAAGAAAGCGATATTATTAGGATTTATGTTTCTTTTGGCTATGTTCGCACAAGCCCAAAAAGTTGCCGTTATCGATATGGACTATGTCTTGAAAAACGTACCGATGTACGAATCCGCCAACGAACAACTCAAGCAAGTGTCCGAGAAATGGCAAAAAGAGGTCGAGGCGAAGAATGAAGAAGCAAAGACAATGTACAAAAACTACCAAACTGAGGTTGTCTTTCTCTCTGACGAAATGAAAGTAAAGAAAGAGAACGAAATCGTTGCCAAGGAAAAGGAAGCCAACGATTTGAAGCGAAAATATTTTGGTCCACAAGGGGAGTTCTACCAAAAGAGAACTAGCCTGATCCAACCTATCCAAGACGAAGTCTACGTTGCTGTTAAACAAGTGGCCGACACAAAAGGCTATCAGGTCGTTTTAGAAAGGGCAAGCAGCACCAACATCATCTATTTCACCCCGAAAATCGACATCAGCGATGAAGTGTTGGAGAAAATGGGTTATGCAGGAAATAATAAATAACATATCTTTGCAACATAACTTAACAAATAGGATAAAACTAAATAACTTATAGAGATGATTAAGAAATTGATTTTAGCGTTTCTCTGCGTCGCTCCTATCGCAGTATTCGCACAGAATGCCAATGTGAAATTAGGCTTTGTCGACATCCAAACATTGTTCTACTCAATGCCTGAGACAACGGCTGCCGACTCTGCCATTCAAAAGTCTGCCGCTCAACACGAAGCCGAGGTTAAGAGAATGGAGGATGAATATACTCGAAAATTGGTAGAATACAAGGAAGGAGAAGCAGCCTGGGACGAGACTATCAAGAAAAACAGAATGGAAGAGTTGCAAACTTTGCAAACGAAAATGCAAAATTACTACCAACAAGCACAAGCCTCTTTGCAACAAAAGCAACAACAATTGCAAGTACCTATTTTGGAGAAATTGAAGAAGGCCATTACTGAAGTTGGCAACGAAGAGGGATTTCTCTTCTTGTTTGATCTTAGTCAGCTTCAGTTCAAGTCAAACGACGCCATTGATGCAACCAAATTCGTCCAAAAGAAATTGGGCATCAAAGTGTTAAAAGATCCTACGGCAGCATTTCAACAAGCACAAGCTGGTGTAAAATAAATTCACACTCATAATAGGAAGGCGGGAAAGAGAACTTTTCCGCTTTTTTTGTATTAACCTATCCTATTACCTAATTCAATCACCTCTAAATCTCGTATTTTAGCCCCGTCAATGACAAACTGCATCAACGTCCGTACCTTATGAAAGCCAAACGTACCTGCCGCCCCTGGATTAAGGCACATTACCTTCAGTTCTGGGTCATACGCTGCTTTTAATATATGCGAATGTCCACAAACGAACAACTGTGGCTTTTCTATGTACAAGACCTCCTTTATTCCCGGGGCATAACGCTTCGGATATCCGCCTATATGCGTGAGGATAACTTTTACCTCTTCACATTGAAAACTCAGAATTTTCTTACAATGCCCGCGAATATCCTGCCCGTCTATGTTTCCATATACAGCACGAACAACTTTTCCCGCAAAACAAAACCTCTCTAATATCTCTAACGAACCAACATCGCCAGCATGCCAAACCTCGTCGCACTCCGAGAAATACTGTAGATACCTTTCATCCCAACACCCATGCGTGTCAGATAACAAACCTATCTTTCTCATTCCTTAAAATCTCATTTCTACTTGATCCGAACTTTCCGATTCTGTAGTTCCTTCCGCACGATTTCTCTTACATAGTCGTTGAATTTCAGTCCATAAACCTCTTCCATTTTCTTTCCCAAAACAATAATCTCAGAAACGCAACGAAAATCACTACCCGAAACAATAGACTCAAATGTTCCATCCTGCTTCACCATACGCAAGTCATACACATACTCTGACACTTTCCTCTCGTAGATGCCTCCGTATGAATAATTGCTTGTTTGCTCATAACGCTGGAAAGCCAAGTAAGAGCCATCCAAACAGAAATCCTTCCATTCTCCCCAATCCCAATGATAAAAATGACCTGCGTTCCTCACCTGCTTCTTCTCTGGATTAAAATCATACGTTTTTCTTGAAAAAACCAAAAACACTCCGACTGCCACCAACAAAACCATCAGAAGAAAATCCTTCATAAAAAAATGCAAGAGAATGTCGCTCCACCGCATAAATGGGACTTCAAATACGATTGCATGATGAATCCACACCAAAAATACTGCCAACGCTCCAAAAATTGATATACTTCCCAGAACCACCACTGGAACGGGAAAGTAACTTCCTTTATTCACCGTGATAATTTCTTCTTGCATACTCACTTCCCTTTACAAATCTGTTCTCAATCTTTTATATTCTCAATGCGAAGAAGAAGATTCGCCACTTCCTGACATACATTCTGTGTGTGTTGCTTCAAATCCTTGACAAACGATGTTCTCAACATCTCTCCCCTTACAAAATTCATATCCTCCATCTGCCGACCTTCATCGTCCATTCCATATCCGACTCTCATCTTTTCCGCATAATCTTTCTTTGCATCTTCAAGAAGCATCTCAACTATATCCTCCTCTCCTTTTCTATACAAATCAAGCAACTGACAGAGCCTCTCCTTCGACAACTCGGCAAAATTAATACTAAATTCCTCTTCTGCGAAAGCATTTATCCATGACCATTCATTGATTTTATAATTTTTGTAAAAATCTGAAAGATAATTATTTACAAAATCCATATTATCATACTTAGAAGTCTCTATATTACATAATACCTCGTCTACACAATGCTTACAAATTATCAAGCCTCCCAAATCAACCCACTCTCCCTCCAACAAAGGAAGCTTGTTTGATAAGATTTTCCGCACTTCCTCTATCGAACGAAAATCCTGGTCTTTTATTTTTTTGAACAATGCTTCCACAACATATTTGAAAGCGTATTTTTTATAGAGAGACAAACCTCGCAGTAAAGCTGATTCTTTGATTTGCAGTCCATCGTAAAAATAATTTCCATTCAACATTTTCTCCGTCTGCCTGATCTGCTCCAATTTTTCCATACCCGATCTTATTCTTCCGACAGTATACGGATTTAGTAAACTAAAACTGATTTTGTCTAACAAAAAATCATCTTTACGGTTGTCTCTTTTCTGCCATTTCTGCTCATCGCGAGCTGTCCCGACACTACGAAGATTGACAGCAGGTACAAGAAATGATATACCCTCATCTTCTATCAAATACGAGAATGGGAAAAGCATCGTATCGGGATGCGTAGTATGTCTTCCTTTTATCAAGGTAAATGCACCTATCCTCGCAGGCCATAAAAGATATGAATCACTCGTTGTCTTTGATCCTCGTCCGACAATTCCCTGATGAACTGGTCCAAATTTGTATCCGTGGTTACTTTGATTGCTACCCGACCCCACATTCAAGAACGAAAAAAATCCCGCTATCAACAAACTTGACTTATGATGCGTTACCGTATAGGGTCCTGCAAACAATGAAGCAGCCTCTCCATGAAATGCCTGACAATTCGCAAAAAACAAAACATCCGTCGCCGAAAATTGTTTTCCAACCACACTTCCTTGTCCGACAAAGCATCTTTCAATCAATGCACCATCTGTTACTTCACTGCCAGAACTGAAAATGAAATCCTTCGCATTAACACCAACACCAACCTTAACAGGTGCTATGGCATTGCTATTCACACTTCCATTCTCCAACAATGTACAACCTTCTATTATAGCATTGTCTCCTATCTTTACATTCCTTATTTCTCCACAATTTACAATCCTCACTCCGTCTCCCACCATTCCCATATTCGAAGTGACAGACATTGCGTAACGCTTTATCTCATTGCAAAGCCATGACACAGCCTCTTTCCGATATCTATACAAAGCAATGATATACGCAACAGATGATGAAAGGAAATCATATATGGGAACTTCTCTGCCCCCTCCCTCATTTATCACAGCCACTTCAACACCATTCCCAAACGATGTTTCTCCATCGACAGCCAATAAATCAACGTTTTCTATATATGAATTCTTTCCAATTTTATAATTTGCTATATAATTCCCTATTTTATTAATATATACATTGTCAGACACTTCGCAATTATGCAATGTCACATTGTAAATCCCTGAATGTCTAACAATCCCACTCTTCTCTGTATAGGTTGAAGTACAACTTCCTAATTTGTTCGTTCCAGAGAAACAAACATTTTTTATATACTTTACTTCAAAATCTTCTGCAACTTCTATACTTGACCAATCATCGCAAACACACCCTTGCGACTGGAGTTGCAACAATTCATCATTTCTTAAATTTCTATATTTTTTCAAAATTCAATTCTTTATTAATCAAATGTTACTCCGTTATTTCCGCATTCTCATCGTAATTCTGATACAAAAAATCATTGTATGGGAAACGAGTAACATGAATCTCCTTCACCTTGTTATAGAGCATTTGTTTGAACTCCTCCAAATTGGTTTTCTCTTTCGCAGAAACAAAAATGCAATTATCCTGCAATTTCGCCATCCAGGTGTTCTTCAGCTCTTCCAAACTGATATTCTCTCTCGTCTTCGGGGTTAAATCATCTTCCTCTTTCGGTGTATAGGTAAACGCATCTATCTTATTGAAAACAATAATTGTCGGTTTTTCCTGTGTGTCAATTTCCTGTAGCGTCTTCTCAACTACCGCTATCTGATCTTCGAACGTAGGATTGGATATATCCACGACATGCACTAATAAATCCGCCTCTCGCACCTCGTCTAACGTCGACTTGAAAGACTCTACAAGATAGGTTGGTAACTTTCTGATAAATCCAACTGTATCCGTCAGTAAAAATGGCAAATTATCTATAGTAACCTTACGCACCGTCGTGTCAAGTGTAGCAAAAAGCTTATTTTCCGCAAAAACATCAGATTTGCTAATCACGTTCATCATAGTCGATTTTCCTGCATTGGTATATCCCACCAATGCCACGCGAACCATTTTCCCTCGGTTCTTTCTTTGTATAATCTTCTGACGGTCAATTGACTTCAACTCTTCTTTTAAAAGGGAAATCTTCGTCAAGATAATACGACGGTCTGTCTCTATTTGTGTCTCTCCTGGACCACGCATACCAATACCTCCTCGCTGACGTTCCAAGTGTGTCCACATTCCTGTCAAACGAGGCAAAAGATACCTATACTGCGCCAATTCAACCTGTGTCTTCGCATGGGCAGTCTGCGCCCTTCTCGCAAAAATGTCCAAGATCAAACTTGTTCGGTCCAAAATCTTAACCCCCAACTCCTTCTCTATGTTTCGTATCTGCTTCGGAGAAAGTTCATCATCAAAAAGAGCCAAGCCGACCTCATTTTCCGTTTCCTCCTGTTCTTTGATGTAATCTCTGATTTCTTCCAATTTTCCAGGACCAACAAAGGTGTTGGAGTTCGGGCAGTCCAACTTTTGCAAAAAAATCTTCTGAGGATGGGCACCTGCAGTCTCCGCCAAGAAAGCTAACTCTTCAATGTACTCTCTCTCTTTTTGCTCTGTTTGCTGTGGAGTGATGACACCCACCAATACAGCTTTCTCTTCGTATATCTCAGTTTTTAAATTCTGTGCCATACCTACCTCACTCTCCTCTTTCGACTATTGCTTACTCTTTATTTAGGAAAGAGGCAAAAAGGATATTCTAAACCTTTTCGCCTCTTTTACATATATTCCATTTTCCTTATTGAGGCATATTCTTTGCAGCCTCTCTCACTTTTGCTTCAATCTCCTCTGCCAACTCAAGATTGTCCTTCAACAATGCCTTCGTCGCATCTCTTCCTTGCGCCAATTTCGTTTCTCCATAACTATACCAAGAGCCACTCTTCTTAATGATTCCCGTCTCTACTCCTAAATCAACTATTTCACCAACATGAGAGATACCCTCTCCAAACATAATGTCAAACTCCGCTTTCCGGAACGGAGGTGCCACTTTGTTTTTTACCACTTTCACACGTGTCTGGTTTCCAATCACATTGTCTCCTTCCTTTAACTGACCAATACGACGTATATCCAAACGCACAGAAGCATAGAATTTCAACGCATTTCCACCCGTCGTTGTCTCTGGGTTACCGAACATAACGCCGATTTTATCACGCAACTGATTGATGAAGATACAGCAGGTATTTGTTTTATTAATGCTACCAGTCAGTTTTCTAAGAGCCTGCGACATCAGACGAGCCTGCAACCCCATCTTTGAGTCGCCCATATCGCCTTCAATCTCTGCCTTAGGTGTCAAAGCAGCGACGGAATCTATCACAACAATATCAATCGCAGACGAACGGATCAACGAATCAGCAATCTCCAAGGCCTGCTCACCATTGTCTGGCTGCGAAATAAGGAGATTTTCAACGTCTACTCCTAACTTCTCCGCATAGAATCTGTCAAAAGCATGCTCTGCGTCTATAATAGCAGCAATACCTCCCTGCTTTTGAGCCTCCGCTATCGCATGAATAGCCAACGTTGTCTTTCCTGACGACTCTGGACCAAATATCTCAATAACCCTGCCTCTGGGAAACCCGCCAACTCCCAACGCAAGGTCTAAACCTAAAGACCCAGTCGATATTACAGGCACTTCTTCAACCTTGTTGTCTCCCATCTTCATAATGGTACCCTTACCATGATCTTTTTCGATTTTTTCCATAGCAAGCTGAAGTGCTTTCAACTTCTCGCTTGATGGTTTAACTACTTCTTCCATTTATCTTACTTTTTGTTTAAATCCGACCATTCTTCACGCAAATATATCAATTATCTTAAAGGAAAACAAGTCTAAAAATTTGCGCTATTGCTGATTTCAAGACTTTGCTTTCACAAACGCCTTATCTCTTCCTCTGTCAAACCCGTTACTTTCTGAATGACTTCCACACATACATTTTCCAACTTCATCTTTCTCGCCATCTCTTTTTTCCCTTTTTCAAGACCTTCTTCAATGCCGAGCTTCACCCCTTCTTCAACGCCGTCCTCTCTCTCACCTATCATCAAAGTTCGTTGCCAACATACAGCATCAACAAACTTGTCATACCCAAGTCGTTCTTTGTTATTCAAGCCCGTAACCTGCAAGATGCTCAATGCCTTATTTAGCGATGGCTCTTCTTTCATGTCTTCAGGCATCTCGTCTGTTTGCTATCTGCATCTCCACAATGAACTGACGACCTTCATTGTCCCTACAACGAACATCTACAACGCTATTCTTCTGCTCTAAACTGTCTGGGAAGAACTCTATTGTAAGATATTCTATCTCAACCATTTCTCTTTCCTCTAAAGGCAACATCGCATTCAGGAAACTTTTCACTATGTCTGGATGTTCTCCAAACACCTTCTTAAATGTTATATCTGCCTTCGGACTTAAAACATACTCTTACACACTTTTTTCCCGTTTCCAAAATTATGCAAACTATTTTTATCCATGATAGATTTCTTTACTTATTCCCACAAATCTTTATTTTTTCAATCTCACAAACAAAACAAAAAGGCGAGCGCATCAGCACTCGCCTTTATTCTACCAACTTGTCAGTCGTTTATTTCTTAGCGAATAATGTCTCAGTTGCTCCCGCACTCTTTACTGCATTATTTACAGTTGCAGATGTAATCGTGTAGCCAGTAGCATCAGTTGAAAGACAGAAAATAATCTGAGCTGCGTTAGCAACTGCATCCTTTTGGAATACATTAGAGAATGTGGTGCCATCCCATTTTAAGTAAGAGGTGTGATCTGCATCCTCACCCAAAGTATAAGTATCACCAGCAGCATCGTCCTTCTTTGTTGTAATCTTAATTTCAACAACTCTGTTCTCATTTTCCTTTGTTCCAGATACGCTGACAACCTTGAAATAACCACTCTTAGCCATAGAAGTATTAGTGAACGCATAAGTCTCACCTTGCTCAACGCTAACAGAAGACAACTGTTGCTCTTCTACCTTTTCTGTAGCATCATCCTCATCACTACAAGAAGCGAAAGAAACTGCAGTCATCAAAGCTGCAAAAATCACTGCCAAATTGAAAATTTTCTTCATCTTAAAAAACTTTTATTAGTTAAACAAAAATTAGTTCAAATTTAGAATTGCAATCCATTTTCTATACAAAAGTCTGCCACATCTGACCGACTCCGCAATCGCAAATATAGATTAAAATTTAGTATATAGACAAAAGAATTGATGTTTTTTTAACAAAACTTCTCAACCAAAAATTCATTTCATAAGATGAGACATCATTCTTTATATACGAAACAAGATTTTAAAGACACGTTCTCTTAGTCTTCTTTCATATTGTGGTATACATTCTGTACATCGTCGTCGTCTTCCATCTTATCAATAAGCTTATAAACGGACTCCTTCTGCTCTTCTGTTACCTCCTTTAAATCGTTTGGAACATACAAGAACTCGACATCTTTGATTTCAAAATCATTAGACTCCAAATACTCTTGTATCTTAGCATTGTTTTCAAACGCTCCATAGATGATGATTTCATTTGTCTCCTCATCCAAATACACCTCGTCAACGCCAAAGTCAATTAACTCCAACTCCAAATTTTCCAAATCAACGCCTTCTTTGGCTACGACCTTGAACACACATTTATGTTCAAACAAGAAAGAAAGACTTCCCTGCGTTCCAAGGCTTCCTCCGTGTTTGTTGAAGTAGGAACGTACATTAGATACCGTTCGCGTGTTGTTATCGGTAGAAGTCACCACAAAGATCGCAATGCCCGCAGGTCCATATCCTTCATAGATAATCTCCTTGTAGTCTGCCGTATCCTTATCCAATGCCTTCTTAATTGCACGCTCAACGCTGTCCTTTGGCATATTCTCTGCCTTCGCCTTCAACATCAACATACGAAGGCGAGGATTCATCTGTGGGTCTGCTCCCGACGATTTAACACAACTCGTGATTTCCCTCGAAATACGCGTAAACGCTTTTGACAGCTTTGCATTACGCGCAAAAATTCTTGCTTTACGGTACTCAAATGCTCTTCCCATACTTTTTTATTCGTCTTTTATTTCTTTATTGTCTTTTTTCAAAAATCTATACGGACGTACAAAATTAAAAAATCCGCAGAAAAATTCCGCGGATTTCCTTTTTGTTTCTTTATTCTATCTACAGAAATGTTTCGTTACACACCAAGTATAGCCTAACATGATCTCATGTG
>CAVKBM010000023.1:0-23820 GCA_963654355.1 Bacteroidaceae bacterium | reverse complement strand
ATGAACAACAGCACATTGATTAGTCCGTACGACAATCCGTAAATGTGGGACATGTTGCACCATTATCGCAATGCAATAGTTGCAGACAGACGTCCCTATACCTTTGCTCTTGTGTTAAGTGGCTCATATCTTTGGAATTTTGGACGGAGGACAAAGATAGTCATTAACAGGCGGGAGAGAAATGTTTTTTCTTTCTTTCCGTTTTCTGTTTCGCATCCATTACTCCCGCAAAAAGTTGCATTTTTTAATTGAACCTAATCTGATGAAATAATAAGACAAAAAGTTGGCAGATAGGTGTATTTGATGTAAGTTTGCACCGCAAAAGGAGATGTTTATCCCTGTTTCGTTATTCCTTTTGTGGCGGTTTTTATGGTTTGAAGTCTGATTTGGTTGTTTTTTTATGGCCTGTTGAGATTCATTGGGCTATAGATGGAGGGAGGCTTGATGAGCCTCCCTTTTGTTTTTGACTATATTGGGCAATTACAGAATGCCATCATATCGAAGTGAACTCTACCTTAACAGCAATGAAAGATGGTCAGAGCCTATGTGGTTGTGCGAAAAGGACGTAGTTTAGTAATTAATGGCGATGATTTGGAGGCTGGCGACTTGTAAAGTTTCCAAACCGAGATGTGCAAGACTGCAATTCGGCGAAAAGTTGCTTCATTCACCGAATATTTTCGGTGAATAGCCTGTGTAATCACCGAATACTTTCTATTTTTGCGAAAAACTCAGTGTGATGCGATACATTCATGATTAACAGCCCTCAATGACATTTGCGACCTTGTAGCAAAGGGTGTGTTAAAGAAGACTGAAGAAGGTGGGCGTAGCACAAATTATGTTTTGGAGGAAAATAATCTTTAAAGTGTCCGTTGTAGAAGGTCATTTATACAAAGAAGGGCAAACTAAAAAAGTTTGCCCTTTGAGTTTATGAGTTTGTTTTCAATTAATATTGAATCAGCTTTTCAAAGATTAAAATGAAATCTTCGGAAAGTACTTCCATTGAATTTTCTACCATCTTGTCGTATTTTTTGCTTTTCGTAGAAACACGTTGATGCCAGAAATTGTAATAGAAACGACCTTCATTGTCTACAACATACCCAGAAACACGCATCTTTTGCGCTCCTGCGCCAAATCCGATCCAAACACGAGCAGCACGGCTACCCATGTCCACTTTGTCAAATTTTGGCACAAGCAACAATGAATTGGCTTTCATCTGAAGATTGTTGAAAGACTCTACTTGCACCACCTTGATATGGGGAAATTTCTCATTCAATTCCTTCTCCAAATATTGGTTGAATGAAGAGATTCCTCTATACAATGGCAAGTATTGGTTGTCGCTTTTGTCTGGATAGTCCACCTGCGAATCATCAACCTTCATGATGTAGATAGTGCCAAATTTGGTGATGTTGAGTGGCTGATATAAGTTCATGTAATCCAACCAATCCTCCCAATCATCATATTGTCTTCCTTTCGGGAAATCGTTCTCAGACAACTGTAACTTTGATTTCTCTACTGTAGTTGTCTGTGCCATCACTGCCGACGACAACATTGTCGCCAACAGGAGTATCAAAGTGATTGTTTTTTTTAGCATAACAGATTCCTTTTGATTACTTTAATGTCCATGTATAAGTCTCGCACGATGACTCATTACAACTATCTTCTATTTCAGTTGCCCAGAAGGTATACCCACTTGCTTGAACAGCCTTCAAGTCATATTGTAATCCTGCTGTCAATGTATATGTGATTTCGTAGCCAGATTTTAGTTCTATCATTTTAACTCCACTCACATAAATGATGTAGGGATCGCTTTTGGTGTTTACAATTCTCAAGCTAAACTTATTGTTGTAATAACAATCAGAATAAACACTAGCTGTATAGTTGTTACCTTGCTTTATGTTTTGTTCTTCAAACTTATCTCCATTTTCATTCTTCACATAAACAGTGACAAACTTGACTTCGCTATTTGATATGTTTATTGTTCCAGTCTGATTGATGTTCTGACCAATTCCGCCAGTCATTTGTTTCTCAAATCCATTAACCTCAGCATACAAATACACTGTTTCGTCTCTGTAATTGCTAATGTCGTAGTTGAATGACCATACAATTTGAGACTCTTCGGAGTCTTTTTTGTCTGTCTCCTTAGTACCTTTATTATCTTCTTTGGAGTCTTTGGAATCATCTGTTTCATCCGCAGGCACTACAACACTATATGCATCTCCTGTTGTCAAAGTTTTACTGCAGAAAGTGTCACCGTTGTCGTTCTTCAAGTAGAGCGTTACAGGTGAGCCGATGACTTGAATCGTAGCGTTCAAACTTTTCTTAGCGCCAATGACACCAACTTTCTGACTTCCATACATCAAATACAAAGTCTCACTGCGGTTGTTTGTGATGTCAATCACACAATTCCAAGTCTCTGTTTTTGTCTCATCATCCCCATCGTCCTTCTTGCAAGAGAATTGAACCATAGCCAACATCGCTGCAAATAGCAATAGAAGGCTAAAAATGCTTTTTTTACTTTTCATACTTTTAACTATTTAATTAATATAAAATCGAATAAATCCGCTTTTCAGTTATATTTCTTTGTGTGTGGTTTTATAACCAAGAGCAAAGGTAACATAAAAGTGTACTTTTTACCCCCCCCGTATGTTTTACAACATACTTTTGTCAACTATTTGATTTTCAGGCAAAAAAGTTTTCAACAGGCACAATATTTGTCATAGTGGATTTGTGGTTTTGCCGACAAAACAAGAGCGAAAGCCCGAGCATTTCTGCTCAGGCTTTCTATTATGTATTTCTCTAATGTGTTATTTTATGGTTGTTGCATTCTCTTTTTTAGGAAACAGAATGGATGCCAATATGCTTAACAAAACGATGGCGATAATAACGATTAAAGATGTGCCAGTGCCGATTTCTATGCCCCAGAAGAAATTAAGCAACATTTTTACACCAATAAACACCAATAGTACACCTAACCCCATCTTAAGCCTGCAGAACATATTCATTACACTGCTTACCAAAAAGAATAATGAACGCAAACCCATAATGGCAAAGATATTTGAGAAGAACACGATGTATGGGTCGCGCGTTACGGAAAAGATTGTAGGAATAGAGTCTACCGCAAAGATAATGTCTGAGAACTCAATCACCAACAATACTAAGAATAGGGTTGTTGCGCACCATTTACCATCTCGTTTTACGAAAAAGTCATGACCGACAACTTCTTTTACTAAATTGAAATATTTGGAGGCGAAACGTACTGCTGGGTGGTGTTCGGTGTCAATTTCTTTCTTCTCTTTGGCAAACAACATCTTTGCTCCAGAAATTATGATGATAGCGCCAAAGATTACCAATATCCATTGAAATTTTTGTATTAAGGCGGAACAAAGGAAAATGAACGCTAAACGAAGCACTATTGCGCCGATAATCCCCCAAAACAACACTCTGTGATAATATTTTTGTTCGATGCCAAAGCTTATGAAAATCAATATCATTACAAAAATATTGTCGACAGAGAGGGCGAACTCAATCAAATATCCCGAGAAAAACTCTAATGTCAGTGTATGGCGATACTGCGACAGACTTTCTGCTAACGACGCTGCAGGGTCGATCTTCAGTCCGTGTCCATGGCTGACATTTATCTCCTGAAGTTGTTGTAATGAAGAGACACCATGTAGATATTCTCCAAGGAAGAAAATACCTAATCCGAAAAGTAGTGCGACTCCCACCCAAATACATGTCCATATAGCAGACTCTTTAAATGTAATCTCATGGTCGTCTTTATGGAATACGCCTAAATCTAAAGCCAACAAAAATATAATGATTAAAGCAAACCATCCAAAAGATGCAATATCGTAGAAATTCATGATGATAATATTTTTAATCAGTCCAATGTGTTGTAAAATTATTTCATTCTCAACGGATTTGCAAATTATAGTTGTTAAAAAAACTTACAGGCGTTTTGTGACATTTACATAAAAAGGCGTGTATGCCATCTGACATACACGCTTTTTTATATAGAATTATGTATGAATATTAGTCTGCCACAACGAGACCAAAAGTTTTAACCTGGATTTCACGGAATTTTTGTGTTTTCCACATTGTCTCTTTCCAATCAATTTCTCCGGTGGACAACTTGATTACATACGATTTAAGGAATGCTCCCCACCAGGTAAAATTACCGATATAGTAAAAATCACCTGCAACTAATTCACGATCACACTTCTCTTTGAATAAATTGACATAAGAATCCCAGTTCCCTCTTAGTATTTCTGATGCTGTTTTGGCAGTCGATTGAGAAGCGATTCGAGCTGGTGCACTCGGTAACTGATTTTGGTATGGCTCGCTGCTTATGTATAAAAACATACCACCTTGACCCATTGTGGCTTTTCTGATACAAACCCAATTTGCCATTCCCATAGATCTAACACTTCCATGTTCGTATCCCTCTTCTGTGTCGAATTGCGCAATTTCTCCGACCTCGTGTGGAGAGGTACTTGCATTTTCTGGCCAAGCATCTGCTTTGATAAAGATGATTCGAGAGAAATGTTTCATGACATTTGAGTCGAAAGTAACTTCTGCGATTTTATCATCTGAGTTCTCAATGGCTGAGAAAAGAAGAGTGGCTTTAACATTATTATTCTCATCTTTCAACTCAGATTTCCAATTCACCAAAGAAGGAGCAACGGTGTTCACCACGGCATCTGGGGAGAGCCAACTCTTAGCAATTTCAGAAGCTGCTTCTACATTTTCTGCGCCAATGTAGAGTTCGGTGGAATCTGCAGCGTTTAATTTCACGCCGTTTATTCTTTCTACCATATTGCCCAATGAATCAATCTTAACAACATTGTTCTGGAAAAATCTACTTGGTCAAACGTTGTTACTACACCGCCTTCTTGAACTGACTCTGCTTCTTTTCCTTTTTCATCGTCATCATCAGAACAAGCAGAGAAAGATGCCATTCCAACTGCCATGTACATCAACATTGCTAAAAATTTAAATCTTTTCATACGATATATTTTTAGTTATTTTTTATTTATCATAGTTGACAACGGCGTTTAGAATATCCAGTGTCTTCTGGATGGTTTCCTTACCTGCCGAATGTTTAACTTCAACATTCAAGTTGTTTTCCAAATTGTTGATTGCTACGCCTTGCTCGCAATTATCAGCGTATTTTTGCAATTCGTTATATTTCGCCTCTAACTCTGATGAAGAAATCGCAACGACTTTTGGCAAGAAACGTTGGCTAAACAAATATGTTTTTCCTTTTGATTTAAAGGAAACATTTACGAAAACGACATAGTCTGGCACTTCCGCATTGTACATCTTGATACTATCTCCGCTTGAGTAGTTGAAATATACTTGAGGTTGCATAATGACCTTGTTGTCCTCGTTTGAAATTTTTCCGTAATAGTAGAAATCTGATGTAGCTCCTGTTTGCTTAATCAAACTACAGTTACTCTCTGTTTCTCCATAGAGATCCGACATAAATTTAGTGTGTGGTAAATACAAGTACTTAGTTTTGTTGTCATCGCTCAGGGACTGGTAAACAGTTTTCCCTTCACCAGTCTTGACAATGTCAACTGTTGGACGAGACAATCCCAACAAACTTACATACTTGGAAGTATATCCTTTATCAATGCCAGTATATACTCCATAATCGCAGTACACATCCACGTCTGAAATGTCGTCAAAAACACCTTCGTTTGTGTTGATTAAGAGCTTTATACTTGTTGGATCAAGGAATGAGATTGTTCGAAGGTGGTAGTCTGGCAAATCGTTATTCCTATAGGTTTTGTCTGAGCTGTTTACATTTAAGGTGATACGTTTTACGTCACCCATAAATAGGTCGTCTGCAACATAGATGACAGGGTCTTCTGCAAGGTTCCACACTCCTTCACCAAAGTGAGTCGTTTTTGAGAACTGAGAAGCCTGGATAGTAAGAGGAGAAACACTATTTGACGTTAATTTGCTGATATATCCACTCAATTTAATATCTCCCATCAAACTCATCTCAATTCTTCCTGGCATTGAGTCGACTACAGCTTTTTCTTCATATTTATTCTCCAAGGCGTAGTCTAACACGGAACACGCGATGTTGAATGCAGACGACACTTTAGAAACATAGTCAGCTGCTTTTAAAGGAGCGGATTTTTCTCCCATTAATTTACCGACAACAGACTTTACGAAGTTGCTTCCGATAAAGTTTCCTAAGCTTGAAAGCATGCTAGTGATTCCATTTGAAGAGGAAGTAGATGCGTCTGTTGATACAGCGGTAACATCATTAAATTTACCAGAAAGGTTGGCTTCAAGAGTTCCGTTCAATGAAATACTCTCTTTAGATAATGTTCTACAAGAAAGGTTTATGCCTTCTGAAGACTTCTTCCATTGGTTCATTGGACAATATGCCGTGGCTGGAATATCAAATGCCATCCAACCTTGACTTAAAGAAGAAGAAGAAGATGTCGTGTAAGGAGTGTAAAAGCCTTTGAAAGTGGTAAATGTAGATATGCCTTCAACCAAATTCACCATGTTTGAAACAGTGGTGTGGTTGTTTGGAATGGCGTATGCTAACGCATGGTAGAACGGAGTCTTGTTGCTTGAACTACCTGTGGATCCCAAGTTAGTCTCGAATGAAAATTCGGATCCATCAGTTATTGAATTGTTACATAATAGAACACTCTGAAAGTACCTAAGTAACGGTTGTAAAGTGCAAAATAGTTACAATCGTCAAGTCCACTAACATTCAAAGTGCTAAATGCCATTTCCCAACCGTCTGCTTGCTTAACATCTTTACGGATTTTGTCGGGAATGGATGCTTTAACAGACTCTGCCCATGGTAGGTTTACCTCATGAACGCTATTACCATAAAAAACATTCACTGAGGACATATTCTCCCAGTTGGTAGAGAACTCATCGTTGCCAGAGTTGTTGTCGTTGTAGTAGCGGTAACCACGATTCAAGGTCAAAATAACCTTGTCTTGATTTGCAGAATAGACAACGACATCACCGTTGTCCGATGTGTTAGGGTCGCCTTGTGTCAAAGTCAACTTCAATACAGGATGTCCGTTCACCGTACTGTCTAAGATTGTTACTGTTGCCCAATCTGGGGTTGAAGACACAGAACTCACAGCAGAAGAGATACTGTCTACCACGACTAACACCTCATCATTTGCGTTTGCAACATTCAGCCGGTAGTGATAAGTGCCTGCATGGGAGCCTGAGCCCGTCTCGTCATCATCCTTACATGACGAAACCGAAAAAATTAGTAGGGATGCAAAAATCAGCGCAACCCAACTAAAACTAAATTTTCCTCGCATATTTTTGTTATTATAAGTTGAAAAACACATTAAGTAGCGACTAACTGATCCAAGCAAACTGCCACCTTCATCCATATAAGGTTTCTCAAAAATCATTCTTTCTCAAATGCCGTACATTGCTTCATCGAATGGATGTAATTTCACAAAGAACAAGCAACTCAAACATTATGCTTCGGTTAGTAATCGTAGGTTCAGAATTAGTGGGTCGGAAAACCCTCTAAATTCAATGCAAAGTTATAAGAATAAATTCATATCGTGGAAAAGATTTTCGTCTAATTACACAATAAAAGAAACATTTTGGAGTTGTGCTAAAATAAAAGGTCGACTCGTAGAGCCGACCTTTCTTGCATTTCTAACTATTTATTTCACTAATATATTGAATGTTTTATATTGTTGCGAGGTTTTCACTACTAAGAGGTATAGTCCTGCGGATAGATTTTCTCGCTCGATTTTTATCCCTTGTTCGGCAGTTGCGCCAGAGGCTTTGCCACTCAGCCGTAGATTGCCATTGGTGCTGTAAATGGCCCATTCAATATCTTCGATTGTGTTTTCTATGTAGAGAGTGGCACTCTCTGTCATTGGGTTGGGAGCAATGAAAGTTGTGTTGTAGGCTATGTCCCGTACGTTGGTTGGATTGTATGAGATTGTTATGGATCCTTTCTTTTCGGCCTCTGGCTCGTTACCAATTGTCGTAACGGTGAAATTATAGACTCCAGGCTCTGCAGTCGGCGTACCGAAGATAGAGACACGCTTGGCAGCGTAGTCAATGGTATAGTCAACGCCTTCTGGAAGTCCGGTAACGGTTACACCGTCTGCATTTTCCCAAACGTAAGAGAAGGCAACGATAGACTCGCCTTTGTTGATAGACTGCTTGCTCGGACCCGCGCCGTTTTTGGTGAGCGTAGGCACTCTATTGAGGTTTTTGTAATACTCTATCGGACTGTAACCAAGATAAGGAGTCTGGTTGTAACCGCAGTTTTGCCAAGCTACGGCCATATCATAGACGTGGTCGTCGCGGAGCCAAGGAAGCTTATATGGACTTTCAATAGTTGATGTATAGATGCAGAGATATTGAGTTCCGTTATCATCCGCTCCCCAGTAGACCACCTCCTCGCGCCAGTCGCCATAAAGGTCGGCTTGCAAGCAAGGATTGTTTTTAGACGAGTTGTTGGTGGTTGCGTAGCTGTAGCTATAGAAAGTCATGGTTCGTCCCCATGTGTGGTTCACATTGTCCCATTTGTCTATATGTTGGCGATCGTGATATTCTTCAAGCAAGTCGCCATCCCAGTAGATACGCATATTGAGCGAACTGCTGTTGGTAGTTCCAACATGCCAAGGAGCGATGGAGTCGCCTTTGCAACTATATATGTTAGGGTATGAGATGATCATGTATTCAGAGCCGCTGTAGGTTGAATCGCAGTCTAAAATCAATCCACGCCCCACATCTCCGGAGGTTACAGGTCTGCTTGACAATACTTTACCTGTCTTTGCGTCTAAGATGGCGCAGTCGTATGCTTGACCATCTTCTTTGATGTAGAAATATTCCAATCCGTCGTTGGAAGGGTCGAATTCGCCTAAGGCGGTTACATCTCCGTGTCCGTTCTCGGCACGCCAAAGAACGCTTCCATCGTGGTCGAGGCAGGCTGCGCCGACGATGATCTCGTCAAATCCGTCTCCGTCGACATCGCCACAAGTGATGCTGTGGGCACCTTTGCCATAGATGCCTTGTCCAGGAACATCAGAAGTGTGTTTCCATAGGTTCGTGAGGTTCTTTCCGTCCCATGAATAGGCGGCGGCGTATGAATAAGTGTAGATACCACGGGTGGTGACGGCGCATGGCTTAGCTTGTCCGTTCACGTTGAGGAAAGCGACGCAGCCCTTGAACCAGTTGCCACGGTGTCCGTAGGTGTTGGTGTCTTTTGTGCCGCTTGGGTTCCAGTTGGATTGGATATTGAAGTAAGGCCAATAGTCAATGGTTGCCAATTCCTTGCCTGTTACACCGTCGAAGCAGGTGATCCACTCTTTACCGCCGTCGGTGATGACTCCTGCCGAGTTGACAGAAGACGCTGAGTGGTCTGCGCCTTTGGCCGCTCCTGTAGATAGATAATTGCCAGTAGCGTCTTTTGCGCCTTGTGCTGTCTTCACAATCACCTCTCCCTTTCCGTCGCCGTCGAAGTCGTAGCAGAGGAAGACGAAACGGCAACCTCCTAACACATTAGGTCCAAGGTTGATTTCCCATAGTTTTGTGCCGTCTAACTTATAGCAAGCCAGGATAGGCGGTGCGGTCGGAGTGCAGGTGGCTCCAATGCCTCCTTGAAACCCTACGATAATCTCCTGCTCTCCATCACCGTCCATGTCGTATGCGGAGCAGTCGTTCGGGCTGTATGAAATCTCCGTTCCATTCAGAGTATAATTTGCAGGCGTGTCTAATTTGATGTGGTGGTAGAATTTCTCGTCACATTTAACACCATCTTGCGAGTCAATAATGTTTCCATTTTTGTCGTAGACTTCGAGTGAAAAAGTTGACGACGCGTATTTAGTGCCGAGAGTTACGTTTGTACGGTCGGTAAGCGTGCTGACGAGATTTCCGTCGGCATAGAGTTTATAGGTAGTTGACTTCGGAGCGTCTGTGGCGCGCATACGCCAGCTGACGAAGACTCCGTTTGCTTTGACGTTGTATGAAGCCCACAGACCGCGTGATTTGTCGGCGGCGTAGGCATTCGACGCATAAAAAAGAGAAAGTAAAAATGCGACGATAGTAGTAAAAGTGTAAAGTAAATGTTTCATTGTGTGTAGCTTTTTTGACTTTTTGAAAGCAAATGTAAGTAGGTGAGATGGTTTTGTCTTGTAAAAAATGAGCAAAGTGGTTTTGTAGTATGAAAAAAAGTTGTAATTTTTCGGCAGATTTAGGGAAGGAAAAACGGTAACGGACACGTTTTTCTTGAATGATGTTTATTTATTTTGTCGTTATGTGCTAAAAAAGAAAAGAGACTCCTCTTTATCACAAAGAAATGTCTCTCTTGAATTATTCACTTGTCCTTATGTGCTATAACTAATTTCCATTGTAAGAAGTTGCAAAGACAGTAACTTGTTTTATTAATTATGGCTTATACTGTATATGACTTTAACTGTCTTCTTTCGCAACTTTTCCTCTGAAAAAAAGCGTCTCATTTATTATGGTTGTTTAAGGTTTGGCTTTTAGTTCCTTTCCTTAAGCATTACAAAGGTATGCTCTTTTTTAATTCTGTGAAATCCCCATTTGTTGGTATTTTTTAGCCTAAAATGGTCATTTTATATCCCCATTTGTGGGGATATTCACGAATTTGCGTAGCTATGCATTCCTCCTAAATAGTAATTTACTCCGAAGTAGGTGATGAGCAGGCAAAGAATTGAAAAGAGCAAATAGAGTTGGAAGAAGAGCGGTTTCTGAAAGAGTCTGATGCTCTGACTGTGAAACGCAAATCCGTATACAATCATTGAAATTAAAGCCCAAGTCTCTTTGGGATCCCAACTCCAGTAACTTCCCCATGACACGTTCGCCCAAACGGCTCCGATGAAGATGCCTGTAGCCATGCAGAAGACGGTGGGGTAGAGCAGAATTCGGTTCATCAGCACTAATTTCTCTTCTGTCTCTGTGCTTTTCGTTGTGAAGTGGAGTGTGATAGAAAGCAGTGCCACTAAGGTGATGAATCCCGCCAAGGTGTAGGATATCATCATAAGAGAGACGTGTGCGGTGAGCAAAGGGGAGTTCAACACAGGCATGAGGGGGGTGATTTGTGGATCCATGTCGCTGATAGAGGCTCCTAAAAGGGAAAAACCAGAAAGTAGGAGTCCTGGCAGATATACTTTCGGCATTTTTCTGCTCAACAATAGAGAAATACCCTGCGATAACCACGAGATGAGTAAGAGTGTCTCATAGCCATTGGACATGGGAAGACGACTGGATATTATGGTTCGTAGCACTAATATGGTGGTCAGATAAAGCCAAACGAGGGCGATGTAGCCATAAATGGGGATAATTGGCACTCGTTTTATCTTTTGAATGAGTTCTAAGCAGGCGAGGACAAAAGCGATCAGTCCAACGGAGATGGTGATATAGCTGCAAATAGGGATGGCATAGATGTGGTTGTAGATTTGTTCTGCCTTGATTTTGGTGGGCGATGGAGCGTTTTTGCCCAATCGTTCTATTTGGTATTTGCGAAAATTCTGAATCCATTTTTTACAATCGTCACCTCGTTGGAAATTCTCGTAGAGAAGTGGGAAGAAGCAGTTGGTGAGCAGACTGTCTTCTTTTGATAAGTGTTTGTCTTTCATCTCGTTTGGAGAAAGCAAACGGATATTTTCGCTAACATTGTTTATTTCTTTGAAAGGAAACACACGGACAACATCGCCTGCGTGGAGTGCCACGATGATTTCGATTTTTTCGTCCATTTGAGCCCAATCTTTCATCTTCTTGTCATAGAAATTCTGCGTTGAGAGTCCTATCTCGGACGACATCAGCTTGTATTGACGATTGTTGTCAAAGAAATCAATCAAGCGTGCTTTCTTCCCGATTCCCAATTTTTGGCGAACGAGGTCGCTTTTTACCTTGATCATTGGTTCTTCTTGCCATTGTTGAGGTGCAAGAATCCAACCACACAACACTTGCGTAGCAGTATAGCCTTTGTATTTGTTTTTGCCTGATATTTTACGAAGGAAATCGTTTGCATAGGTTTCCATTGTTGTTATCCTATTCTGATGCTGGATTAGAATTCTGCCAAATTCGTCGGCCGTTTCTCGGTCAAATGTTTGTAGTTCTTTGGCCTCTGATTTTGAGATGGTTATAAAAGAAAGGACGAGAATTAAGCAAACATTTTTTAAAATTGTGCTGTTTAGCAGTCTTCTAAAACCACTGTTTTTGTCAAGGAGAATCCAAATCATTGAGATAAGCATAACAAAATAGCCTGTATAAGTGATGGGAACTCCCCAAGGATCGTAGCTTACAGTGAGCGTGCTTCCTTGCATATCTGGGTCGAACGAAGTTTGATAAAAACGGAATCCGTCGAATTTATAAATGTTATTCATGGAGACAGAAACGGTATCTGTTTGATTGTCAGTTTTGTTTTTATGGTTTACGATTAGAACGCTGGTGTAGTCGGCAGGGACGTCTGTGCCGCCGTAGTGTTCAATTTGAAATTTGAGAAGTGTAATTTCAAAGGGGAAGGCTTGCACGTTGCCATTTTCCAATATGCAACCACGAGCTGTTTCGCCTGTTCGGAGGATGAGTCTTCCTCGTTCGCCCGATAGGTGAGTAGCTAACGCACCGATGAGAATCAGCACGAAGGAGAGGTGGAATAGCCAGAATGAGGAGCGTTTGCCATATCTGAAGATGACCCATATCCCCGAGATGACGATGCCAACCCAAAGAAATAGTGAGAGGGGGGAAGTGTAGAGTGTCTCGTTGGCGCTACGCAAGGACAGGAAAGCAAAAATGGCGACTTGTATGGCGAGGAGGATAAAGGGGAGTCTATGGAGTAGGTTGTCGAATCTAATTTTTTGCATACGAAGGGCGAAATTCAGTTTGATAATATCAGAAAAAGCGTGCGTCTTTATAAGAGAGGCGCACGCTTACGATGCATTTACATGCAGATGGGGATTTCTTGGAACGACTCTATTAGAAATTCTTGAAATTCTTGTCTGAATGGTTGACGATAGCGATACCCTCCATTTCGATGAGCCATCCTGGACGGCATACGGGAGCGAGGAGTATCACCTTAGGGGTTTGAGGCAGTTGCTCGGCAAAAATATCGCGTACGGTGGCATAATCGGCAACGTCGCGCAGATAGATGAAAATATGTGCGAGGTCGTTCAGTTCGCCGCCTCCCTCGTTGAGTAGAGCCTGCACGTTTTCAAGCATGCGATGGGTCTGTTTGCGAATATCCCCTGGATGCACAATCTGACCTTTATTGTCAATGCTTGCCGTTCCTGATATAAGCAAATGTTTACGGTCGCCGTAGATGACTTGCACTCCACGTTCAAACGCCACGTTGTATTCGTAGGTCGGGTTGAGGTGTGTTTTTGCATAGAGAAATTGAATTTGCTCTGGTTTCAAACCTTCGACGGCGTAGGAGTCTAAACGAACGATGGATTCGCGAGAACCCATTCTTCCTCCGATACCCGTGCTGGCGATGAAATGGGTATCTTTCGTTAGTCCGTTCTCTATGAAATTCTTATTGCGTGCATCGACCATGCCTTGATAGTTAACATCGATGTTTTGAAGGAAGAACCAGGTTCTAATGCAGTTGTCGAACATGGTCAATCCGTGGAGATTCAAAAATCTGTCTTCCTCTTGCAACAGATATTCTGCCTGTTCGAAAGAAGAACCCGAGGTGAGTTCTTTCGACGAACGCCAGTAGTGTTTATATCCGTTGTGGGTGACGCAGAGATCTTCGTTTTCGTCGTCGAGTTCCAAATCGGAGGCGAAATACGCCCAAACAGACACTTTAGAGCCATCCAATGGCGGTTGTTGAATGACGGAGTAGTTAACCTGCCATTGAAGGTCGGCGTGTCGTTGGTCCAACAATTCTTTTTGGTTGGCGGCATCGCTGAGGAAATATCTCATAAAAATGGTGAATGGATTATTGAGATAAGCCTTCACCTCTTGGAGTGCTTTCTGCAAGAATTCCACCTGCTCTGAATAGGGAAGATAAGTATCTGTGATATGGAAAATCGCATGATACTCGCGGGTGGAATTATGACCGAACATAGCGATTTCCGCGCATACTTTCCCACCTTGAAGGGTGACGTTAAAGAAAGACATTTTTTGCATAAATCGTTATCTGTTAATTATTTATATTTGATTATTCAGCGTTGTCGAGATTTGAAATCCAATTCTTCAACAGCTGAATATCTTCTGTTTCGTTATTATAACCTACTTGTGTATGGTCATAATGCACTTTGTCTGTTTTTCCGTCAACAACATCTACTATGAAACTTGAGGAGGGTGAGCCAGGAACTACTAAGATACGAGAAGTTTCTTTTGTAGAATACTGATTGACAAGTGAATTATAGGTCTTGCCATCAGTCAGATAGAGGTTGGCTGCTGCGTGCGAGCTTGCTCCGTGGCAGTTTTGGCAATTGCTGAAGAACTGTGCTTGTACTCGCCCCATCTCAAGCAAATCAACGGTCCAAAGCATCGTTGAGTCGCTTTCTGCCAACTTTGCAGTGTAGAAATTGTATATTCTTCGTCTCGCCTTGTTGATGAGAGAAAGGGAGATGTATTCTGGCTCTTGTGTGATACCTGTCAGTGCCAAATCTAGCGTGTCTGCCATCTTGTTTTTCTGAATGACTTTCCAAGTGAAAGGGTTTTCAGAATCTTCGGCGAAGGCGCAGATGGCTATTTGGTTGTTTGTTGGCCAAGCGTTAGTGTTTTTGAAAGCGACGCGTACCTTGAAGGTGGCGCCGTTATTTCCGCCTGTTCCTTTTTCGGGAATGTCTCCAGTGTCCATCCAGCAAGAGGACAGAGCAGATATGCCCAACAAAGCGAGCGTTATATGATTTAATAGTTTCATCTCTTCAGAACCTTTATAGGATTATCGCTTGAGAATCACATAAATTTAGAATGTGTATTGCAACAAAGCCATTCCCATGTGTGTAGGCACTCCGTAGTCGTCGTTGTCGCGGTCGAGTTGGGTGTCGTGGTTGGCTTTGCCCATGTATTGGTACATCACCTGCAATTTCAAGTTGTAGTTGACGAAGAAGTAGTTGATGCCGACAGAAGCGTCGCTCAAGTAACCATTTTTCTTTAAACCATTACGGTTGAACCAATCGTAGCGAAGTGCGAGTTGCATCTTGGGTAATACGAAATAAGCGGCTTGCGCATACCCTCCGATAAGGTTGAAATCTGGTGCGTAGTTCATCATCTTTTTTTGCCAGTTCATGCGTAGGTAGTAGAACTCTCCGGAGAAGAAGAAACGCTTGAAGAGCCAAGAGGCTTCTGCTCCGAGACGGAGGTCATTAGAACATTCGTCTTCTGCTTCAACGTTGTAGTTGGTAGCCACTCCGAAAAGCAACTTGTTGTTGTTCAAGTCGGTAGGTGTTCCCTGGTGTCCTGGCATAGCACCAAATGGCATATAGGCAGCACGTGCGGCGTAGAGTAGAGAAGGTAGCCACTTGTGGTCGTCGCTCATGGTTTTTGTGGCAGAGTTGGTTCCTCCTGTTCCGTTGAAGATACCTACTTGATATTGAAATTTATCTTTTACGAGTCCGTGGAATTGAATGCCGAGGTCGAATCCCATTCCGACGGTTGGGTTGGCTGAGTTTAAACTCATGTCGACGTTGGCAGTCGTCGTGAGTGAGAGTGGCATAGATGGGAACATTGTCTCTCCTAATGTTACAAGGTAGCCTTGTGCGAAAGGCACTTTAAACTTACCAGCGCGAAAACGGAACGCATCGTTCACATTGATGTCGAACCATGCTTGTTGCAAGAGGCTTGCGCCTGTTTTTGCGGCGTTGATAGCCACGTTGAAAGTCAGTTTCTTAAATGCCTTTCCAGAAAAACCTATGATTCCGTACGGGATTGAAAAACCAGAGTTGGCAATGTTATCTTGGTCGGCTAGATCGAGTCCCTCATCGTCGTAGTAGTTGATGGTTGCCGCGGTCTGTACGAGAACGTATGGTTTCAAAAGGAAGTCGCCTGCGCGCGTCTGTAAGGTGAACCCTTTTTTGTCGTCGAGGCGAACGACATCGCTCTCAACATATTTGTCGTTAATAGGTCCCCAGATGAATTTAGGCTCTTTCTCGCCATGGTGACGACGGCTGTGGTGATGCTTCGTACTGTCGACAGGACTTGCATGATGCTCGTGTTCTGCTTGTAATTGAATTGATTCTTCGTTTTGCTCTTGTGCCAAAGCCAAAGTTGGCATCAAGACTCCCAAGAAAAGGGGGAGAAATTTTTTCAGTTTCATACGATACGTTATGAAAAGTTATGTTGAAAAATTTTATTTCTAATAAATTGATAATAAATAGGTTAAAGCGTCTCTAAGAACAATATCAAGTTTTGCCGTTCTTCTTTACTGAGTCGGCGGAAAAGCTCTTTTGACACTGCCCCTTCGCCTCCGTGCCAGAGGATAGCCTCTTGTAGGTTACGAGCGCGTCCATCATGAAGGAATTGGGTGTGTCCGTTGACAGTAGCTTGCAATCCGATTCCCCAGAGTGGTGTGGTACGCCATTCGCATCCGTAAGCGAGTCCGCTCTTGAGGTGGTCGTCCAATTCCGGTCCCATATCGTGTAGCAGATAGTCGGAGTAAGGATGAATGATTTGTCCGCCCAACCAAGGCAATTCCGTGCCGTTAAGGAGAGTTGCCCCGCGGGCTTGCGTGTGGAGTGTTGGCAAATGGCAGAGGTCGCAATGGCAATTATGGAAAGCCTCTTCTCCTTGTTGCACCTCTTTGTAATTGACGTAGCGACGTGCGGGAACACCCAAACAGTGCATATATAGGTCTACGTTCTCCATGTCCTCGGTACTGACTTCAATGCCAGAATAGATTTGTGGGTGTTGCCCCTGGCCCGCGCATATCTCGTAAGGATAGCGTGTGTTGGTCATACCAATATCGCTGGAGTATCCGAGTTCGACGGTGAGGTCGGCGTGTTGTGCTTTGTTGCCCGAAACGCCGATTTGGTAGACACCACGCTCGGTGATGTAGTTGAGGCGGCCGCTGATGCCGTATTCTGGGTAATTGGAGTTCTTCTCCACTTGAAGCAGTTCGTTTTTGTCGAGGGCCATCATCTGACCCATTCCGACGTGTCTGTTCGGAATACGTACCGAAATATAGAGGTCTTCTGGAGCGATGCTGTCGGCGTACCACTCGGTGATTGTATAGTGGGGAGTCTGAAGCGAGTATTTCTCGCCGTCAGGGAATGAATATTCTTGTTCGGTGTAGGTAACGTGCAGTTTGCCTTCGGCTTGAGAACCATAGATGGTTTGATCATGAAGCACGCGGCCGTAGTTACGGAAGTAAGCACCGTTTTTTCGGGTGATGTAGACGAGCATAGAAGAGAATCCGTAGTTACCGCTACCTCCGTTGGAAATCAAGGTGGAAGGGGTTCTTCCTGCGTCTTTGTGGCAGCTGCCACAGGAGAAACCTGCATAGACAGGTCCTAAACCGTTGGTTGATACATTAGGGTTGTCATAAAGCACATCGCCAAGGTTGAAGCGAGTGTTGAGTGTGCCAGTAACCCAGTCTGCTTGCGTGTCGTAGGCTTTGCTTGAGGTGAGGAAGATGGTGGAACGCCCCGCCGAGAGTTCCTTGTAGGTGGCTACTTCACCATTGGGTTTGATGATTTCCTCATAGCCGACAGTGGCATCATCGCAGGCTGTGAAAGCCAATGTTGGGACAAGTAATATCAGAAATTTGAAAAAATTCGTATTCATTGTTGTAAAAATTCTTGCAGAAACAAGGAAATACAAATATACACCAAAGAGGGGACTAAAAAGTTCCCTCTGAGGCGTTTTTATGTTAAGAAACACTATTATTTAATAACAGTTTTAATCTTAGCGTACTTCTCATTCAGGTCAGCACATGCAGCCATAGCGGATTCAATCTCAGTTCCACCAGTTTTGTTGATGATGCAGTTAGCAAATGAACCAGGAATGTTTTGGATGGCGTTTCTTGCATCCCTGATGGCTGCACGAATGTCGCTATCGAGAGATGCGTCGGCAGCGGCAACGATGGCTGAGATACTCTTGTCTCCACCCACTTTCTCAAGATCAGCGATTTCGTCGCTCATAGTTCCCATGTATGAGTGTTGGATAGAGATGATGTTGTTGGTGTAGTCGTCTTTTGAGTGGAAAGAAGTCCAAGACTCAACTTCCTCAACGTTATGGGTTTCGTAAGGTCCGCCGATTTTTTGGTTACCAACCTCGTCGCTGATATCCAAACCACCGTCTACGATCTGTCCGATAACGTCAACCTGAGTTTTGTATTGAGAATCGTAAAGGTTAGGTGTTTTGAAACGCTCTGCGAAACTACCAGTCATCTCAATTTCAGCCTCATCCATTATCTCCTTGTCGTCTCCTGTAACTTCGCCATTCCATGCGTAGTACAATTGAATGGTGTTTTCAACCAAGATGTCGGCAACGGCAACAGCATATTCAAGCTCACGACCGCTGAAGTCTGATGCTTTCTTTGCGCTACCTTGGTAGAAGAGTAAGTACTCCAAAGTGTGGAATCCACGAACTTCGTGTCCTAATGTGTTTCCGTCGAAAGTCATCTCTGATTTTAACAAAGCATTGATGTTTGCCTTATCCAATGGCCATGAATCCAATGATGGATCCAAGTTGTATGTTGCGGCAGGTCCGAACAAGAATGCCTCAGACTCCTCCCAAGGTTCGCGAGTCTCAATCCATTGGTCGGCAGCGGCTTTGACTAAATCATCAGTCAATTCTTCTGCCTCATACATTGCTTTTACTTTTTCTTGCAATACTTTAGCCTTCTCTTTCAAGTCGGCGTAAGTAGGAACTACAATATTGTCAACGTAGTTGTCAATGGCAGCTTTGTAGGTTGCGTTTTCTGTTGCAGAATCGTTCTTTGAACCGTTTTCATCATCGTCGTCACATGCAGTGAATCCGAAAAGAGAAAGTGCGATCAAACTTCCCCAAATGAACTTACTTTTTTTCATTTTTGTTAGAAATGTTTAGTTGTACGTAAAACTTGTTTATTTTTATTATCTCTTATTTCTTATGCTTCTTTGCTACTGCGTACCATCCAATGTAGCCAACGCCTAACGAAAAGTTTTCCTCTCCGTTGAATCGTCCGCTGTCTACTTGTCGGTGGCTATAGTCTGCTTTGACTACCAAGTTTGGCAATGGAAAGTAGTTCACACCGACAGTGTAGATCTGTCTGTGGTAGCGTCCGTCTTTCACAACCGAGCTTGTGGTTTTATAATTCAAATCGTAGAACTCATAGCGAATGAATGGAAGTAACTTTTGAGTTGTATTTGAAGCTGCTAAAACATTTACACCGACTTCTGCGTACCAGTCCATTGCCACTTGTGCCACTTGTTGGCGAGGGAAGATAGAGATTTTACCAGATTTAGGCATTGAGATGTTGGCAGTTGACAGCTCCTCTGCATCCCCGATTTTACCCCAAATGTAGTTGGCACGGGCGGTGATCCATTTGCTTTGGTGTGTTATGTCGGCAGAGTTCAGGATGACTGGCGCTTTCACGTTGTATTTCTCCAATCTATCATATTTTGTAGAGTTGTCTGCTGTCTTGGCTGCTCCGTAGAATGACAAACCAATACGAGTGTTAGGAATGAAACGAAAATCTGTACGAGCGGCAAACGCTGGGTTTGTCATAGTTGCTTTCTCGAACATTGATTGCTTTCCTTTCTGTATGAAGTTGGCTTTTGAGAAGAATGCTGGATCTAAACCGTTGATCACCATCACCTCATAGTCAAATTTTCCAACCGTACCGAAGATCTCAATACCGTTCTCGTGCCATGTGCATGGAATCATTGTACTTTCACCCTCCGAACGTACGGCTCTAAAGAAGTTGAGCGGCTCGTGGTGTGCATTCGTCAAACCGAAAGGAACAATGATATGTCCGAAACGGAGATTCAATTCCTTGAAGAATGATTTGGTGATGTGGAACTGTTCAAGTGCGACTTCTCCACCTTTTTCAATTTCAATTTCATATTCTCCTGCCTCGTTGTATTCATATTCAATGGCAGAACCTGCTCCGCCATATTCGAACTCAATCTCAGAGCCTAATGTCCAAGTGTCATTGAATTTTACGTCCATTGCGATGACAAAACGAGGAATAGAAATTTCAGCGCGTTTGTCATAGTCTGATCCGTATGAGTAGAAACTGTTACGTCCGTAGTTGAAAGTTTGGAAAAGCATTTCGCCATATCCACCGACACGGAAGCGCCAATCGTCATCTTCTGCCTCTTCTGAGGTCTGCTTGTTATGGTTGTTTGTTGTCTTTTCAATGCCTGTTGGAAGTGCTTCGGGTTGCAATTCCGAATCTTCAGATATACTCTGCGAATTAGCTGCAAAAGCGTACAAAGTAGCAGCAATTAAGAGTAGCCAATGTTTCATATTTTTACGTCTCTAAAATTTTGTGCAAAGTTACGGCTACCATTAATGCAAAACAATCCCCACAAATGGCTATTTTTTGACCCGATTTCTCGGGTTTTTGCTCATTTTTATAGCCATTTGTGGGGATGTCCCAGAAAAATCTGCTTGATTTTTCTCTATAGAATTTTATTCTGCTGTTGGGTCAAAATAGTTGCCTCCAACATACTTTTTTTCTTGATTGTTTGAACGGTCGGATTCGTCTCTTCGGCGGTCGTATGAACGATAAGAGTCTCTGTCTCTTCTGTCGTTCCTGTCTCTTCTGTCATAGCCTCCTCGGTTCTCTCTCCTGTCTTGGTCTCCGTAGTTGCTGCGACGGTCTCCACTGAAGTTTCTTCTGCCTTCACGATCGCCATCTCTTCTTTCACCATCACGACGCTCGTAGTTTCTTCTGTCGCCATGCTCGCCTCTTCTGTCATCACGTCGCTCAAATCCTCTGCGCTCCTCTCTGCGGCGTTCTCCATCACGGTCGTTACGCTTTCTGAAGTCACGGCGGTCTTTATCGTCATCGTTGCGGTATGGACGGCGTTCTCTTCTCTCCTCGTCGCCTTCCCCATCCTTACGATCGTTTCTATCGCCACGGAATCTGCGTTCGTTATACTCTCTTCTGGCTTCTGCGATGTTGGCTTGTCTCTTCTCGAATGCCTCATGGCGGCGTGCGCGGTATTCGCTGAGTTCATCTTCGCTCATTGACTCGCGTTTCCAACGGTCTTGGGCTGGCAACATGTAAACGCCTTTGTGTTCGCCTAATTCGCCTTCATTCTCTCGTTTTTTATCAAACTCTTCTTGTTTGTCTGCTCGCTCGCGCAAGAAATCGTCACGGCGACCTTTAAACATATCATATTTGCGGAATTCACACTCTATAGCACCGTTCAAAAGGTGATACTTCACAGATGGACGTAGTCCGATGCGGTCTGTTGACTCGCAAGGCACTGTGATGATCCAGGCGGACATGTCCGTGAAGTCTCGCTTCAGTTTCGCACCGATCTCCTCGTAGAGGGTGGCGAGGCTGGCAGGCTTGATACGTTCTCCGTATGGAGGGTTGAACATGATCATTGTTGGTTCGTCTGGACGATCAACTGACTGGAACGGCGTGTGTGAAATCTCAATATATTTAGACATTCCCGCCCGTTTTACGTTTTCTTCGCAGACACGTAGAGCAGCGGATGAGATATCGGAAGCATATATCTTATGTGTGAATTCACGTTCTTCTGAGTCGTCTTCGTAGAGTCTGTCCATGATAGACTGGTCAAAATCGGCCCATTTTTCAAATGCGAAACTTTTTCGGTATATGCCGGGGGCAATGTTGAGTGCCATAAGTGCGGCTTCAATGGCGATTGTTCCAGAGCCGCACATTGGATCCATAAAATCAGTGGTTCCGTCCCAGCCAGCAAGTTTCAACATTCCTGCGGCCAACACCTCATTTATAGGAGCTTCGGTTTGTTCAACTTTGTAACCTCGTAGGTAGAGTGGATCTCCAGAACTGTCCAAAGATAAGGTACAGGTTTCCTGGTTGACGTGGATGTTTAGTTGTACATCGGGATTAGTGATACGGACGGAAGGCCTTTCTCCGTATTTTTCTCTAAAATGGTCGGCTATGGCATCTTTTACCTTGTAGGCAAGAAATTTGGAATGACGAAAAGTCTCAGAGTAGACTACGGCGTCGATAGCGAAAGTCTTTTTAACACTGAGGTATTGCGACCAGTCGAATGCTTTTACAACGTTATACACTTCGTCAGTGTCTTTTGCATCAAACTTGTAGAAAGGCTTAAGGATACGCAATGCCGTCCGACATTTAAAATTTGCTTTGTACAGCATCTCTTGGTCTCCCCAAAAGCGGACTCCACGAGTGATCGTCTCTACCTGTTCTGCGCCTAAGTCCTGCAACTCTTTCGCCAGCACTTCTTCCAACCCTTGGAAGGTCTTGGCAATCATTTCAAAATTGTTCGCCATCTTTGTTTTTATGGAAATAGGGGGCAAATTTAAAAAAAAGATTGTTGATATTAACGATTATTATTTATGGAAATTGTCCTCGTCAAAATCTTTTTTTCTATTTTGGGATTTAAAATCTTAGAAAAAAATAAACCGTCGCTGACATTTCCCAACGTGGCGACGGCTAATCCTTAAAGTATAAATGTTTCCTGAGAACGAAAATATTTTTAATTCCGTATGTGGCAAATTTAGGGTGAAATCGGCGAATATAGGGGCGAAATTTGTTTCTTTGGGGGTGTAATAATGTTTCAGTATAAATTTTTTTAGTGAAACTAAGGTTGTTTTGTTGAATCTTGCATTGTATTTCTGCAATTTCTTTATGCTAGTTTTCTAAAAAATGGGTGAAGAATGTTACATCTATGTTACATGAATACACTTACGCCGATTGAAAATTCAAAAAACGAAAAAGTTGAGTTCTAAAGGTCTCTTTTTGCATATTTGTTCGTTCGTAGGTATCTTTGCAGTAGGATGTACAATAGATAAAAAGAGCGAAATGAAAGAATTATTGTTAGCAACTAACAATCCTCATAAAGTAGATGAAATCAGAAGTAAGTTGGGCGGTGTTTTGCAGATAAAAACGCTGAATGAGTTAGGGTTTCACGATGATATTCCAGAGACAAGCAACACATTGCAAGGGAATGCCAGTCAGAAGGCTCATTTTTTATTTGATAAATTCGGTTGCAATTGTTTTGCCGATGATACAGGTTTGGAAGTTGAGGCTCTCAATGGCGAGCCTGGTGTCTACTCCGCTCGTTACGCAGGTGAGGAAAAAAGTTCGGAGGCTAATATGTTAAGGTTGTTGCAAAAACTACAGGGAAAGGAAAATCGAAAGGCAAGATTTCGCACGGTAATCGCACTTTTCTGGGATGGAACCGAATATTTTTTTGAAGGTGTAGTTTACGGAACGATTTTGACAGAGAAGCATGGGGCGGAGGGGTTCGGCTATGATCCTATTTTCCAGCCAGAGGGGTACGACAAATCTTTCGCTGAGTTATCTATGGCAGAGAAAAACGCAATCAGCCACAGAGGGCGTGCGGTTGAGAAACTGTTGGATTTTATAGAAGATAAAATATAAATTGTCTCATATTCGCTTTATGTAACGTCTGTTGTCTCATAAATAGATAGAAATGATGAGAAAAGGAAATTTTTTTATTTGGATTGTCGTTTTGACTATCGTCGTTAGTTGGATGGGTGTCTCTGCTCAGGAAGTGGGGAAATGGACGGCCTATTTCTCATATAATCAAGCGAAAAAGGTGGTTGATGCTGATGATAAAGTCTATTCAATCTCCAATGGCGCACTCTTTTCTGTTGAGAAGGGGACTGGAATGACGCAGACTTATACAAAGATAGATGGGTTGTCGGACAACGAAGTCTCTACGGTGGGGTATAGTAAAG
>CAVKBM010000022.1:0-24352 GCA_963654355.1 Bacteroidaceae bacterium | reverse complement strand
ACCATCCGTAGTGTACCAATAATGACCGTGATCGTCATACAAAACATCATTCAAATTAGAAAATGGCAAACGAAGTAGAACAGGCTCTTCAATACTTCCGTCTCTCTTTATAGAAAATTCGTACAGAATGTCCGAAAAGCAGGACACATAAATCAAAGAATCGGACACAGGTATCACCTTCGACGAGAATATAGATGCATCCTCGTATGCTAAATCATACTTTTTGACGAGCTTTCCATCTTTATCGTATATATAAAGCACGTTAAAAGAACTCACCCAAAAACGCCCTTTCAAATCTTCGTAAAGAGATAATGTGTAAACAGACTGAAGTGAATCAGACAATGGCGACTTCATCTCAAAACATTTTTCTTGTTCGTTTAAGAAATAAACACCTCCAGACGTGAGTGCGACATCTATTTCCGAACGAGTCTCCGAAAAATCCTCAATGGGTTTGTAATAAGATTTTTTGAATTCCTCTGGAGAATAATCTTCAAACAAGTCCTTCTCGGGATTATAGCGAACTAAAACGCCCTGCGCTCCTCCCAAGAAAACCATTCCATTAGAACACGCATGAATATGCGACAGGTCATTTCGCCGCAACGAGGGGTACGATTCAATATTATAGCGTTTGAACAAGTCTCCATCAAAGACAGACACTCCATCATCAGATGTGATCCATAAATGCCCATTGGCATCCTGACGGATACGTCTCACCAAGTCTGATGCCAAACCATCCTCTGTAGTGTACTGCGCAAATTGCTCATATTTTTCCGCCCAAAGCCCAAGATTGCAACAAAGACACATTGCAATCAAAAGAAAATGCTTACGAAAAATAAGAAAAGCCAAATTCCTTAATATTATCTTCTTCAAGTCCTCCATAGCGAAATAATCTCAACTCGCAATGTATGAAATAATAAACGGAAAGCAAAAATTAGAAGCCCAAACCGCTGAAAAAGTTCGTTTTTCTACTTCAAGAAAAATATTACACTTAACTTAGCGTAAAGAAAAATTCTTGTTTTGATTATGAATCCAGATAAAAAAGACGAACAAAAAATCAATAAAGTGGAAGTCCGCAACCTCCAAATCGAGGACTACGGACAGTTGGTACAGTCTTTCACCCGTATCTATGGCGGTTCCGACGTTTTTTGGACATTAGACCAGATCAAAACCTTGATACGAATATTTCCAGAGGGACAGGTCGTAACCGTCATCAATGGAGCCAAAATCGTGGGGTGCGCCTTATCTATCATCGTCGACTATGACATGGTGAAAGATGATCACACATACGACGAGGTTACGGGTCATGAGACCTTCAACACACACAATCCCAAGGGAAACATTCTTTACGGAATAGAAGTATTCATCCACCCAGACTACCGTGGCCTGCGTTTGGCTCGCCGTATGTATGAGTACAGGAAGGAACTCTGCGAACAACTGAACCTCAAGGCTATCATGTTCGGAGGACGAATCCCTAACTATCATAAATACGCTGACACGCTGAAGCCAAAAGAGTACATCGAGAGAGTTCGCTTACGCAAAATATACGACCCTGTACTGACATTCCAACTCTCGAACGATTTCCATGTGCGCCGCGTCATGCGCAATTACCTGCCCAACGATGAAGAGTCGAAACACTGCGCAACATTGCTACAATGGGACAACATCTATTATCAACCACCTAAACAGGGCTATGTGGACAAGAAAACGACAGTTCGCGTAGGTCTTGTACAATGGCAGATGAGACCCTACGAGAGTTTAGATGATGTGTTCGAGCAAGTAGAGTTTTTCGTGGATGCAGTGTCCGACTATAAGAGCGACTTCATCCTCTTCCCTGAATATTTCAATGCACCACTGATGGCCCAATTCAACCACTTAGGCGAAGCTCAGAGCATCCGAGGGTTGGCCCAATATACAGAGCAAATACGCGATCGGTTCGTACAATTAGCAATCAGCTACAACATCAACATCATCACTGGAAGCATGCCTTACATGAAAGAAGACGGAAACCTCTACAACGTCGGCTTTCTTGTGCGCCGTGATGGGTCATACGAGATGTACGAAAAAATACACGTCACCCCCGACGAGGTTAAAAGCTGGGGGTTGACTGGAGGAAAAAGCGTTCGCACTTTCGAAACAGACTGCGCAAAAATCGGAATACAAATCTGCTATGATGTCGAGTTTCCCGAGCTTTCGAGAATCATGGCCAACCAAGGCATGCAGATCCTCTTCGTTCCATTCCTAACAGACACTCAAAACGCCTACTCCCGCGTGCGTGTCTGCGCCCACTCAAGAGCCATTGAAAACGAATGTTTCGTAGTCATCGCAGGCAGTGTCGGAAACCTGCCAAGAGTGCATAATATGGATATCCAATACGCACAGTCCGGTGTCTTCACCCCTTGCGATTTCGCCTTTCCAACAGACGGAAAGAGAGCCGAAGCAACTCCAAACACAGAGATGATTCTCGTATCGGATGTCGATCTTGACCTCTTGAACGAGTTACACACCTACGGAAGTGTTCACAATCTAAGCGACAGACGATCAGACCTTTACGAAGTAAAACTAAAAAAGCCACACACAGCGAAAACAGAGAAAGACGAAGAAACATCAGAAACGAAATAAGAATTTCAACATGATTAGAGATGCAAGATTGGAGGATGCACAAGCCCTCGCCGACATATACAATCCGTATATCATCGACACCACCTACACATTTGAATACACCGCCATCACCGCAGAGGAGATGAGGAGACGTATAGAAGAAACAATCATAAGGTACCCCTACCTCGTCTACGAAAACGAGGATGGAAAAGTCATCGGTTATTGCTATGCTCACACATGGAGACCAAGGGCCGCCTTCCTTCACACCTGCGAAGTGTCTATCTATCTGGATCAAAACAGCTTAGGACACGGAGTAGGCACTCAACTCTACACTGAATTGTTCAAAAGGCTAAAAACACTTGGCTATCACGCACTCGTAGCAGGCGTTACAGAAGAGAACGTGAACAGTGCCAAATTTCATCTAAAATACGGATTCAAAAAAGTAGCACATTTTGAAGATGTAGGTTGGAAATTTGAACGTTGGTTAGGATTAGACTATTACGAATTGATACTGACGACTTAGAAAACTCAAGCACAATTTTGATTTTGAGAATATGCGAAAGAGTTCTTATGAAAATTAGATTCTAAAAACGTATTTTTGTAGGTAGAAGCGAAAACAGGTAGCAATGAAGAAATACATTTTAGACATGACTGTCGTCTCGAACAATCGTTTAGGCGACAAGCATATTTTGATGAAACTGACAGACGAGTCGCCCTTGCCCGAGATGCGTCCGGGACAGTTTGTCGAAGTCAAGGTTGACCATTCCCAGAAGACATTTCTGCGTCGTCCGATTTCCATCCACTTTGTAGATAAAGAGAAAAACGAATTGTGGCTTCTCATCCAATTGGTTGGAGATGGGACAAAACAGTTGGCTGAAATGAAGAAAGGAGAAAAAGTGAACGTCGTTCTTCCTTTAGGCAATGGATTTTCCGAACCTCTTGAAAACCAGAAGACTCTCTTGCTCGTAGGCGGAGGCGTCGGTATTGCTCCTTTGCTATTGTTAGGAACGCATTTGAAAGCACAAGGCTACCGTCCGACCTTTCTTTTAGGTGCAAGATCGGAGAAAGACCTCATCAACCTCACCGACTATCAGCAAGTAGGACGTGTACTCGTCACAACAGAAGACGGAACCGTTGGAGAGAAAGGCTTCGTAACCAACCACTCCGTCTTGATACAGGAACATTTCGACAAGATTTACACTTGCGGACCAACTCCGATGATGAAGGCGGTGGCATCCTTCGCCGTCAAAAACAACATTGACTGCGAAGTTTCTTTAGAAAACAAGATGGCATGCGGATTAGGAGCCTGCCTCTGCTGTGTGACAGAGACAAAAGCAGGACACAAATGCGTATGCTCAGACGGACCAGTATTTAACATAAAAGACTTGACATGGCAGATTTAAGCGTCAACATAGGAAATTTGCAGTTGAAGAATCCCGTTATGACTGCATCTGGAACATTCGGGTACGGAACAGAGTATGTAGACTTCATTGATTTAAGCAAGATCGGCGGTGTCATTGTCAAAGGGACGACACTGAACCACCGCGAAGGCAACCCATATCCCCGCATGGCCGAGACCCCTTCAGGCATGCTCAACTGCGTAGGCTTGCAGAACAAAGGAGTCGACTACTTCATCGAGCATATCTATCCAGAAATCAAGAACTATCAGACCAACATGATTGTCAACGTTTCAGGAGCAAGCATAGAAGACTATATCGAGACGGCAGCCAAAATAAGCGAGTTGGAGAAGATTCCCGCCATTGAGTTGAACATATCTTGCCCGAACGTGAAACAAGGAGGGATGGCATTCGGGACATCCTGTTCGGGAGTTGAGAGCATTGTGTCTGCCGTCAGGAAAGCGTACAGCAAAACCTTAATTGTCAAGTTGTCTCCCAACGTAACCAACATTGCCGAAATAGCGCAAGCTGCAGAAGCAAGCGGAGCGGATAGCGTTTCTCTCATCAACACCTTGATGGGAATGGCTATTGATGCCGAGAAAATGAGACCTCTGTTGTCTACCATAACAGGCGGACTCTCCGGACCATGCGTCAAGCCAGTTGCTCTGAGAATGGTCTGGCAAGTGGCAAAAGCTGTGAAAATTCCAATCGTAGGATTAGGCGGAATTATGAACGCAACCGACGCCATTGAATTCTTCTTGGCTGGTGCGACCGCCATTGAAATAGGCACCGCCAACTTCATCGATCCAAGTGTCACCGTAAAAGTGGCAGAAGGCATTGACGACTATTTGGAACGCCACGGCTTCAAATCTGTCAAAGAAATCATCGGAGCATTGAAAGTGTGATTTTTTTTGTAACAAGATAACAAGGAGACCTCGTGAGAAAACGATACATCATATACACAGCCATCATCATAGTCGCGATCGCATGCGTCTCGTTCTTTCTATACAAAAACTTAGGAAATCTCACTTCAGATCGCAACATCGTAGTAGCCAAGACAACCCCTATTGAAGTGGCAGGCATTGAGAAGAGCAAAATCAATTTCTCTCCTATCGTATCAGCGACGCTTTACTCCGACTTAAAAGATAAAGCGTTGCCGATTTCATTTTTTGTGCAAGTATACATTTCCAACAATAGAGAAAGCACAGACACTCTCTACGCTGGCTTTGAAAGCATAGGAGAACGAATCATCGCCCCCCTTTCTGAAGAAAGAATATGTGGAAAGACAGAAAATGGCTCTCTCTACGAGTATCTTTTCTGCTACGAGCTATCTCAACTGTCCGAGAAAAAGAGAGTTGGCGTCAAACTTGACATCCTCTCATTTCTAAAGCAGTTGCCAAGCCAAATTGAACCTAATATGCTGTTTGTCGGAAATAAAGAAGAAGCAGAAAAATTTGAATTGTTAGGTCTTTATTACGAGGAGAATCAGCCATAAGAGAAAATTAAAAAGCAAGTGTTAAAAACTGAGGATAAAATATATGATAAGAAATATTTTGCTTGACTTAGGCGGAGTTATAATTGACTGCGATTTGCAGGCAGCATGCGATAGTTTCCGTGCCTTAGGATTAGAAAACATATCCGATTATCTGAATCTCTATTGTCAAAACGGGTTCTTCTATGGCATTGAAAACGGAGAATACACACGTTCGCAATTCAATGACAAAGTAAGAGAAGAAATTGGCAAATATGTATCCGATGAAGACATCGATGCAGCGTGGAAAGCCATCATCAAAGGAGTAAATTTAGAGAAACTACATTGGATCGAGAAGAACCGTCAAAACTACAAATTCTATCTGCTAAGCAACCTGAATCCGTACATTTTCGAATGGGCAGAAACAGAAAATTTTTCCGCAGACAAGAAGCCCTTGCACCATTATTTTGACAAGATGTATATCTCCTACCTTGTCAAAATGACGAAACCAGGACACGACATTTTTAATCACGTCTTGTCTGATGCAGGTATTAAAGCTGAAGAAACGCTCTATATCGATGATGGAACAGAAAACATCAAAAGTGGCAAAGCATTAGGATTCGCCACCTATCAACCTAAAAACGGAGAAAACTGGATTTCTGCCGTTGAAGAAGAGATATGTAGACACAAATAAGGGAATTTTGGATAAAAAGACTACTTTCCCCTTGTTATGGGATTGTATATAAATAATTATTTTTAGTCTAATAGTGCGAGTTTCAGACACTCGCACTATTATTTTTGTGTTGATTATTCTGTTCAATAGAGAAACAGACGTAATGGACACAGAAAAAAAACTTTTAATTAGAAAGTATGAAGAATAAAATCATTTTGATTGTAGTACTGGTCATTGTGGCCATCATCGCAATTTTCTTTCTTATTGTAAAGAAAGAACCACCGCAAACGATTGTCGACACGGAGGCCGTGGAGTATGGTTCACTCTCCAATAGCGTAACTGCGACAGGTACAGTCGACCCTGTCACCGAGGTAGAAGTCGGTACGCAAGTGTCAGGTACGGTGAAAAAACTATATGTTGACTATAACGACCGTGTAAAAAAAGGACAATTGTTGGCTGAACTTGACCGCTCCACGCTGACATCAACATTGAACGCAGCCAAGACAGACTACGAAATCGCCTTGAACGAGTTCAAATACTACGAGAAAGTTTACAACAGAAACAAGGCTCTTCACGACAAGAGTTTAATTAGCGATTCCGAATTTGAAGAAGTTGAATATCAATACATTCGTGCTAAGAACTCCGTCACAAAAAGCAAGTACGAAGTAGAAAAAGCAACCACCAACTTAGGATACGCCACTATCTATTGTCCAATCGATGGTGTTGTCATCTCTGTAGAGGTTGAAGAAGGACAAACTGTGACCGCTACCATGACCACACCAACATTGTTTCAAATAGCAGAGAATTTGGAAGATATGGAGGTCGTGGCTAATATAGATGAAGCAGACATAGGAGAAGTGAAAGAGGGGCAAGAAGTTGTATTCACCGTCGACGCCTATCCTAACGACCAATTTAGGGGAACGGTGCGTCAGGTGAGATTGCAAGCCACAACGACTTCGAATGTTGTAACCTACGAGGTGATCGTGGATGCGAAAAACCCAGACTTGAAGTTAAAACCAGGACTGACCGCAAATATCTCAATCTATACGTTGAAATTGGATAGCGTAATCACGGTTCCGACCAAAGCATTGCGTTTCAAAATGGAGGAACAGTTATTGCCTCCAAACATGGTGGTGAAACCTTTGCAAGAAGATGCTAAGCAATCTGTTTGGGTAGTTGTACAAGACTCTATCGCAGAAGAGAGAGCTATCGTAACTGGAGTTAGCAACGGAACACGCACACAAGTATTATCTGGTGTGAACATTGGAGAACGCGTCATTGTCTCATCTATTGAGACAGAGTCGTTGGATGCATCTGAAATAAAGCAAGAAGACGGAGGACAAAGTCCGTTTATGCCAAAGCATCCAGGACAAAACAAAAAGAAAAAGAAATAAAAACGCGCCGCTATGCAGGACAACAAACAAATCAATAGCAACGACAACCGAAAGGTTATCATTGAACTCAAGGATGTTCGCCGCGACTTCCTTGTGGGAGACGAGGTTGTGCACGCATTAAGAGGAGTTTCGTTCGCCATCTACGAGGGAGAGTTCGTAACAATCATGGGTACGTCAGGTTCTGGAAAATCCACTTTGTTGAACACATTAGGTTGCTTAGACAGTCCAACCTCTGGAGAATATTACTTAGACGGCGTGGAAGTGCGCACGATGGGCAAAAACGACCGAGCATTACTTCGTAACCGCAAGATAGGATTCGTTTTTCAAAACTACAATCTGCTTGCAAAAACCACATCCATTGAAAATGTAGAGCTTCCATTGATGTATAACCCGAATGTGTCGGCACAAGAGCGTTACGACCGAGCCGTGAAGGCCTTGAAAATGGTTGGTTTGGGAGAACGACTCAACCACAAGTCCAACCAAATGTCTGGAGGTCAGCAGCAAAGAGTCGCCATAGCCCGCGCTTTGGTGAACGATCCCGTCATCATCTTAGCGGATGAAGCGACAGGAAACTTGGACACTCGCACCTCGTTCGAAATATTGGTGCTATTTCAAGAGTTGCATGCCAAAGGAAGAACAATCATCTTCGTAACCCATAACCCCGAATTGTCGCAATACAGCAGTCGAAACATTGTCTTGAGAGATGGACACGTCGTGGAAGACACCATCAACAACAACATATCGTCGGCACAAGAGGCATTGTCCAACCTGCCAAAGACAGACGACTAATCGGCATAAAATCAAAATGAAATGAATCTCTCAAATCTATTCAAGATAGCACTAAAGGCCATCGGCAACAACAAGCTGAGGTCATTTTTGACGATGTTGGGAATCATCATCGGTGTGGCTTCTGTAATTGCCATGCTCGCCATCGGACAAGGCTCCAAGAAAAGCATCCAAGAGCAGATCGCCGAGATGGGTTCTAACATGATTATGATTCACCCTGGGAACAACGACCGCGGAGCAGGAGGTGTCAGAATGAGCATGTCGGATATGCAAACCTTGAAAAACTCCGACTACAACAGCATCGTTGAGAACTGTATGCGCTATGTCTCGTATGTGTCGCCCGTATGCAGCAGCAGCGGACAATTAATCAACGGAAACAACAATTACCCTTCTTCCATGACGGGTATTTCTCTTGATTATTTGGAAATCAGGAAACTGTCCGTTTCTGAAGGTGAAATGTTCTCCGCAGAACATATCAAATCGTCCGCAAAGGTGTGTGTGATTGGTAAAACCATCGTCAACGAGCTGTTCACAAACGGAGAAAACCCAATTGGGAAAGTAATTCGTTTGAACAAGATTCCATTCACAGTCATTGGAGTTTTGGCCGCTAAAGGATACAACAGTATGGGACAAGACCAAGACGACGTCGTTCTAGCGCCCTACACCACCGTGCAAAAACGCGTGTGCAACATCACCTATTTGAACGGAATCTACTGTTCCGCCAAATCAGAATCACTCACCAGCGAGGCTATTGAAGACATCACCGCACAACTCCGACAAAACCATAAACTCAAGGATAGCGACGACGACGATTTCACGATTCGTTCACAAGAAGAGTTAAGTTCGATGATGACTTCCACCACCGATATGATGACCATTCTCTTGGCATGTATAGCAGGAATATCGCTGGTTGTCGGTGGAATCGGAATCATGAACATCATGTACGTCTCCGTAACCGAGCGTACCAAAGAAATTGGTTTGAGAATGTCCGTGGGAGCCCGAGGCATTGACATTCTGTCTCAGTTCTTGATTGAGGCGGTATTAATCAGTGTAACAGGCGGTATCATAGGGGTAATCATAGGAGTAGGCGCATCATACGGATTGAAACTCATCCTTGGGTGGCCTATCTATATTCAAGTATATTCTGTAGTGTTGTCATTCCTCGTCTGCACGCTGACAGGAATTTTCTTCGGTTGGTATCCAGCCAAACGTGCGGCTGAGCTAGACCCTATTGAAGCAATAAGATACGAATAAGGCATAAAAAGCCTTATTCATTGTCAAATTTATACTCTAAATCAAGGATTTCCTCAACTTGGTCGAGCGTAATAGGAGTCTTCTTTGAAACAGCCTCCTGAATGAGAAGTACCATCTCACTGGTGTTAACCTCAAGTTCGTCATCATCATTACCAACCAACTCATCGAAGAATCCCTTCGACTCATAATAATTCATCATCTCAGAGATTACGTCGTCAACGATCTCTGCGGTGATGTTTTTTTTGCTCTCTTCAGAAAGATTAGATAAAATATAATCAATCAATTCTTTATCATCTCCAAAATAAATATCTTCCATACTTTTACATTTTTGTTATATATAATAACACATATTCTAAACTCTATTTTAAGAATCCTTTCAACATTTGAACCTCTTCAGACCAAAGAGTCTCATTTGGTGTTTCCAAGATTAGCGGAATATTGTCAAAATGAGGATTTTTCATCATCCATTCAAACGCAGTTATACCTATTTCACCTTTCCCGATACTCTCATGTCGGTCTACCTTCGAGCCAACACCCTTCTTAGAGTCGTTCAAGTGCACCCCTTTAAGATATTGATACCCAACAATTTCATCGAACAAAGCAAAAGATTTCTCACATTGTTCCACCGTTGACAAATCGTAACCAGCAGCAAAAGCGTGACAAGTATCTATGCAAACACCCACACGAGTTTTATCCTCCACACGGTCGATGATATATTTCAATTCTTCAAACCTATTTCCGACGTTACTACCTTGACCCGCCGTATTTTCAATCACCGCACAGACTCCTTTCGTCTTATCCAATGTGATATTAATTGACTCGGCAATGCGACCCAAACAGGTCTCAACAGAGATTTCTTTTAGATGAGAGCCTGGATGAAAATTCAACAGTTTCAGGTCCAACTGTTCACAACGCTGCATCTCCTCCAAAAACGAACTGCGAGATTTTTCCAACCCCTCCGCTGTAGGATGCCCAAGATTAATCAGATAACTATCGTGAGGGAGAATATAGTCGGGCGAGATACCCACCTTAGCACAATTTTCCCTAAATAATGAGATGTTCTGCTCGGTAAGTGGAGCAGAATGCCATTGACGTTGGTTCTTCGTGAAAAGAGCAAAAGCCGTGGCTCCAATGGAAGCAGCATTAATCGGTGCATTTTGAACACCACCAGATGAACTCACATGCGCACCAATAAATTTATTCATATTATTAAAATATCATTGATTATCAATCAATTATGCAAATCATCACTCAAAAACAAAGTTAAAAGAATTTCCATTTTTTGGAAAACGAATAGCCTTACTATTTTTTTTGTATTTTTGTGCGGAATATATTTAATAAAAACGTTAATGGAAAATAAGAAAAAAGGATTAGGCACGTTATGCGTGCAAGCAGGTTGGACACCGACGAACGGGCAGCCACGAGTTTTGCCAATCTACCAGTCGACGACATTCAAGTATGACACAAGCGAACAGATGGCAGACCTCTTTGACTTAAAGGCATCAGGGTATTTCTACACTCGTTTGCAAAACCCTACAAATGACACAGTTGCCAATAAGATTTGTCAATTAGAAGGGGGCGTTGCCGCTATGTTGACTTCATCAGGACAAGCAGCCAACTTCTATGCGATTTTCAACATCTGCGAGGCGGGCGACCACTTCGTCGCTTCCTCATGCATCTATGGAGGAACATACAACCTTTTCGCTGTAACTATGAAGAAATTGGGAATCAACTGCACTTTCGTTGATCCAGATGCGTCGGAAGAAGAAATAGCTAAGGCGTTCCGTCCAAATACAAAAGCATTGTTCGGAGAAACAATCGCCAACCCCGTATTGAGCGTTTTGGACATTGAGAAATTCGCACGCATCGCACATTCTCACGGTGTGCCTTTGATCATAGACAACACCTTCCCTACTCCAATCAACTGTCGTCCTTTTGAATTTGGTTGCGACATCGTGACTCATTCCACCACAAAATACATGGACGGACATGCTACAAACGTCGGCGGTTGTATCGTAGATAGTGGAAACTTTGATTGGGAAGCCCATAAAGACAAATTTCCCGGGTTGACAGAACCAGACGCATCCTACCACGGATTAGCATACAGCAAAGCATTCGGCAAGGGAGCCTACATCACAAAAGCGACTGCTCAACTGATGCGCGACCTCGGCTCTATCCAGGCACCTCAAAACGCATTCCTATTGAACATCGGTTTGGAAACGTTACACGTTCGCATGCCTCGCCACTGCGAAAATGCGCAGAAAGTAGCAGAGTTCTTAGAAAATCGTCCTGAAGTGGCTTGGGTGAATTTCCCTGGTTTGAAATCAAGCAAATACCACGAGTTGGCACAGAAGCAGTTCAAAAACGGACAATCCTGTGGTGTCGTAACCTTCGGACTCAAAGGAGGTCGAGAAACTGCCATCAAGTTTATGGACAGCCTGCGTTTGGCCTGCATCGCTACTCATGTGGCAGATGCGAGAACCTGCGTGCTGCATCCTGCATCACACACCCACAGACAGTTATCCGACGAACAGCTGATGGAGGCTGGCGTTCGTCCTGATCTAATCCGATTCTCATGCGGTATCGAGGATGCGGAAGACATCGTCGCAGACGTAGAGCAGGCTCTATCTATTGCATTCAAGAAATAAGATATTTCCACTACTGTCCACTTGTCCTTAATTTTTGCGTTTTATCAGATTAGGGAAAAGACATAAGGAAAATGTTTAAGAAACTAAGAAGAAAATGGAACCAATTTCTGCACAACGAGGAGTTGAAGCAGAAGATATATATGATTGTGTACGACACGGACACCCCCTTGGGACGACTGTTCGATGTCGTACTCATCTGCTTTATATTAGTCAGTGTAGCGGTTGTGATTTTAGAAAGCATAGATATCTTTCCCCCCGCGTTCAAACTGTTTTTGGTCATTTTAGAGTGGATTTTCACGGTGTTTTTCACAATAGAATACATCCTCCGTATCTATTGCGCCCCAAAACCTCACACCTATATTTTTAGTTTCTTCGGAATTGTAGACCTCTTAGCAACCCTTCCGACCTACTTAGGAATTTTTTTTCCAAGCGCACACGGACTTCTCACCATTCGAATCTTCCGACTGCTTCGTGTCTTTCGTATTTTCCGTCTCTTCTCCTTTTGGAGAGAAGGACAAATGTTGTTAGACTCACTAATCGCCAGTTCAAAGAAAATAACCGTTTTTTTTGTATTCGTATTACTTTTGGTTATCTGTATCGGAACTGTGATGTTTATGGTGGAAGGAGGAATGGAAGGCTCAAGTTTCCAAGATATTCCGAGTAGCATCTACTGGGCAATCGTTACTATGACAACAGTCGGATATGGAGACATTACTCCTATGACAAGTTTAGGAAGATTTCTATCCGCTTTCGTCATGCTATTAGGTTACACAGTTTTAGCCGTCCCAACAGGTATCGTTTCTGCGCAGATGATATCCGACTCAAAACAGAGAAAAGCCATTCCTTGTCCACATTGCCACAAACCTGGCAACGACCATGACGCCATCTACTGCAAATATTGCGGAAAGAAATTAGATGAAGATGACATTCCTGAAGAGGAAGAACCTATCATCACTATGGATGGAGAAATAAAATAACGACTCTTTATCCGTAAGTTTTCCGTCTTACTTTTCAAAACGGAAAAAAACAAGACCTGAAGGTCTCATAAAAACAAGATTTTTCTATGCGGTTCTTTTTTTCATTTTTTCTATTGTTCTCCATAGTATCATCATCGGCCCACGAATTGTCTACCTTCTACAGATACTCCAACAAAGACGGGCTCTGCTGCAATTATGTACACGCCATCTCACAGGATAAAAACGGATTTATATGGGTAGCAACCGAATATGGGCTTAGCCGATTCGACGGCGTTCACTTCAAAAACTACTATGCAGAAGAGTGTCCCTCTCTCAAACGCAACCAGTTCATTCACCTATTTCTAACTCACGACAACCAACTTCTCATCGGATCAAACAACGGTGTCCTGCTTCGTCATAATGGAAAGACCGACACATTTGACGACCTTATGCCCGAAGATTTCAAGACAACTTACTTCAAAGGAATCACCAATTTCAAAGAAGACAAAAATAAACATTTATGGGCAACAACCACGAACGGGCTTTACTCATATAACATTCAAAATCACACTTTTGACAAAGAGCCCAACATCACCGACTCAACCTCAACAACCTTCATCTCGGACATGGAGAGAGACCACCTCGGACGTTTTTTCTGTGGCACCTATTCAGGAGTACTTCTGTTCGACAAAGACGGAACTCATTTACGAGATTATGATCAGAAACTATGGTTGGGAACAATGGTTTCCAAAATTATGGCGGTAGACAAAACTCACATTCTCGTCACTTCTTTTGTCGGCGGAATATGGCTCATCACAATCGGAGAAGATGGAGAAGTCTACAGTCCGAAAATCATAAAGACACCATTCAAAAACGCGACAGCCGTCATCCGCGACACTCGAAACAAATACTGGTTCGGAACGGCTGGATCCGGACTTTGGACAGCCACCTACAACAATGGAAATTTCAATTTCAAGAAGATTGAACCACAAAACGCACAACAAGTAGCAGAAGAGTTGCAAAAAATTCACTGTCTTTACGAAGACGCAGAAGGTGATATTTGGATCGGAACACAAAACGCAGGTATATTACGCTACAGTTCAACTCGAAACTCTGGAGCGATACATTCAACAGACATAGGTTTTCCTATCGTCGATGGCACTACATTCGCAGAAACTGAAAACGGCAATATTTTAGTGGGCTCTGACGGACACGGATTATATCTATTATCTCAGAACCTCCAGATTATTAAGCACTTCACAATAGAAGATGGGTTGTCTTCTAACAATGTATTATCTATAAAGAAGGAAAACAACGACAACTTTCTCGTTGCATCATGGGGAGGAAGTCTCTGCCGACTCAACATTGCAACACAAAAGATATCACAGATTCCTTACACTGGGATTGCACGTCCATACAATACGAGCAAAGGTGTTTATCCTATGAAAAACGGAGAGATTTGGGTTTCTTTCTCTGGAGATGGTATTTATCAATGCGACAAAAGTGGAAATTGGCAGAGAAAAATTCTTACCTATAAAGATTTCAAAGACAAAGATGTATGGGTGGAAGATGTTGCAGAATCCACTACTGGCATACGATGGGTGATAACATCGCGAACTGTATGGCGATGCGAGGGTGACAATATCATTCCAACCCTTCCCGACGAGGACTTAGTCCCCAAGCACAACCCTCTGAGTATTTTACAGGGCACATGCGACGACGAAGGTAACCTTTACGTCGTATCAGACCAAGGTGTAATGAAGATTTCAGAAGATGGACAAAACCACGAATGGATGGACTTTCTTCCCAAAGGTCAATACTCCTCTATCGTAAAAGACAAAAATGGTCGATTCTGGACAGCAGGATCCAACGGGATTGTCTCTTTCACCCCAGAAAAAAAGGAATATCAACTCATTCCCGTCAACGAAAAGACCGTCAGCCGCAATTTCTACACTTGCAGAGCAGCCTACATCGATTCGCGAAACGACATCTATTTCGGTAGTGCAGAAGGATTCGTCACCTTTGATCCTCAAAAAATCAACTTTAATGCAAGTGTCAACTACCTTGGATTTTCCGACTTGACCATCAAAGGTAAGAAAATTGAAATCGGCTCAGAGCAACTACCAGTTCCTCTCTCGGAACTCTCAAGGTTAAAACTCAAATATAACGAGACAAATCTCAAGATAAACATCGACGTGATAGACTTCTCAGGTCTTAACAATGTTCAACTGTTCTATCGTATGGACGGTTTAGACCCAACATGGACAAAAATAAACGAACAACGAGAAATCAACATTTCACATATTCCTTCAGGGAACTATACATTAGAAATTGAAGCAAGACGAGAGGGAGTGCAAGACCACTCAAAAACCATTAGCCTCAACATTGTTGTCTCCCCTCCCTGGTGGAACTCGTGGTGGTTTTACGCTATTGTCTTTTTATCCGTTCTTATGACCTTTTATCTCTTCATAACGCTTCGTTTCAGAAACATTATGCATCAAAATGAAAAATTGGAGATAGCTGTAAACGAACGGACAGAAGAACTGAAAACCAAAAATGATGATTTGCAGACTGCATTAAAAGAGAAAGACCAACTCATATCCGTGATTGCCCATGATTTGAAAAATCCAATGTTCTCAATTGTTACCGCGCTCAGCACACTGCTAAAAAAAGAAGACAAAATGGACGCAGATACAGGAAAACTGCTAAACGGCATCTATTTGTCAGCCTTCAACCTTCAGAATATTCTGCTGAAGCTTTTAGAATGGGCAAGAGGGAAACGAGAAGATATATGTTGCATTCCTCAAGATAAGAGTCTAAAGAAACTAACTTCAGATGTAGTCGGTCTTTTGCGCCCTTTAGCAGAAGAAAAACAAATTTCAATCATAGTTTTTCCCGATGAAATCGGACATTTTTGCAAAATGGACACGAGAATGATCGGAACAGCTCTACGCAATATCCTTAACAATGCTATTAAATTCACTGCTTCACAAGGCAAAATCACAATACGTTTGTTCGAAACAGAAAACACCGTCGGAGTGTCAATTTCAGACAATGGAGTTGGTATGACACCAGAACAAATAAACAATTTGATGCACAGGGAAGAAATCAATTCAACACAAGGAACAAACGGAGAGCTTGGAACAGGACTCGGTCTAAAACTTTCTAAAGAATTTGTTGAAAAAAACGGAGGGGCACTTTCCATAAAAAGCGTTATAGGAGGAGGCTCCATTTTCACCATTTTGCTCCCGAAATCAAAAATTTCAGAAACTAAATTAGACGAAAAAGACAGTGACAATAAAGAAGATAAAGGCAAAATTTTCAATATTGATATAAGAGCTATGGATTCAAAAAACAACACGATTTTGATTGTTGAAGACGACCAAACCCTGCTATTTCACGAAAAAGACATCCTTTCGCAATATTTCAATATCATCACTGCAACCAATGGGAACGAAGGATTCAAGATGGCACTAAAGAGTACCCCTGACATTATACTCAGTGACATAGAAATGCCTATTTGCGATGGAATTGAGATGTACGAACGAATAAAGAAGCAACCCGAGTTAACTCATATACCCCTAATTTTCGTATCTGCAAGAAGCAAGGAAGAGGATAAACTCAAAGGTCTCAACAAGGGTGCAATAGACTACCTTACAAAACCTTTCTCCGAACAAGAATTGATTATGAAGGTTGTCAACATCCTACAACTGCACAATCTACAACGACAAAATTATATAGAGAAATATCCAAACGTAAGCCAAGAGGAACAAGAAAACGTAGACCCTCTGCTGAAATCTGTCATGGATATTGTGGCTAAACGGTACGCCGATGCCGACTTCTCCGCAGAAGACATTTGCACAGAGCTGATGATGAGCAAGTCCACTTTTTTCAGAAAGTTGAAAAACATCACCAGCAAGACACCGACTGAGATTCTAACAGACTATCGAATGACCATGGCACGCAATCTTCTGTTACAAAACAAAAATTTATCTGTATCAGAAGTGGCTTACTCGGTCGGATTTAACGACCCCTTTTACTTTAGCCGTAAATTTAAATCTTACTATAACTGCAATCCATCAGACATAAAATAGTATACACATAACAATTTGTTACATAAATACTTAATGATAAAATGTTCACTTTTAACAGCGAATAAAATCCACTGTCAAAAAACAATAACCACAAAAAAATGGAACAAAAATCCATTTTTTTAGGATAATATTTCATTGCCAACGACAGGGAAATGCTTTATCTTTGCACCGTCAGTAGTTAATGAATATTGATATAAGTGTAATAATGGTTTTAATAACGTCTGGCTTTGACAATGTAGGATTCTGCTGATGTTTGTAAAATACAGAAAGGGTTCAGCGAGGCTTCCCTTTCTTTGGTAAGATCGCAAACTTAATATAATATAGAGAACCATAAAATCTTGTCAAAAAAAATCTTAGCTATGAAAAGTGAGGGCAGAGGACGCAATCTGCCCTCTTTTTTTATATTCTAATCTTCAACGAGTATGATCAAATACATTCCCTTTTATTAAAACACACTTCTCACCTTTCCCTACTAATTCTTTTATAATTAACATTGAAAAGCGTACCTTTGTACTAAACAATTGAATATGGAAAGTTTTATCGTTTCAGCAAGGAAATATAGACCATCCACCTTTTCATCGGTAGTCGGGCAGGAGTCTCTTGTCAACACGCTAAAAGGTGCGATTTCTAATGGGAAATTGGCCCATTCATATCTTTTCTGTGGACCAAGAGGAGTTGGAAAGACAACCTGTGCCAGAATCTTTGCCAAAACGATAAACTGTCAGAACCTCTCGGCAGACTTTGAAGCATGCAACGAATGTGAATCATGCAAGTCGTTCAACGAACATCGTTCCTACAACATACACGAATTGGATGCTGCCTCAAACAACGGAGTGGACGACATTCGTATGTTGATAGAACAAGTGCGAATTCCACCGCAAATCGGAAACTACAGCGTTTACATTATCGATGAGGTCCACATGCTTTCGCAGGCAGCGTTCAACGCGTTTTTGAAAACTTTGGAAGAGCCTCCCTCTTACGCCATTTTCATTCTGGCAACAACAGAAAAGCACAAAGTTCTGCCTACCATTCTCTCTCGATGCCAAATCTACGATTTCAACAGAATCGGCATTCCAGATGTAATCAAACAACTGGAGATGATTGCAAAAAAAGAAGGTATCACCACCGACAGAGAGGGACTTGACGTCATCGCAAAAAAGGCGGATGGAGCAATGCGCGACGCACTTTCCATCTTCGACCAAGTGACAGTCTGCACAAACGGTCAGGTAACCTATAAGAACGTTATTGAAAACCTCAATGTCCTCGACTACGTCTACTATTTCAAACTGACAGACAATTTTCTGCAAGAAGACATATCACAAGCATTGCTGACTCTCAACACAGTCTTGTCTAAAGGTTTTGAAGCAGAACACCTTGTCAACGGACTTGCTTCCCATTTCAGAAATCTGTTAGTCTGCAAAGACCCTAAAACAGCCAGTCTGCTTGAAGTAGGAGAAGAGACAAAAAAACAATATGAACGGCAAGTGCAAGCGTGCAACGAAGATTTTCTGATAAAAGCACTATCACTCACCAATCAATGTAGTCTGAACTACGGCATAAGTAAAAACAAAAGACTACTCGTTGAACTGACGCTTATCCGACTTTGTCAATTGTCGGACAAAAAAAAAATATGACGACTTAGAGGAACTGCTCTCGGGAACACCGTTCTTGATTAAGCATTTTTTCCCAGACGCAGCCATTCCTACTATCCAACCTCAAAAAGCGCCTGGCTCATCAAGCAACTCTCCAACTTCGCCACAACAAAGCGGTCCAACAGTTACTGCGACAAACAATACGTCTCAAACAGCAAGAATAACACCACAGACTCGACCAACAGTCTCGGTGAAAGGACACATCTCCATCGCCGACAGAATGAAAGCGAAGGAAGAAAAAGCAGGAGAACAAGAGGCCGTTCTAACACAAATCGCTGCCAATACACCGTTCACCCAAGAAGAGATGATTGCAGTATGGAACAAGTATATACGCAGCATAGAAGCAGGTAGACAAATCCTCATTAATACGATGGAGGGACACAAACCAACCCTCACCGAAAAATTCGTTCTCGTTCAGCAAGTAGACAATGCCTCGCAGGAAAAAGCCATGCAAGAAGAGATGATTGACCTTCTCAACTTCATTCGCATTGAGTTGAAAAACGGGAAAGTAACGCTCAACACCTCCATCGAAGAAACCTCCGATGCTGACAAGTCTTTATCGCCAAGAGAATACCTCAACCAAGAGATGGAGGCAAATCCTGCGCTAAAAGATATCATTCAAGAATTTAAGTTTGAAATCGAGATGTAGAAGACACCACAAAAAAAGAGACGCACTTTGAATAGTCGTCTCTTTTTTTTCGGAAAATGTTGAACATTCCCTTACCCACAAAGGCTAGTTCAATGAAATCACCATACCTTTAAGACCTCGTTCAGCCCCTACTGTATAAAGAGAATGAGCGAAATGCTCTATAAAAGAGAGGACATCCTTAGACGGTTCTTTTTCCCCCTCTACCGACATTTCCGTTAATTCATCTACCACCAAATCATTTTCCTTAGTTTCATTCGTGTAAGCATTTACCATAAGCATTCTGTTTTTTTCTGTTTATTATCTCTGTTTTTCGTTATAACGCAAAAATTATAGTATTATTACACAAGAATCAAAACATGTCAAGTTTTCACAAAATTGTAACGGCGAGTACACTAGCACTCGCCGTTACAAGAGACAAACTATCCGCCTGTCTATTTTCTCTAAGAGATCTCACCTTCCCTTGTACATCTCCTCATAGTATTTCTCATACGCACCGCTCGTGATGTTTTCCAACCATGCCTGATTGTCTAAGTACCACTTCACCGTCTTCTCTATGCCTTCCTCAAACTGCAAACTAGGCTCCCACCCCAACTCTTTTTTTAACTTTGAAGAGTCAATGGCGTAACGCGCATCATGACCCGCACGATCGGTTACATAAGTGATAAGATTTAAGTCTTCCCCCTCTGCTCTGCCAAGGAGACGATCAACCGTCTTGATGACGACTTTGATAATATCAATGTTTTTCCACTCGTTGAAACCTCCGATGTTGTATGTCTCCGCAATCTTCCCATTATGGAAAATCACATCAATAGCACGTGCATGATCTACGACATAGAGCCAATCACGAACGTTCTCCCCCTTACCATATACTGGCAAAGGACGTCTATGTCGGATGTTATTGATAAACAAAGGTATCAGCTTCTCAGGAAACTGGTAAGGTCCATAGTTATTAGAGCAATTCGTCACAATCGTCGGCATTCCGTATGTGTCATGAAAAGCGCGAACGAAATGGTCGCTACTCGCTTTACTTGCAGAATAAGGAGAATGAGGATTATACTTCGTGTACTCGTGGAAAAACTCGTCTCCGTAAACCTCATGAGCAGAAATATCTGATTTTTTACCACTTGGGCAATTCAACTCCAACGCTCCATAGACCTCATCCGTCGAAATGTGGTAGAAACGTTTTCCCTCATACTTTTCTGGAAGCGACTCCCAATAAAGCTTTGCTGCCTGCAAGAGAGAAAGCGTACCCATCACATTCGTTTTGGCGAAAGTAAAAGGATCCTTGATACTACGATCCACATGACTCTCCGCCGCAAGGTGAATAATGCCGTCCACCTTTTCGTCTTGCAATAATCTATAAACCCCATCAAAATCGCAAATGTCCAATTTGACAAACTTATAATTAGGTTTATCCTCAACATCCTTTAAGTTAGTCAAATTACCTGCATAGGTCAATTTATCTAAATTGATGATTTTATATTCTGGATACTTGTTAACAAACAATCTAACAACATGAGAACCGATGAAACCAGCCCCTCCCGTGATTATGATACTCTTATGAGACATAGCTTTAATTTTTCTTCAAATGAATTTAGCAGAATGAAACGACACCCTCGCAAAATTATAGTAAAATTTTCAAATCTATCTTCATATTTGCTAACTTTGCGCTAAATTGCTTGTTTGTCCGAACTTTAATATAGAAAAGGCGAAGACAATTTCTATCGACAAAAAATAAAGGTTATACTGTATATGAAACACGAATTAAGAAGCTCATTCAGTACGCAGGGACGTAGAATGGCAGGTGCGAGAGCCTTATGGCGCGCAAACGGAATGAAGGAAGAACAGATTGGCAAACCCATCATCGCGGTGGTCAACTCATTCACTCAATTTGTGCCTGGACACGTTCATTTGCATGAGATCGGACAGAAAGTAAAGGCTGAAATTGAGAAGTTAGGTTGTTTTGCGGCAGAATTCAACACCATCGCCATTGACGATGGCATCGCAATGGGACACGACGGCATGCTCTACTCTCTTCCATCTCGCGATTTGATTGCTGACAGCGTAGAATATATGGTCAATGCCCACAAGGCAGACGCAATGGTTTGCATCAGCAACTGCGACAAAATTACCCCAGGTATGCTCCTCGCCACTATGCGTTTGAACATTCCTACAATCTTTGTTTCTGGTGGACCAATGGAGGCAGGTCAATTAGGCGACCGTCATTTAGACCTTATCGACGCCATGATTATGTCTGCAGACGACACCCTTCCCGACGACCAAATTCGAAAAGTTGAGGATTGCGCCTGTCCAACGTGTGGTTCTTGTTCTGGAATGTTCACAGCCAACTCAATGAACTGTTTGAACGAGGCCATCGGATTTGGATTGCCTGGGAACGGTAGTATCTTGGCGACCCACAAGAACCGTGAGCAGTTATTCATCGATGCTGCCAAGACTATCGTTGACAACGCATACAAATATTACAGAGACGGAGATGAAAGCGTCTTACCACTTAACATAGCCACTCGTCAGGCGTTCCTAAACGCGATGACTTTGGATATCGCCATGGGTGGCTCTACCAATACGGTGCTTCACCTTTTGGCGGTAGCACACGAGGCAGGAGTCAACTTCACCATAGACGACATTGATATGCTATCTCGCAAAACACCATGTATCTGCAAAGTTGCTCCTAACACTCAAAAATACCATATCCAGGACGTGAACCGTGCAGGTGGTGTCATCTCTATTATGAATGAGTTGGCAAAAGGCGGATTGGTAGACACTAACGTAAAGCGTGTTGACGGACTCACATTAGGTGAAGCAATCGATCAATACTGCATTACAAGCAAAAATGTTACGGAAAAAGCAATCAAAAAATACAAGAGCGCACCGGGCAACAAGTTCAATTTGAAGTTGGGTTCTCAAGAGAACTACTACGACACGTTGGACACAGATCGCGAGAACGGATGTATCCGTGATTTGCAACACGCCTACACAAAAGATGGTGGTTTGGGTGTGCTGAAAGGCAATATCGCACTCGACGGATGCGTCATCAAGACAGCTGGTGTTGACGAGAGCATTTGGAAGTTCAGCGGGCCGGCGAAGGTATTCCAATCACAAGATGACGCTTGCAAAGGAATCTTGGGTGGCGATGTCGTTTCCGGCGATGTCGTTGTCATCACATACGAAGGTCCTAAGGGTGGACCAGGAATGCAGGAGATGCTTTACCCTACCTCATACATCAAATCAAAGCACTTAGGAAAAGAGTGTGCATTAATCACAGACGGACGGTTCTCTGGAGGAACATCAGGATTGTCTATCGGACACATCTCACCTGAAGCCGCTTCTGGAGGAAACATCGGATTAGTTCGCAATGGCGACATCATTGAGATCGATATTCCAAACAGAACGATCAATGTGAAACTCACTGATGAGGAGTTGGCAGCCCGTCGCAAGGAAGAGGAGGCCAAAGGGAAGAACGCATGGCAGCCAGTGCGCGACAGAGTTGTCTCAAAGGCTTTACGTGCGTATGGCAAAATGGTTGCTTCCGCAGACAAGGGTGGAATCAGAATAGTAGACTAATCACTCTGACGAACAGAGGTAGTAATTATAAAGTATAAATATGAAGGGCTCATATATATTAATGGAGTCGCTCAAGGCAGAAGGCGTTGATACTATCTTCGGATATCCAGGAGGTAGTATCATCCCTGTTTTCGATGCTCTGTACGACTATACAAAAGTTTTCAATTACCTGCTGATGCGCCATGAGCAAGGCGTTGTACACGCAGCAGAGGGCTACGCTCGCACATCTGGCAAAGTAGGTGTGAGTCTTGTCACCTCAGGTCCAGGTGCGACAAACGCAATCACAGGTATCGCAGACGCAATGATGGACAGCACACCATTAGTCGTCATCTCAGGTCAAGTTGGTTCTTCCGCATTAGGAACGGATGCCTTCCAAGAAATTGACATGGTGGGCATCACGCAACCAATCACAAAATGGTCATACCAAATTCGCAATGCCAAGGAAGTAGCTTGGGCTGTAGCTCGCGCCTTCTATATTGCATCAACGGGAAGACCTGGTCCTGTCGTTTTGGATTTCACCAAGAACGCACAAAACGAAGATGCAGATTTCAACTACAAAAAATGCACGTTCTCTCGTGGCTATATTCCAGAACCAGAGATTTCCGCAGAAAAAATCGCAGAAGCTGCAGAACTCATTAACAAAGCGAAGAAGCCACTTGCGCTCGTCGGACAAGGAGTCGTTTTAGGCGGCGCAGAAAAAGAACTGATTGATTTCTTGGAGAAAGCGGACATTCCAGCAGCCTCAACACTGTTGGGACTCTCAGCTATGCCAACCAATTTCCCTTTGAACAAGGGGTTCTTGGGAATGCACGGAAATATTGGTCCAAACATCAAAACTAACGAATGCGACGTGTTGATAGCCATCGGTATGCGTTTTGACGACCGTGTTACAGGAGATCTCAACACTTATGCAAAGCAGGCAAAAATCATTCATTTAGACATTGACCCAGCGGAAATAGACAAGAATGTAAAATCCACCGTTAAAGTATTGGGGGATGTCAAGAAGACATTGCCAATGCTGATTCAAAAAGTGGCTGAGACTCGTCACTGCGAGTGGATAGACTCATTCAAAGAACACGAAGAGCGTGAGCAGAAGAGTGTCATTGACAGAGCCATCAACCCTAAAGAGGGACCGCTCACCATGGGCGAGGTCGTTCGCAAAGTTTCAAACGCAACAAAACAAGATGCTGTGTTGGTA